>NZ_ADGX01000033.1 GCF_000177675.1 Parafrankia sp. EUN1f
CGCGGGGCGCGGGCGCGGGGCGCGGGGCGCGGGGGGACGATAGGCGCCGGACGCGTGAGGCGAGAGACACGCGGCGCGCGAGGCACGGCCCTGGCGGATGACGTCCAGGCTCGGCCGCGCGGGGTGAGGCACGGCCCCGCGCAACCCTGGCGAGGTGACTCCAGGGCCGCGCGGGGGACCAGCGGTTACTGACCGCCCGTGTCGCTGCCGCAGAGGCGCTCGTTGACCATCTCGAAATCCGTGCCCGTCGCGTTGATACGCACGAAGGCGTAGCAGCTCAAGGGAACGGAGGCGTTCGTCGCGAAGTCGAGCGTCTCAATGAGACCGCCCGCGTTGTAGTCGTGCACCGCGCGCAACCCGGTCATGAAGCTCTGCCTGGTCGGGCAGGTGCCGGCCTGTTCGAGCCCCTTGACGAACATGTCCGCGTAGATGTAGCCGAGCATGGCGAACTGCTGGGCCGGCTGGGTCTCCGGAGAGTACTTGGCCATTGCGGCCCGGTAGCTCTCGATGGCCGGGTCGGACGACTCGAACGGGCGGAAATGCACGTCGAACGAGACGCCCGCCAGATCCCGCCCCACCGTCGGCAGCTGGCTCTGGTCATATCCGACGAGCGAGACTGTCGACTTCAGGTTCATCCTCATGTTCCGCGCCGCGACGACGAGCTCGGCCAGGTCGGTCGGCACGGTGAAGCCGATGATCGTGTCGGCGTCGGCGGCGATCAGCTTCGAGATCGTCTGGTTCGGGCTGTCGACCCCGTGCACGTACGGAACCGTCTCGGTCGTCCTGAGCCCGAACCGTTCGAAGGCGTCTCGGTATTCCTGGGCGGTCTGCAGCGCGGAGTCCACCGAACCGGTCATCACGAAGCCGACCTTGCTGCCACCTGCCTGCTGGATGTAGCGGGCGATGGCCGTCGGGTCGACGACGTACCCGTAGGAGAAGAAGTTCTGGTAGCGCGCCCATGTCGACAGCGACGCGAAGCCCACCACCGGAACACCGGTGTCCTTCAGGCTTTCCAGCGCGTCACCGAACACCGTGGTCACCGGGAGAAGACCGAAAACCCCGTCCTTGACCAGGTCCTGCGCCACCTGATTGCTCTCCAGCTGCGAGCTGGTGTCGTCGCGCCATTCATAGGTGATTCGGCGCCCATTCACGCCCCCGGCCGCATTCGCCACACCAAGCCGCGCGTTCACGCCGGCACGGGCCGACGAAAAGGCATCGCTGCCGGGGCCCGAATCAGAAAGAACCATGCCGAGTCTGACCTGGTCCACGGTCACGCCAGGCCCGGTACACGCCGCCACACCATCGTTGCCGGATCCGGAGCCGCAACTTACCGCACCCGCCAGAAGTGTGACTGCCACCACAGCCCCCGACAGCCCTGACAGTCTTCTTAAGGTCATTTGTTCTCCAACGCGAACCCGACATCGACAACGGAGCCCGGAAGCCGGCAGCCGCAGATGACCAAATGCCCGGTAGCGCCACACCGCAGGCCATCCACGCAGCCCATTAACCGGGAACATAGTTGCGCATGTTAACGAGCAAGGACAGTTGTCTTTGTGTGAGGTACGCAGCATCACAGGGAAATCCCAACAGAACCCACGGAGCCGCAATCAACGGTTACCGGAAATCTGGCCACGGACAGGCCGGCCGCTACCCGTGGTGCCCACCTGAACCGGGTTTGCCACAGAGCGGGCCTGCCGCCACACGCACCAATCACCCTCCGAGCCCGATCGATTGCGACGAGAGCGCGCCGCAGTACCTACCGAACGGCTAGGAAGAAGCGGGGCTCGCCGCACTGCCCGGATGCCCACCACTCCGCCCATCAGGCCTGGGCCGCCGGCCACCTCCGGGCCGCGCCGCGGTACGCCCGGGGCACTGCGCTATGGACAGTGCGCGCCGAGGCTGCGCTCGGGACGACAGCGACCCCGGCTCCACCGCACTCAGGCCACTCCCCAAGGACCTCGGGTCCGGCAAGGCCGGGGGCACCCCCTGTCACCGGCGACACCCGGACCCACCGTCCAACCACCCCGTGAGTGGAACCCGATATCACACACCGACGACCAATCCGTTGATTTCGGCACCGCTTCAGCCGCGGTTCCCGGACGGAGTTTCGGTCAATGCACGGAGCCGGCACCCCCGCCTTGCCGGCCACCCGGATCAGCGGTCGGCCACCTCGACCATGATACGATGATTCATTATCAGCTCTCACAAGGATCCAGATGTCTGTCATCAATGACCGGGCGCACGTCGACCGCCTCCTCAGCGAGTTCGCGCGCACGACCGACGAGATACTGACGCTCGAAGAGCTGCGCACGCGGCTGCTGAGTGGCCGGCAGCTGATTATGAAATACGGTGTCGACCTGACCGCGCCGCATCTTCACATCGGCCACGCGGTGAATCTGTGGATGTACCGGGCGCTGCAGGATCTCGGGCACAGGGTCGTACTTCTGCTCGGTGACTTCACGACGCAGATCGGCGATCCCACCGGTAAGAGCAAAACGCGCCCGGTACTCGCCCGCGAGGAGATCGAGGCGAACGCGAAGCAGATTCAGGAGCAGGCCACCCGGGTACTGCGGACCGATCCCGAACTACTCGAGATCCGGCCGAACTCCGAGTGGCTGAACGCGATGACACCGTCGGAGCTGCTCACCGTGATGTCCCGAGTCACCGTGGACCGGCTGCTTTCGCGGGATATGTTCCGTAAGCGGATGAGCGAGGGCCAGTCGATCGCCGCCCACGAGCTGGTCTACCCGATCATCCAGGGCTGGGACTCGGTGTGCCTGCGCGCGGACCTCACCATCATCGGCAGTGACCAGCTTTTCAACGAGATGATGGGCCGGTCGCTCCAGGAGAAGGAGGGGCAGGCCCCGCAGGTCGTCATCACCACGAAGATAACCCCGGGTATCGACGGCGGCGAGAAGCAGAGCAAGAGCCTCGGCAACTACGTCGCCATCAATCACAGCCCGCGTGAGAAGTTCGGTCGTCTCATGCGGGTTCCCGACCAGTACGTCGGCCAGTACCTCACGGTCTACAGCGATTTGCCGGAGGACGCGATCCGTGCCGTGCTGAGCAAGCAGGAGACCGCGCCGATCGAGGCGAAGTACGACATGGCCACCGCGATCGTGACCCGTTGGGACGGCGAGGCCGCGGCCGCCGCCGAGCGGGACTGGTTCATCACGACCTTCAGCCGCCGTCAGGTGCCCGCCGACGCCGAGCACGTCGTGCTCGACACGGCATCGATGAAGGTCCTCGATCTCATGCGCACCCTGCTCGGAGCGGGGCCGTCCAACGGTGACCTGCGGCGGCTCATCCAGCAGGGCGGTGTCACCGTGGGCGACGACCGGATTGACGACACCGACGCCGTCGTCACCGTGGGCTCCGAGCCGGTGCCGGTGAAGCTCGGCAAGCGCCGCTGGTTCCAGGTCTCACGCAACCCTGCGGACTGAGCGGCGCCCGGTCCGCCCGCACCCGCGTCGGCCGGCGGCCGCCTGCACCAGTCGGCGCCGGAGCCCACAGCACCGATGACTCCGGCGCAGGCGGCTCCGGCGCAGGTTCCGACCGTTGTTCGGCTGTTCCGCTCAGCCGGCCAAGGGTGGAAGCCGGTCGAGAAAGCCACCGAGCCTGCCCGCGAAGACGTCGTTGTCGTCCCCGGCGACCATGTGGCCCGCGCCGGTGACGTCGACGTATTCGGCGTGCGGGATGAGCTGCAGCAGTTCCGCCGCGCCCTCCTCGCTGACGATGTCCGACTGACGGCCCCGAACCAGCAGGGCGGGCACCCGGATCGCCCGGGCAGCGTCGTAAAGCATTTCGGGCTGGGCGGATGGCGCCGACACGACCGCTTCGGAGGGGTGCGCCGCCCGCTTGGCGGCCAGCTCACTGAAACCGCGTTCCGCCTCGTCACGAATGGTCATGAAGGCGGGATCCCAGTGCCAGAACCAGCGCCCGTCCCGGTGTCGCAGGTTCTTCTTCAGGCCTTCGAGGTTCTTGGGCCGTTTGCGGTGCGGGTTGTAGGCGCTGATGGCGTCGGACGCCTCCTCCAGCGACGCGAAGCCGTCCGGCGCCGAGGACATGAAGGCGAAGATCTTGTCCGTGCCGGCGGGTTCGATCCGCGGTGTGATGTCGACCAGCACCAGCGCACGGCCGAGCCCCGGGTCCTCGCTCTGGGCGACGAGCGCCGCCATGCCCCCCATCGACGCACCGACGAGGACCGGTGGTTCATCGAGCTGGCGTGCGACCGCCCCGACGTCGGCGACCAGGGACCGATGGCTGTAGTCGCCGTCCGGCGCCCACTCGCTGTCGCCGTGCCCACGCGCGTCGACGGAGATCGCCGCCCATCCGAGGCCGGCGAGCCGCTCCCCCGTCCGCTGCCAGGAGTGTCTGGTCTGCCCGCCACCGTGCAGCAGGAGGACGAAGCCCCTGCGCCCGCCGCCGGGCGGATCCCACCGGTCGCCCGCCAGGCGTACCCCGGCGCCGTCGAAGGACACCTGCTCACGCAGAATCATCGGTCGCTTCGTCCCCTTCATCCCGCCAGGCCTTGTCGCAACCGCGGGCGTTCCGTCCGCCGGCCCCTCCTGTCACTGGCCTGTCCAGCAAACCACGCCACTGTTCTGCGCGGCCCGCGACCGCGGGCACGGAGGGCGGTCTGTGTGACAGCCCACTGGAGATCGGCTTCGGCGCTACGGTCGGGGCTGCCGTCAGGAGATCCAGCCACGCACCTGTTCGATGGCGGCCACCCGGGAACGATGGTCGGGCGCGAGCGGGGTCACGTTCAGGGTTGTCGCCCCCGCCTGCGCATAGGCGGCCAGCCGCTCCTGGATGTAGCCGGCCGGCCCGATGAGAGCGGTCGCCCGCAGCAGCTCGATCGGAACCGCCGCCTCGGCTTCCTTCTTCTTCCCGGCCAGGTACAGATCCTGGATGAGCTCGGCCTCCCGGACGTAGCCGTACCGCCGGGCGAGGTCGTTGTAGAAGTTACGGCCCTTCGCGCCCATCCCGCCGACGTAGAGCGCCACCGACGGACGCATCAGGTCGAGCAGATCGTCGAGGCCCTCCCCGATCGCCAACGGCGCCGCGACGACGACGTCCAGCGGGCCGAGCTCCGGGTCACGTCGGGCCGTGCCGTCGGCCAGCGCCTCGCCCCATACCTCGCCGGCCTTCTCCGGGTGGAAGAAGAAGGGCTCCCAGCCCTCGGCGATCTCCGCGGCCATCGCCACGTTCTTCGGGCCGATCGCGGCCAGGAGCACCGGAATCCGCTCCCGTACCGGGCGGTTGATGATCTTCAGCGGCTTCCCCAGGCCGGTGCCGCGCTCCGGCGGCAGCGGCAGGGTGTAGTAACGACCGCTGTACTCGACCTTCTCCCGCCGCCACACCGCCCGGCAGATCTCGACAACCTCCCGGGTCCGGCCGAGTGGCGCATCGTAGGGCACACCGTGAAAGCCCTCGATGACCTGGGGACCGGATGCCCCGATGCCCAGTGTGAACCGGCCGCCGGAGACGAAGTCGAGCCCGGCCGCGGTCATCGCCGTCAGCGTGGGCGTCCGGGTGTAGATCGGCAGGATCCCCGAGGCGATCTCGACGCGTTCGGTGCGGGCGGCCAGGAAACCGAGCTGGCTCACCGCGTCGAACGAATAGGCCTCCGGGACGAAGACGATCCCAAGACCCGCCCGTTCGAAGTCGCCGAGCTCGGCGACCGTCTCGGTGAAACCTCCGCTGTAGTTCAGCGGCATCCCGATCCGCATGGGAACTCGCCTCCTGCTCCGTACCCGGTGGGTCAGTCCAGCGTCCCGGCGACGGCCACGCGGCCGCCCGTTGCGTCGTCAAGCGGTCGGCCGCGTCGCGTCATGTCGCGATCGGAAGGCTACCGGCAGCATCCGTCAGCGGCCACTGGTCCACCACCGATGGCAACAACACCTCGACGCCGCAGTCCGATCCGCCCCTGCCGGTCGGCCGGCAAGGGCGGATCGGGCACCTTGGGAGATGACCGGCTCGGAAGCTGGTCAGCGTGGGCTCCATCCGGGTGTCGAGCGGGACCGTCGGTGCGACAGCTCCCACACAGTCGACCACGACCAGCCATCTACCTGCGCCGCCCCAGGTCCCGCCAGACCCTGTAGGCCAGATCTGACGGAGCGTCAGATCTAGCCGTGGCGCGATGACTTCGCGGTCTCGTCGAACCCGACCAGCGAGATGGTCTGGACCAGCCCGTTCCGCCGAGAATCCCCCAGTGCGCCGACTCTCAGACAGCAGCGGAATGCGAAGCCCACGCCACAAACAATCCGAGATCCGAACCGCGAGATTCGGGCACGGTTGGCGGGGGTTCCATCGTCCCACCTCGGATTTTGAATCATCCGACCACAGATTAGTTCCACCGAAAACTTCCCACCACCATTTTCCGATATTCGGCCACCTGCCGCGGGATCCCTTTTCCGGCCCTGGTCCACCGCCGCACACCGAGGCACCTGCCCGTGCCTGTTCAGGCATCCATGCGTGCCACCGTGGGGCCGTCGCGGCGCCCGGATCGTCTGCTCTGTAGTCGGCCTCAGCGGCGCGGCCCGCCACCACAACCGACGGCCTGTTTCCACTCGGCCTTGTCGATCACTCCTCGGTTCGTGCCACGACGGCCGTGGTCATCGCCCTCCCGGGCCGCAGGGCGAAAGCAGTGACGGGAATTCCGACGGACGATGGAGGCACAACACCCGCGCATCACTCCGATCAGCTGACCGTCCGTTAGGTAAGGTGTTCGCGGCGGTGGCAAGCCTGCCGGCAAGCAGACGGGCGACGAAACACACCTTGCTTGCAGCGGTTTCGACATGGAGGTCTTTCACCTCGCGGCGCAGATCTGACCCACACCGGCCCAGCGCGGCCACCTGAACGCAGAGATGTCCGGCTACCCAACGGTCACCACCACCGAGATCGTGCTGCTATAGTCCGCTACGCTGGCGGCCCGACAAGGACGACATCAAATTGGGTCAACATCCGCCTCGGGAGATGCGCATAGTGAGGATCAAGTATTCGGCGGCGTGCTGTGCTGCGGCCTTGTTCAGCGCGACGACGTTATCGGCCTGCCTCGGAGGAACAACGGCGGCCGACAGAGCGGACTGCAACACGCCTGGCGTGACCGCCAATCAGGTGAACGCCGGCCTCATCTATCCGGACACCGGCATGGCGGCCGATGTCTTCACCGCGTTCCGGGCCGGGGTTGATGCGCGCTTCGGGGCCGCGAACGCTGCCGGCGGTGTCAATGGCCGCCATCTCGTCCTCACGCCGCGCAACGACGAGAGCACTGCGTCGCTGAATCTTGCGGTGAGCCAGGAGCTGATCGAGAAGGAGCGGGTCTTCGCCGTCCTCGAGGGCAGCGTGGTGACCGGCGGTGGCGCCGAGTACCTGATGAAGGCCGGGGTTCCGGTCGTCGGCCTCGCGGTCGAGGACGTGTGGGCGAAGAACCGCAACATGTTCACCTTCGCCTATAACTTCTCCGGCACGGGCACGGTGAACACCTTCGGCAAGTTCGCCAAGAAGTACGGCGGAACGCGCGCGATCATCTATCACAATGCTCTCGACTCGTCGGTGTCCACACCGTTCGCGGACCAGTTCACGACCAGTTTCAACGCGGTCGGGATCCCCTCCTCCCTGGTGGCCGGTGACAACGATCCGTCGGCCAGCCAGATCGCGGAGGTCATCCGCCACATCAGGGCGGATGGTGCCGACACCTTCGTCGGCAACCTCGACGCGCCCGGCACCGCGAAGATCATCTCTGCGGTACGCGATGCGGGACTGCAGCTCAACGTGATTCTCAGCGCCGCCCAGGCTCCCACCCCGGAGCTGCTCGCGCAGTACGGCACCAACCTTGCCGGCGTCACCACCTTCACGAGCTATCTCCCGCTGGAGGTGGAGTCGGCGGCGAACACCGCCTACCGCAATGCCATCTCCGCCTACGCGCCCTCCCTCCAGAACGCCAACGAGACCCTGGCCCTGGTGGGCTACCTCGTCGGGGACATCTATGTCCGCGGTCTGGAGGAAGCCGGCGACTGCCCGACCCGTCAGGGCTTCATCGACGGCCTGCGCGCGGTGAAGGACTACAACGCCGGCGGCCTGACCAACAAGATCGACTTTGATGCGGACTTCGGGAAGGTCGAGCAGTGTTACTCGTTCAGCCGGGTGAACGCGGCCGGCACCGGCATGGAAGTCGTGGAGACTGACTTCTGCGGGGACCGACTGGACTGAGACGGGTCCCCTGCGGCGCGCGGCGGTGGAGGGCACCGGCTCTCCGACACCCGCCGCCGGCCGGCGGCCCATCTCGTCCGGGGATGTCCTCTTGGCGCGTCACGTGCGCTGTGGGTGCCGTACCCGCTAAAGTCCGCCGGTGCCGATCAATGGGAATGATGCGACGTGATGGGGCAGACGCACGTGTTGAGCGGCGGAGTGGCCTGGTTGGCGGCCGCTCCGCTGCTCTCGCGGGAGGAGCTGCTGGGTTCGCACGCGCTGTCGCTGTCCTCCAGCCAGCTGATCGCCGGTGCGGTCGTGGCCGCCGGCGCGGGCCTGCTGCCCGACATCGACCACCCGTCGGGCCGGATCGCCAACACGCTGGGGCCGCTGACGAAGACGTTGTGCCGGTGGGTGAGCCGCCTGTCCGGCGGCCATCGGCACGCCACCCATTCGCTGCTGTTCGCGGTCGCCATGGGAATCCTCATGGGGTTGCTGGCTGAGCATCTCCGGTACGGCTGGTGGGCCGCACTGTTCGTGCTGGTCGGTTTCGGGCTGCGTGGGCTCGGCCTGGACTTCAAGGGGCACGATGTCTGGTCCGGGCTGAAGGACTGCCTGACGGCCGGGATCGCCGTATACCTGATGCGCGACCTCGACATGGGTTTCGCCGGTTACGCCGTCACGATCGGTGCCCTGGCCCATCTGCTCGGAGACTGCCTCACCCCACGCGGATGCCCATTGCTGTGGCCGGTGAACTGGCGGATGGAGACAGTCCTGGTACCCCGGACGAACGGCACGGTGGAGCGGAAGGTCGTCGTCCCGGTCCTGTTCTGCGCCGCAGTCATCCTGACGACCGGCACTATGGTGGGCGACGACCCGTTCCTCTGGTTCGGCCGCATCCCGACGGGCTGAGCTAACGTGCCGGTGTCCCCTTTCCCGAGGACCGCGCCTGTAGGGTGCGGCGTGCAAGGAGCGTCCGGTGGCCCTGCCTGAGCCTCATCTGATCGCTGATCTGACGCCCGAGCAGCTGCTGACGACAACACGCAGCGTCCGTAAGCGGCTCGACCTGGACCGCCCGGTCGAGCCGGCGCTGATCGACGAATGCCTGCGGATCGCGCTGCAGGCCCCGAGCGGGTCGAACCGGCAGGGCTGGCACTGGCTCGTGGTGACCGACCCCGGCCTGCGGGCCGGAATCGCCGACGCCTACCGCAAGGGTGCCGCCGGATATCTGGCCGCCGCGGACCGGGCCAATGCCCAGCAGTACGAGGGCGAGCGCGCCGCGACCCAGGCCCGGGTCACCGATTCCGCCCGCTATCTCGCGGAGAACCTGCACCGGGTGCCGGTTTTGGTCATTCCGTGCATCGAGGGTGACGCCGCCTCGGTTCCCGCCGCGCAACAGGCCGGTTTCTGGGGTTCGCTGCTGCCCGCGGTCTGGAGCTTCATGCTCGCCGCGCGGCTGCGCGGGCTCGGCACCGCCTGGACGACCCTGCATCTGGCCCATGCCGGGGAGGTCGCAGAGCTCCTGGGTATTCCCCCCGGTTACACCCAGGGTGCGCTGGTGCCGGTCGCCCACACCCTCGGCACCGGTTTCCGCCCGGCTTCCCGCGAGCCGTTGGAGACCGTCCTGCATCGCGACCGCTGGTAGCGCGGTTGCCGGTCGCGGTACCGGGTCGGCGCCCCCTCCCACCTCTCAGCGCAGGGGGCGGGGTGCGCGGCGAAGAAGTCCCAGATGCGCGTGGTCGCGTCGAGGGCGTCCGACGGCTTGTCCGCTCCCAGCAGCTGCGTGAGCGCCTTCGCGTCGCTGCCGGGCCACTGGTGGCCCGCGCCGTCGATCGTGACCAGCTCGACGGCGCGGCCGTCGGGGCAGGCCGCGGCGGACGTCGTCAGCACGCCCTCGACGGTCACCGACGGCTGCGGGCAGTCGTCGATCGCGCGCCAGGCGGCGGCCACCTCGGGAACGGGCGGGCCGTCGATGCCCGGGTACCGGCGACTGAACGGGTCGCCCTGCTCGCCGTCGTACCGGATGGCTTTGTCCTCGATGCCGTGAATGTGCAGGATGGAGGCCTTCGCCGCCGACGAGCAGTCGACCAGCATCGTCGTCGAGACAGCCGCGACCGCGGCGAACAGGTCGGTCTCGCAGGCCATCCGATAGGCCATCGCGCCGCCGTTGGAGATCCCGGTGACGAACACACGGCGCGGGTCGACGTCGATCCGGCCGCCCAGCGTCGCGAGGACGTCCCGCAGGAACGCGACATCGTCGACGTCGTCACCCGCGGCGGGACCGCAGCAGGTGCCACCGGCGTTCCAGGAGCGACTGGTCCCGTCGGGAAACACGGCGAGGAAACGCCCGGCGTCGGCGGCATCGTCCCACCGGTAGCTCTTCTCGGCCTGCGTGCCGCTGCCGTACCCGCCGTGCAACATGACGACCACGGGCACCTGGCCAGTGAGCCCGGAGGGCCGGTAGAGATGAACCGTCCGTTCCTCCTTCTCCCCCGCCACCGTCAACGCGAAGCTCGACCGACCCGTCGGAATCGGTGCCCCGGCGGCCGGCTGCGAGGGTGCGGGCGAGGAATCCGAGCCGCCGAGGCGCTGCCGTGACGGACCGGACCGCCGTACCCCCGAGTCACAGGCCACCAGGAGTGTGACCAGCACGGCTGCCATGAGCAGTGCGGCTCCCAGAACAGCCCGCCGATGTGCGCGGAGCACCGAGATCGACATGCCGACAGAATAGGCAAGTACCTTGCCTATTTGCAATGGCACGATACCTCCGTGAGCCAGATGTTCCGGCCGGTCGCCGCGCAGACGACCCCGGCCCTGCTGCAGAGAGTCGCCAGGCTGCAAGCCGCCCGGGTGGCTGAGGGCTTCGCCGCCGCCGGGCTCACCGGCCTGCGCCCAGGCCACGCGCAGCTGCTCGTGCCCCTGCTGGGCGGGGGTCGCCGCGTCTCCGAGCTCGCCGAGGGCCTCGGGGTGACCAGGCAGGCGATAGCCCAGGTGGTGACCACCCTGGAGCGGGGCGGGTATGTCGAGCGGATCGCCGATCCCGACGACGGTCGGGCCCGGCTGGTGCAGCTGACCAGCGCGGGTCTGGCGGCGTTGCGCGCGATGCGCCGCACCGCGATTGCGGTCGAGCAGGAGTGGTCGGAGCTCCTCGGTCCCGACGGCCTCGACCAGCTCCGCACTCTTCTGGTGGTGCTCTTGGCCGGAGACGACGGCTTCGCCAAACCCTGAGCCGCGTTTCGGCGCCGCCCGCAACGGATTGCGCGCCGGCACCGGCCGGACCGCGGTGAGGCAGGGCGGACGAAGCGGCGCGATCGGTGAGACTTTTCCATCTCGCGGTGCATGGTCACCGATGCCACGGGTCCGCGCCGACGACCGAAAAGGCCCGGTTTGGTTGCTCGTGCTTCCGCACGTGTGCTAGACAGGTGCCCAACACGTATTGGGCACTCGCCCAATAATTTTCTGACGCGCGCGGCGCCACTCGGAGGGAGAGCGGGTTGACCGACTGGAAGACGATCGATTTCTTCAACGACGAATCGCTCGTCGAAAACCCGTATCCGTATTTTGACGATCTACGTGCCACCTGCCCGGTGCTGCCGCTGCCGCATCTCGGGGTCGTCGCGGTGACCGGCTATGCCGAGGCCACCGAGGTGTACCGCGACGTCGACACCTTCTCCTCATGCAACTCGGTGGTCGGCCCCTTCGCGGTCTTCCCCGTGCCGCTGGAGGGTGACGACGTCGGCGCCATCATCGACGAGCACCGCGACCAGTTGCCGATGAACGAGCACATGGTGACCATGGACCCGCCGATGCATACCAACGAGCGTGCGCTCGTCATGCGGATGCTGACGCCGAAACGGCTGCAGGAGAACGAGGAGTTCATCCAGGGGCTGGCCGGCCGGCAGCTCGACGAGTTCATCGACTCCGGCAGGTGCGAGTTCATCCGCGCCTACGCGCAGCCGTTCGCGATGCTCGCGGTGGCCGACGTCCTGGGTGTCCCCGAGGCCGACCACGAGCGCTTCCGGAAGGGATTCGGGCTGAGCACCAGCCCCGGCCAGATCGGCGCCGGTGGGGACTCCGACGGCGAGCTGAACGCGCTGGGCTGGCTGGACAACTGGTTCAGCAAGTACATCGAGGACCGCCGCCAGAACCCGCGCAACGACGTGCTGACCCAGATGGCGACGGCGACCTACCCCGACGGGAGCATTCCGGAGGTGATCGCGGTCGTCCGTGCCGCGACCTTCCTGTTCGCCGCGGGGCAGGAGACCACCGCCCGCCTGCTCGGTGCCGTGCTGAAGTACCTCGCCGAGAACCCGGAGGTCCAGGACGAGCTGCGGGCGAACCGTGAGCTGATCCCCGACCTGATCGAGGAGTCGCTGCGGGTCGAGAGCCCGGTCAAGGCCGACTTCCGGCTGGCGCGGCGGAACACGACGGTCGGCGGCGTGGAGGTGGCGGCGGGTACCCCGGTCATGCTCCTCAACGGGGCGGCGAACCGCGATCCGCGCCATTTCGAGTGCCCGGCCGAGTTCCGGCACGACCGCAAGAACGTCCGCCAGCACATCGCGTTCGGCCGTGGGGTTCATTCCTGCCCCGGTGGGCCCCTCGCCCGCGTCGAGGCCCGGATCAGCCTGGAGCGCATCCTCGACCGCACCCGCGACATCCGGCTTTCCGAGGAGCATCACGGCCCGGCGGGCGACCGCCGGTTCAAGTACGAGCCGACCTGGGTGCTGCGCGGCCTGACCGAGCTGCACCTGGAGTTCACCCCGGTCACGAGCGGATCCGCCTGAGCCGCCTGAGCCGCCGGTGACGCGGGGGCGGTCAGGACCGGGGGGATCGGTTCCGGGCCTGACCGCCCCTGCTGTTCAGAGCGCGACCAGGTCATGCCGCCGGCGCTCCTCGAGATACGGCAGCGTCTCATTTTTCAGCCAGTGCTCGAAATAGTCCGACGAGGCATGCGCGGTGACCGCCGCCGCGTCGACGTACTCCTCGTAGATCGCGAAGACGGCCGGATCCTGCGGCGACCGGCAGACGTTGTACGCGAGGTTTCCCGGCTCGGCCCGGGTGGGTTCCACCATCCGCGCCAGAGAATGCGCGACGTGCTCCTCGAAACCGGGCTTCACCTTATAGTGAACAATTATCACGGACGACATCTTCTCTGAACCTTCTCCATCGTCGACTCGGACCCGTCCCACCCCTGCCCACACGCCGTGAGATGGAAAAGGTTCACTCCTGCTGCGCGCGGCTTCTTCGAGGGCCCACCCATCATGGCCGTCGATCGGCCTGACCCGGACCACTTCGCCCGCACCGGCCCGCATGAGGACCGTAAACCTTAGTTTGCCGGTTTACGGTCTTCACTGTTCTGATCCGCCTCCTAGGCTCGGTTCCTACCTGCCGAAGGGCCGTTTGGCCCCCAGGTTGCAGGTCTCCAGGATTCGAGAGGACGGTCGGAGTTGATGCCACCAAGGGCGGTGCCGCGGCTCGTCGGCGGGCAGTGGCTGATGCCAGCCGACGGCCGGCACATCGACGTCGTCGACCCGGCGGACGTGCGCCGGGTCGTCGGGCGAGTTCCGGCGATGTCCGCGGCGGAGGTGACCGAGCTCTACGACGCGGCGGCGCTGGGAGCAGTCCGGTGGCGCGCCACCGGACTGCTCAGCCGCGCCCAGGTGCTGATCGACGCGGCCGCCGACCTGCGCAGACGTCGCGAGGAGATCGCCGCTGACCTGGTGGCCGAGATGGGCAAGACCCTCGCGGAGGCCACGGTCGAGGTCACCAAGGCCGCTGACTTCTTCGACTACTACGCGAGCATGGCCCGCCAGCCCTACGGGCATCTGCTGGCCGACAGCCGCCCGGGCACCGAGACATCCGTGCGCTCGGAGCCGCTCGGGGTGGTCTGCCTGATCACCCCGTGGAACGACCCGTTGCTGACCCCGGCCCGCAAGGCCGCCCCGGCCCTGATCGCCGGCAACGCCGTCGTCCTCAAGCCGGCGTCCGAGACACCGCTGGTCGCGGTGCACCTCGCCCGCTCCCTGCACGACGCCGGTCTGCCCGCCGGGGTGCTCGGGCTCGCCCTCGGACGCATCAGCGAGATCGAGGCGGCGCTGCTGGACGACCCGCGGA
The DNA here is from genome assembly GCF_000177675.1 of Parafrankia sp. EUN1f. Lineage (GTDB taxonomy): Bacteria > Actinomycetota > Actinomycetes > Frankiales > Frankiaceae > Parafrankia. Next base: position 14,308 of record NZ_ADGX01000033.1, read on the forward strand.
TCGCCGCGGTGTCGTTCACCGGGAGCACGGCGGTCGGACGAATCCTCAAGCGTCGGCTCGCGGACCGCACCGTGCGGGTGCAGGCCGAGCTCGGTGGCAAGAACGCCTCGGTGGTCCTCGCCGACGCCGATCTGGCGCTCGCCGTCCCGACCGTCGCCGCGGCGTCGTTCGGGCAGACCGGGCAGCGCTGCACCGCCACCAGCCGGGTGATCGTCGACAGCAAGATCGCGGACGAGTTCATCGCCGGTCTGGTCCAGGCCACCGAGGCGATCCCCTACGGTCGGGGCACCGATCCGGACGTCGTGGTGGGCCCGCTCGTCAGCCGGCGCCACCGCGACGACGTCCTGGGCCACATCGAGCGCGCCCGCCAGGAGGGAGCGGTGATCGCCACCGGCGGGACGACCCCGGCGGACGGCCCGCTGGCCCATGGCTGTTTCGTCACCCCGACCGTCATCACCGAGGTCACCCCGGCGATGGGAATCTGGCGCGACGAGGTGTTCGGCCCGGTCCTCGCTGTGCAGGTGGTGGATGGTTTCGACGCGGCGGTGGCCGCCGCGAACGACTCCGCCTACGGGCTGGCCGCCGCGGTCTTCACCCGCGACCTCGGCCACGCCCACGCCTTCGCCGACCGGGTGGACACCGGCCAGGTTTCGGTGAACCTGCCGACCTCGGGCTGGGACGTCCACATGCCCTTCGGCGGTTTCGGTGACTCCGGCGGGTCGACGGTCAAGGAGCAGGGCTACGAGGGCCTCCGCTTCTACTCGCGGGTCAAGACCGTCGCAATGCGCTGCGAGCCGGGTTCATGACCGCGGCTGGCACGGCCCGCGAACGGGTCGGGGTGGTCGGCGGCGGCCTCGTCGGCCTCGCGGTCGCCCGCCGGCTGGCCCAGCTCGGCCGGGAGGTCGTCGTCTTCGAGAAGGAGGACGAGCTCGCGACCCACCAGTCCGGGCACAACTCCGGCGTCGTGCATGCCGGGCTCTACTACCAGCCGGGCTCGCTGAAGGCGACGTTGTGCCGTCGTGGTGTTCTCCTGCTGCGCGAGTTCTGCGCCGAGCACGGCCTTGAGTTCCGGGAGATCGGCAAGGTCGTCGTCGCCCGCGACGACCTGGAGGCCGGGCGGCTGCGGGCCATCGAGGGCCGCGCCCGACGCAACGGCGTTCCCGGGATCCGCTGGCTTGACCAGGCCGGACTGCGCGAGCTGGAGCCGAACGTCACCGGTGTGGCCGCGCTGCACTCGCCGACCACCGCCATCGTCGACTACCCGGCGATCGCCCGGGCCATGGCGGACGACGTCGTCGCCGCCGGCGGCCAGATCCTGCTCGCCACCACGGTCACCGGCATCAGGCCGGCCGGCGCCGACGCGGTCACCGTCACGGCCAGCTCTCGGACCACCGGCTCCCAGACCTACCAACTGGGCCAGGTCGTGCTGTGCGCGGGGCTGCAGGCGGACTCCGTGGCCCGGCTGGCCGGCGATGACCCGGGGCCGGCCATCGTGCCGTTCCGCGGCGAGTACTACCGGCTGGTGCCCGCGCGGACCGGGCTGGTCCGCGGGCTGGTCTACCCGGTTCCCGACCCGGCCTACCCGTTCCTGGGCGTGCACCTCACCCCGCGGGTCGACGGGAACGTCGACATCGGCCCGAACGCGGTACTGGCGCTGGCGCGTGAGGGCTACCGGCGCCGCGACCTGCGCCCGGGCGACCTCGCCGCCGTGCTGCGCTGGCCCGGGGCCCGCAAGCTGTTCCGCCAGCACTGGCGGGCCGGCCTCGGGGAGATGCGCGGATCGCTGTCCAGGCGGGTCTTCCTCGCGGCGGCCCGAGAGTACGTCCCTGACCTGCGGACGTCCGACGTCGTCCGCGCGCCGGCCGGGGTCCGCGCGCAGGCCGTCGACGCCGACGGCTCCCTGGTGGACGACTTCCGCATCAGCAGGCTCGGCCCGGTGACCGCGGTGCGCAACGCCCCGTCGCCGGCCGCGACCTCGTCGCTGGCGATCGCCGAGCACGTCGTCGACCAGATCGCCGCGCGTCAGTCGTCCTGACCACGACCTTTCCTGACCACGACTTTCTCTCCGTAGTTCCCAGGTTTCCAGCGGTGGCCCGGTGGGCGCCGCGGCCCGTTCCCCCATCCCGAATCGAGGACGCCACAGATGTTCATCGTCGACTCGCAGATCCACGTCTGGCTCGAGGAGACCCCCGACCGGCCGTGGGTGCCCGGGGCCCGCGAACGGATCCGTCTCAACGGGCACCGCGAAGAGGCGTTCAGCTACGAGGAGGCGCTCCGGCTGATGGACGACGCCGGGGTCAACCGCGCGCTCATCCTGCCGCCGTCGTGGGAGGGTGACCGCATCGACTACGCCCTCGAGGCGTGCGAGGCACACCCGGACCGTTTCGGGATCATGGCGCGGATCCCGCAGAACAAGCCGACCGAGGGCGCGGCGATGATGCGCGACTTCGCGCAGAACCCGTACGTGAAGGGCACCCGGCTGACCTTCCACCGGCCGATCGACCGGAACTGGATGATCGACGGCACGAACGACTGGTACTGGCCGCTGGCCGAGGAGCTCGGCATCAAGACGATGGTGCACGCGCCGATCTGGAAGGCCGAGCTGGGCGCGATCGCGGCCCGCCACCCCGGCCTGCGCATCATCATCGACCACATGGGGATCATGGCCCGCTGCGTCGACGACGCCATCGGCTACTGGGTCAAGGAGACCGCCGACCTGCACAAACACCCCAACATCTACGTCAAGGTCTCCGCCATCCCGGGCTACTCGACCCAGCCGTTCCCGAACCTCAACCTCGCGAAGTACGTTCGCGAGATGGTCGACGCGATGGGTCCGCAGCGCTGCTTCTGGGGCACGGACCTGACCCGTCTCATGGGTCACGGCCTGACCTACTCCGACACGATCGCGCAGTTCACCGAGCACTTCGGCTTCACCACCGAGGAACTCGAGTGGATCATGGGCCGCGGGATCTGCGAGTGCCTCGAGTGGCCGATCGAGGACGCCCAGCTCACGGTCGGCTCAGGTGCCGGCGGCGCGGAGGCGGCGTCGTGACGGACCTGACGGACGAGAAGGACCAGAAGGACGGCGGGGAGGCGATCCTCGAGGCCTGCCGGAATCTGGGGGTGGATGTCATCTTCTCCTCGCCGGGCTCCGAGTGGGCGCCGGTGTGGGAGGCGCTCGCCCGGCAGGAGAAGAACGGCACGCCTGGGCCGCGCTACCTCGATCTGCTGCACGAGACCCTCGCCGTGGCGATGGCGACGGGGTACGGGCTGGTTACCGGCCGACCTCAGATGGTCCTGCTGCACGCGGTTCCCGGTCTCTTACAGGGTGCCTGCGGCATCCACGGCGCGCTGCTGGCCAATGTCGGAATGGTCGTCTGCTCCTCCGAGTCGATCACCTATGGCGAGACCGAGACCGATCCCGGCTCGCAGTGGTACCGCAACCTGTCCATCGTCGGCGGCACGCAGGCGGTCGCCGCGCCCTTCGTCAAGTGGTCCACCCAGGTCGGCAGCGTGTCCACGCTGTACGGCTCCGTGGTCCGGGCCGCCGAGATCGCGCGCCGGGGGCCGGCCGGTCCGGTGTACCTCAACGTCCCGGTCGAGGTCCTGCTCGAACCATGGAAGCCTGCAGCGACGGCCATCCGGCCCGTGGCCCTGCCTGGCAGCCGGGTCAGCACCGAGCGCGATCTGGCCGAGGCCGCCCGCCGGCTCGTCGCCGCCGAGCACCCGGTCATCGTCACCGAGTCGGCCGGCCGGCATCCCGACGGCTTCGCCGCGCTGGTCGACCTCGCCGAGCTGCTCTCGATCCCCGTGATCGAGCCGCAGTCAGCGGTGTGCGCCAACTTCCCGCGCACCAGTGAGCTGCACCGCGGCGGCGACGGCGGCGCGCTGTTCGCCGAGGCCGACCTGATCGTCCTGGTCTGCTGCCGTGCGCCCTGGTACCCGCCCAGCAACCGCCCCGCGGACGCCGAGGTACTCGTCGTCGACGACGTCCCGCACCGTCCGTACAGCGACTACCAGGTGCTCGTCGCGGATCAGTACCTGGAGGGCGATGTCGGGCCGACGCTGCGAGCGTTGGTCTCGGGCGTCAAGGAGCTCGGTGTCGACGACGAGCGGGTTGCCGCCCGGCGCGCGGTACTCGCCGCTCCCCGACCGGCACGGGCCGCGGCCGGCGACGGTCTCGACGCCGCGGCCGTGGTCAGGGAACTGCGCGACCTGATCGACCCGCGAGCGGCCGTCGTCGACGAGACGATCACGCACAGCAGGGCCATCGCGCAGCATCTGCGGGCCGAGGAGCCGGGCCGGTACTCCTACGTCCAGGGCGGCCTCGGCCAGGGGCTTGGCGTGGCGCTCGGAGTCAAGCTCGCCGATCCGGATCGTGAGGTCGTCCTCACGATCGGCGACGGCTCGTTCCTCTACAACCCGATCGTGCAGTCCCTCGCGGCGTCGCGCGCTCTCGGCCTCCCGCTGCTGGTGGTGGTCTTCAACAACCGGCAGTACCGGTCGATGAAGCTCAACCACCTGCGGTTCTACCCGCAGGGCACAGCGGTCACCGAGGGCGACTTCCGCGGTGTGGACCTCACCGACCAGCCCGATCTGGCCTCCCTGGTCACACCGTTCGAGATGGCCGGGCACACCGTCACCAACCCCGACGATCTACGCCCCGTCCTCGAGGCGGCGCTGGCGAGCGTCCGGGCCGGCGTCACCGCGCTGGTCGACGTGCATCTCCCGCTGTAGCCGCCCGCCGGCCGGGCGAAACCGGGCCACAGCCTCGGTCCCGGCCCGTTCGCTCCGTGTTCGTTCACTCGGCCTCGTCGCCGTCCGTCCGGCGCGCGTTCACCGGACGGACGGTGTTGCGAGCTTCGCTGTCATCGCCGCCATCGCTGCCTGAACCATCGGAGGTTCCCATGCCTGCCCCCCGCACCATCGTGCCGGACAAGGCGTTGCGCACACTCGTCAGTGACATCTTCGTCGCGGCCGGCACCAGCCGGGAGCACGCCGACACGATCGCGGACGTCCTGGTGTGGGCGAACCTGCGTGGTGTCGACTCGCACGGAGTCTCCCGCATCCCCCGCTACCTTGAGCTGTTCGAGAAAGGCGAGGCGAACCCGCGGCCCCAGATCGCGGTCGACGAGCTGCGGTCGGCCGTCGCGGTGATCGACGCGGACTCCGCCCCCGGCCCGGTGGCGCTGTCGATGGCCATGCACCAGGCCGTCAGCATGGCCCGGTCGAGCGGTATCGCCTGGGTCGCCGTCCGCGGAACCGTGCACACCGGCGCGATCGGCTACTACACCGAATGCGCGGCCCAGTACGGGATGGCGGGCCTCGGCATCGTCGCCGGCGTGCCGAACATGGCCTACACCGGCAGCACCGGTGCCGGTGTGGCGACCAGCCCGCTGTCCGTCGCGGTGCCCGCGGGCCGCCATCCGATCGTCCTGCTCGACATGGCGACGGCGGTCATCGCGCTCGGCCGGATCGCCCAGCACAAGAGCAGCGGGCGGCCGCTGCCCGAGGGCGCCGCCCTGACGAAGGACGGCCGGCCCACCACCGACCCGGCCGAGGCCGCCGTGCCCCTGCCGATGGGCGGCGCGAAGGGCGCCGGGATGTCGCTTGTCTTCGAGCTGCTGACCAGCGGCCTCACAGCCAACCCGATCGTCAGCTCGTTCCACGGCGGTACCCCGGAGGGCCGGCGGCACCGGCAGAACGCAGCCCTGCTCGCCGTGGACATCTCGGCGTTCCTGCCCGTCGACCAGTTCCGGGGGATCGTCGACGAGACGGTCGACGCCATCAAGAGGCTGCCCGCGAGCGACCCGTCCGCGGAGATCCTCGTCCCCGGGGAGCGGGGCACCCGCACGTTCGCCGACCGGCTCACCGGCGGCATCCCCCTGCCCGTTCCGATGGTCACCAAGCTCTGCGACCAGGCCGCCGCGCTCGGTGTGGCAATCCCGGACGGTGTGCGCCCGGTCTGACCGCCCCCGCCCGGAAACACATCGCCCTCCTGGTCGCCATGGCGTCCAGGAGGGCGGGAACGGTGTGACGGCTCAGTCGTTGACCATCCTGTCGGCCTCCGACAGATGCTCGACGGTCTGGCCGGTCGCCATGAAGGTGCGTGTCACGAACGCCGAGTCGTAGACCCACAGAATCGTCATCGGGACATCCCCGATGTTGCGGAAGAGATGCGGAATTCCGGCCTCGACATAGGTGGTGTCGTAGGGTTCCAGCGTGGTCAGCTCACCGTCGATCTCAACTTCGGCGAGACCGCTCAGCAGCGTCACGTGCTCGACGCAGTTATGCGTGTGCAGCGGCGCTCCGGAGCCCACCGGGTAGGTGCTGATACCGGAGGTCAGCGTTATTTTCTCGATGGCGCTGGACCTGGTAATCAGCGGTATCGTGCGCACAGCGCCACCGCGATCGAGGCGCGTAACGTTCCGCGTCCTGATGATCGTCATCTCGAGTCCTCAGCTCTCTCTGTCAAGCCCCCGAACAGCCCGGGATCGTCCAGGTTGAGGTTAGGTGGGTCGGTCACGGGCCACGATCGCCGATCCGGAACTCTAATGTTTCGGGGTCTTCACCAACAGGCATCGGACAGCTCTGGACACAACGTCGAACGTTCATCATCGTTACCCCAATCACAACTTTCGCCATGGTCGACATCGAGGAGGATGTTCGTGCGACTCAAGCCGCTGGAAACACTGTCCCCCCGGCAGGCGGAGATCAGCGATCGAATCACCAGCCGGCGCGGCGGCACCCGCGGTCCTTTCCTGGTCTGGTTGCGCAGCCCCGATCTTTGCGAGCGGGTCGAGGCACTCGGCGCGTTCTGCCGGTTCGAGTCGGCGCTGCCGCTGAAGCTGCGGGAGCTCAGCCTGCTGATCGCCGCCCGTCATTTCGACGCGCAGTATTCCTGGAACGCGCACGTCGACAAGGCCGCGGACGCGGGCGTCGACCGCGCGGCGCTGGAGCGCCTCGCCCGCCGCGAGGACCCGGCCTTCACCGACCCGGACGAGCAGCTGCTCTACCAGTTCGCGACCGAGGTCCTCACCGAGCACTTCGTCAGCGACGAGACCTTCGCCGCGGGCCTGGCCACGTTCGGCGAGCAGGGGCTCGTCGACCTGATCGGCAGCCTGGGCAACTTCTCGATGCTCGCGATGCTGCTCAACACCTTCCAGGTCGACCTTCAGAAGGACCGCACCAGCCCGTTCCCGGACATCTCCGGCTTCACGCGGGTCGCCCAGGTGTCGAACGGGGCGCCGTCCGCATGAGCATGGCGTCGTCCCTTCCGGGCATCCGGTCACCCCGGCGGTCCGCGTCGTCCACCGACCGGCAGGGCACGGCTGTGCTCAGCCCGGACGAGGAGGCCGCGGACGGTCACGGGCATGCGGACGGCCGCAGGCACGGGCACGGCGAAGGCCACGGCGCGGGACACGGGCGCGGGAGGCGGCCTGGCGGGGGCGCGGGCCTCGGCCACTACGGCGCCCGCTTCGCGGTGCTGGGTGTCTGGCTCATCATGGCGGTCGTCTACGGGATCGCGGTGCCGGAGACCTTCCTGACCTCCGGCACCGCCAAGACGATCTTCGGAAGCCAGCAGGCCCTCGTCTTCCTCACCGCCGCGCTGCTGTGCACCATCTGCGTGGGCGAGTTCGTCGACCTCTCGGTCGCCGCCGTCTTCGGCCTGTCCGCGATCCTGGTCCCGGTCCTGAACGTCGACCACGGATGGAACGTGTGGCTCGCGAGCCTGGCGGCGATCGCCATCGCGACGCTGTGCGGCGCCATCAACGGCGCCCTGGTCGTCCGGCTCGGCGTGAACACCATCGTCGTGACGCTGGGGATGGGAACGCTCCTGCTCGGCATCGCGCTGTGGATCAGCAACATGACGCCGATCAGCGGGCTGAGCACGGATTTCTCGAAGATCGCCCTGTTCGACGTGCTGGGGCTGCCCGTGAGCTTCTACGAGGGCGTAGGACTCATGCTGGTCTTCGCCTACGTGCTGATGCTGACGCCGCTGGGCCGCAACATGCGGTTCGTCGGCGCCAACCGCGAGGTGAGCCGGCTCGCCGGCATCCGGGTCAACCGCGTGCGGTTCGGCGCCTTCACGACGGCCGGCGCGATCAACGGTGTCGGCGGTGTCCTGGCCGCGGCGGCGACCGGCGGGTTCGATCCGACGGTCGCCAACAGCTATCTTCTGCCGACCTTCGCGGCCACGTTCCTCGGAACCGCGATCCTGCAGCCGGGTCGGTTCAACCCGCTCGGCACACTCATCGCCGTCTACTTCCTCGCCACCGGCATCCTGGGCCTCCAACTGCTCGGCGTGGCCGCCTGGATCTCGAACGTCTTCTACGGCGGGGTCCTCATCGTCGCCGTGACGATCTCGACGCTGTTGCATGCCCGATCCGGGAGCTGACCGACGCTCCTGGGGTCTGTGACCCAGTCCCGGTTCCGCGACCCCTACTTCCCGCTCAGTCAGTCCCGTAGCCGCGGCCGCGGGAGTCTCCGCCTGGAGGATGAAAGTGATCACTACCGCACGTGCGCCGCGATCGGCCACCCGGTTTCGCCGGCAGCGATGGGCCATGCTGGTCGCCGCCTTAACCGCGGCGGGCTTACTGGCCGGCTGTGGCTCGGACTCCACCGACAGCGACGGCGCGTCCACGGCCGGCGGTGGGGCCAGCACGGCCGCCGGTGACCTGGCCGCCAAGGTGACGGAGCTGAGCAACCCGCGGAAGACCCTGCCGATCCCGACCGACGAGGTCGAGGGCATCGACAAGCTGCGCGGCAAGACGGTCTACTACATTCCGATCACCCAGCAGGCCCCGGCGCTCACGGTCACGGCACGCGCGCTGACGTCCGCGCTGTCCTCGGCCGGCGTCGACGTCCACGTCTGCAACGGCAACTCCAACCCGTCGGACATCACCTCCTGTGTGAACCAGGCGACGGGCGCGGGCGCCGCCGCCATCATCACCGACGCGATCCCCTACGCTCTGGCCGGCAACGCTCTCGGCGCCGCCCAGAGCAAGGGCATTCCGGTACTGATCACGAACCAGATCCCCGACTCCGCCCACCCCGCCAGCGACAGGCTGGGCTACATCGAGGGCGCCGGCAAGGCCCAGCAGCGTGCCATCGCCGACTGGATCATCGTGGACTCGGGCGGAAAGGCCAACGTCGTCATCAACGGCAGCACGGACTCGCCGTCGACCCAGGCCTATGTCGCCGCCGCGCAGGAGGAGTACAAGGCGCACTGCCCGGACTGCGAGGTCAAGGTCAACAAGATCTCCTCGGCGAACTTCAGCCTGATCGCGTCCTCGACCAGCTCCGCGATTCTCACGACCCCGGGTGTCGGCTACGTGGTGTCCGAGTTCGAGCAGTACCTGCAGCCGACCCTGAACGGGGTCCAGCAGTCGGGCAAGGCGTCGTCCATCCGCGGCGCGGCGGGATCCGCTCAGATCACCGGCCTGCAGATGCTGGCCTCCGGGAAGTTCCTCCACGTCGACTCCGGCCAGGCCAACGTGTTCCAGGGCTGGGTCGACGCCGACGCGGCCATCCGGATGATGCTCGGTCTGCCGCTGCCCGAGTACGAGATCCCCATCCGGCTTTTCACCCGGGACAACGTCAAGGACATCACGGTCAGCAGTGAGGCGGAGGCCACCGGCGAGTGGTTCGGCCCGACGGACTTCCCGGCGAAGTTCCGCGCGCTGTGGGGACTGGGTTGACCGTGAGGGCAGCCGAATCGAGTGCGGTGACGGTGCCACGGCTGCGGATCGACCGGATCTCGAAGACGTTCGGCCGCGCCCGGGTCCTGCGCAAGGTCGCGCTCGATCTGCACCCGGGTGAGATCCACGGCCTGATCGGGCAGAACGGCTCCGGAAAGTCGACCCTGGCGAAGGTGCTCACCGGATACCACGCGCCTGATCCGGGCGGCCAGGTCCTCGTCGACGGCACCCTGCTGCGGCTACCCATCCGCCCGCTCGACGCGCGCGCGCACGGGCTGGCCGTCGTCCATCAGAGTCTTGGCCTGGTCAACGACTACTCGGTGGTCGAGAACCTGCGGGCCGGCCGGCTGCGCGCCAGCCGGTTCTCCCGGCGGATCGACTGGAAGCACGAACTCGCCGAGGCCCGAGAGGTCCTCGATCGCTTCGGTCGCTCCGTGCCGCTGGAGGCCAAGGTCGGGTCCCTGCCTGAGGAGGACAGGGCGACCGTGGCGATCGCGCGGGCGATCCAGGACGCACGGGAGGGATCCGGGCTGATCATCTTCGACGAGTCGACCAGGTCCCTTACCCGGCGCTCGTTGGAGCGCTTCTACGAGATGCTGGACGAAGTGGTGTCGTCCGGGACAGCGGCGCTCGTGATCACCCACCGGCTCGAGGAGGTCGTCGACGCGGCCGACCGGGTGACGGTGCTACGCGACGGGTGCGCGGTCGAGTCGGGCCTGCCCACCGCGGGCCTGCGAGAGGCCGATCTCGCCGAGCTCGTGGTCGGGCATCGGGCCCAGGCCGCCCGCGACGTGCCCACCCACCGGTTGGGGCGTGGGCCGGCCATCGTCGAGACCGAGGACGCCGGCGACTCACCCGAGATCTCCGGCACCGCTGACGGCTCTGCCGCTCATGAGGTCTCCGACAACGACAGGTCGGAAGGCCCCGACGGCACCGTGCCCGCCGACAGCAGCACGCCCGCCGACAGCAGCACGCCCGCCGGCGGCACCAGGCCGGCCACGATCAGGCTCACCGGAGTCTCGGGCAAGGTCCTGGATCAGGTGGATCTCCGTATCGAACCCGGGGAGGTCCTCGGCGTCACGGGCCTCGCCGGGTCCGGCTACGAGGAGCTTCCCTACCTCGTCGCCGGGGCACGTCCCGCCCGGGCCGGCAGGTTCACCGTCGGCACCACCGATCTGGATCTGACGGAACTCGACACCCAGCGGGCCATCGCGGCCGGCGTCGCGCTCGTTCCCGAGGGGCGCGAGCACGCGGGGCTGGCATTCGAGCTGTCGATCGCGGAGAACATCGCGCTGCCGCGATCCCAGGGGCACGGCAGGTGGAAACCGGTGAACCGCGGCGCCGAACACTCGATGGTGCGGCACTGGATCGGCGCGCTTGATGTCCGGCCCCCCAGGCCGTCGATGCCGGTCGGCAAGCTGAGCGGCGGCAACCAGCAGAAGGTCCTGCTCGCCAAATGGCTTGCCACCCACCCACGGCTGCTGGCCCTGCACGAGCCAACGCAGGCGGTGGACGTCGGAGCGCGGCAGACGATCGTCGAGACGATCAGGTCGGCGGCCGCCACCGGCTGCGCGGTGCTGGTCGCGGGCTCCGACGAGAACGAGCTGGCGCTGCTGTGTGATCGGGTGCTCGTCCTGCGCGACGGCGCGGTGGCCGAGGAGCTCACCGACCGGATCTCGCCGGACGCGATCGTGGCGGCGACCTTCGCCTCGGCCGCCCGCCAGGCTCTCCGCCCCTCCGCCCGCGCACAGGCGGAGGGCGTCGCTGCCACCGACAGCGATACCGCCGCCCCCGCCGGCGGTATCGATGACAGCGCCGTTGTGCCCGACGGCGCCGTTGTCGACGACCGTGACAGCATCACCAACAGTGACACCACCACAGTCGACGACACCGCGAGTGCCACCGAGAACGACTCCGCTACGGCCGGTGACACGGATAGTGACACCGCCCGCAGCGAGAGAACGGACAGCGGCGATGCACCGGCATCCGCGTCGGCGGCGAGCCTGACCGGCGCCGGGTAACCCGTTTCAGGGCGGGCCCGACCGGGACGACGCCGGCCCGCATACCGCTGGGAAACGAATCTCTCACCGACCGCGACCCTGCTCTTGTCACGGTCGGTGAGAGGTTTACGACCAGTCCGGTCGGGCGTTACCATCGGAACCTTGTCTCGGCGAAAAAAGGGATTTCACAGATGGATCGCCTGACCGTAATGCGGAGCTTTGTCCGGGTCGCCGACGAAGGTAACTTCAGCCGTGCGGCACGACAGCTGAACATCTCGGGATCGCTGGTCTCCCGCCATGTCGCGGAACTCGAGAAACAACTCGACATTCGACTCGTGAACCGCACTGCGCGGGCCGTGACCCTGACCGCCGCCGGCCGGCGCTACCGCGACTTCGCCGACCGCGTGCTACAGGAAATGGATGCGGAGGACGCCGCACTCCGCGGCCTGCGGGAGCGAGTGGAAGGGCCACTGGCAGTAATCTGTCCGAAATGGATCGGAAATCTCGACCTCGGCGAGGCGATCGCGGACTTCGCCGTCGACCACCCGAAGATTCATGTGCGATTCGAGGTCGGCGGAATGTCGGACCGCCCGTTCGAGTTTCTCGACCAGGGCTATGACGTCGCCTTTCACACCCGGGATCTGCGCGACTCGACCATGCTGATCCGGAAGCTGGCGGACATCGAGTACGTGTTGTGCGCCGCACCGGAGTACCTGGCCGCACGACCGCCGCTCAAGGATCCCCAGCAGCTCGCCGAGAACGACTGCCTCATTCACCTCAACGACCCGATCTGGCACCTGCGTGGGAACGGCCAGGAGATCCATTCGAAAGTGCCGACGGCGGTCTACTCCTCGAACAGCTATCTCACACTGCGCAAGGCCGCCGTCCGCGGCCGGGGCCTGGCGCTGATGCCCATTCGCACCGTTTCCGCCGATCTCGCGAGCGGGCTGCTCGAACGAGCCCTTCCGGACTACCAGGGGCCGGCCCGGTCACTCTATGCAGTCCATTCACCCGGGGCGCACACCCTGCGCAAGGTCCGGGTTTTTCTCGACTACATCACCGCGTGGTTCACGCGGAACCCGATGACGGTCAGTTCAGCCCAGCTGAGCAAACCGGCCTGAACCGAGCTGTACCAAGCCGGCTGTGCACCCGGATCCGCATCATTAGCCTTCGCCGTGCGCACAGTCGGGAGGATGGTTCGACCGGTGCCGCAGCCCTAGGCTCACCGTATCGGCGTGGGGCAGCAAAGTCGCACGTTTCCAGCTGAGGAGCAATGCACCCGTGACGATCCTGCGTATCGAACGCGCCGTCTACGCGGTCGACGATCTACCCACCTGCACAAGGTTCTTCCGGGACTTCGGCCTCACCCTGTCAGCCGCCCACGATGACGCGGACAAGAACGAGGACCGGGCCGTGTTCACGACCCTGAGCAACCAGGCTGTCGAGCTCCGCCGGTCCGACGACCCGTCCCTTCCTCCGCCGGTCGAGCCCGGACCCACGATCCGCGAGGTGGTCTGGGGTGTCGACACTCAGGAGAACCTCGACCAGCTGGTCCGCGACCTGCGGGCAGACCACGAGGTCCTGGTGGACGCCGCGGGTGTGGCGCATCTGTTCGACGAGACGGGCTTCGGCCTGGGGCTCGCCGTGGCCGCCCCCGCCAAGCCGCCGGCCGTCGAGATCCCGGTCAACCGGTTCGGCGCCGTCGGGCGCTGGAACCGGGGTCTCGACCCGTTCACACCGGTGCGCCCGCTGCGCCTGTGCCATGTGGCGTTGAACATTCCCAAGAAGGGCTGGGAGAAGGCGGTCGCGTTCTACACCGACCGGCTGGGTTTTCGCATCACCGACCAGGTGCTGCCGATGGGAACGTTCATGCGCTGCAAAGGCGACTTCGACCAGCACACCTTGTTGTTGTGCCACCGGCCCGACCGCGCCGGAATCAATCACACCTCCTACGAGGTGAACAGTTTCGACGACGTCATCCTGGGTGGAAACCAGATGATCGAGGCCGGCTGGCGCGAGGCCAGGCGGCTCGGCCGGCATACCGTCGGGTCGAACGTCTTCCGTTTTGTTCACGCGCCGTGCGGCGGCCGGGTGGAATACGCGGCCGACATGGACCGCGTCGACGACTCGTATGCGCCCCGAACGCACGAGGTCACCCCGCCGCACCACCTCTGGACGCTGCAGACCAACAGGGAGAGTGCACAATGACGACGCAGCCGGGCATTTACGAGGTGCCCGAGCCGGTTGCGGTCCCGACCGACTATCCGAATCTCGCGCTGCACATCGACGGCCGCTGGACCGACGGCAGCGGCGACCGCCGCGAGGCCGTCATCAACCCGGCCACCGGCACGCAGCTGGGCAGTGTTCCGCTGGCGGAGAAGGCCGACCTGGACGCCGCGCTCGCGGCGGCCGCCCGCGGCTACCGGATCTGGCGCGACACCCCCGTCGAGCGACGGTCGAAGATTCTGCACCGGGCCGCGGACCTGCTGCGTGAGCGCGCCCCGCGGATCGGCCGGGTGATGACCCTCGAGCAGGGCAAGGCACTGGCGGAGGCCGTCGGTGAGGTCCAGCGGGTGGCAACCCTGCTCGACTGGGACTGTGAGGAAGGCCGCCGCGCCTACGGGCGGATCATCCCCGTCGGGCCCGGTGAGACCCTCACCGTGCGCCGCGAACCGATCGGCCCGGTCGCCGCCTTCACGCCCTGGAACTTCCCGGCCGGCAGCCCCATGCGCAAGATCGCGGCCGCGCTGTCCGCCGGGTGCTCAATCGTGATCAAGGCCTCGGAGGAGGTGCCCGCCACCGCCTGCGCGCTGGTGCGGTGCTTCGAGGAGGCCGGGGTTCCGGCCGGGGTCCTGAACCTGGTCTTCGGCGTCCCGGCGGAGGTGTCCGAACATCTCATCGCCTCGCCGACGATCCGGTTCGTCGCGTTCACCGGGTCGGTGCCGGTCGGCAAGAAGCTCGCCGGGCTCGCCGCCGCGGTGATGAAGCCGACGATCATGGAGCTGGGCGGGCACGCCCCGGTCATCGTCTGCGACGACGTCGATCCGGCGGCCGCGGCCGCCGCCTGCGCCCGCGGCAAGTACACCAACGCCGGCCAGGTGTGCACCTCACCGAGCCGCTTCTTCGTGCACGACAGCATCCACGACGAGTTCGTCGACGCGTTCGTGAAGGCCTCCGACGCGATCGTGGTCGGGGACGGTTTGGCGCCGGGTGTCCAGATGGGCCCGCTGGCCAACGAGCGCCGCCGGGCCGCCGTCCGGCACCTGGTCGACGACGCCCGCGACCGCGGGGCAGCCGTGCTGACCGGCGGCGAGGACATCCCCGGCCCGGGGTACTTCTACCGCCCGACCGTGCTGGCGGACGTACCCGCCGACGCCGAGATCCTGCGGGACGAACCGTTCGGCCCGGTGGCGCCGGTGATCCGCTTCCGCGCGCTCGACGACGCGATCGCGCAGGCGAACGCGCTCCCCTACGGCCTGGCCGCCTACGGCTTCACCCACCGGGCGGACACCGTCGCCCGGCTCACCGACGCCTTCGAGGCCGGGATCCTGTCGATCAACCATGTGGGCGGGTCCGTGCCGCAGGCGCCGTCCGGGGGCTTCAAGGAGAGCGGCCACGGGCGCGAGGGTGGATCCGAGGGCCTGGACGGCTACCTGGTCACCAAGCGCGTCTCGCACCGGCTGGCGATCTGATGCGGGCGATCTGATGCGATGGTGCCGTTTCGAACGCGGTGGCGTGCCCAGCTTCGGGATCATCGTCGACGAGCAGGTCTGCCCCGTCGACGGTGACCCGTTCGCCGGGCACCGGCCCAGCGGCGAGCCCGTGGCGCTGGCCGAGGTGCGGCTGCTGGCGCCGGTGGTGCCCCCGACCTTCTTCGCCGTCGGCCTGAACTACGCCAGCCACATCGAGCACGCGCGGGAGCGCGGCTACGCGCTCGCGGTGATGCCCGAGCGCCCGGAGATCGGTTACCGGGCCAACAGCGCACTGATCGGGCACGGCGAGGCGATCGTCAGGCCCGCCGACTGCAGCGGCCGGCTCGAGACCGAGGGCGAGCTGGTGGCGGTGATCGGGCGCCGGGTGCGGCACTGCTCCCGCGAGCAGGCCGTCGACGCGGTGTTCGGCTGGACGATCGGCAACGACGTCAGTGCCCGGGAGTGGCAGCGCAGCGACCGCACCCTGTGGCGGTCCAAGAACAGCGACACCTTCAAGCCGATGGGTCCGTGGATCGAGACCGACGCCGACGCCCTGGCCGCCACCACCACGGTCAGCCTGGACGACACCGAGGTCGCGCGGTTCGCCACCGGAGACATGATCTTCGATCCCTACGACTACATCCGCGAGATCTCCCGCTACATCACGCTCATGCCCGGCGACGTCCTGTGGATGGGCACCGAGTCCGTCGTGGCGATGGAACCGGGCCAGACCGTCGGCGTGACGATCTCCGGCATCGGCACGCTGAGCAATCCGGTGGAGCTGGAGAAGTCGTCAGCAGCGGCCGAGGAGAAATGATGAGCAACCGACCCGCCTATATCCATCACGTCAACTTCCCGACCACCGACCCGGAGCGCACGAAGGCCTGGTACTCGAAGGTTTTCGGCCTCAAGGCGATCACCCCGAAGAGCAACACCAGGGTGGTCCTGATGACCCGCGGGAACTTCGACCTGCATTTCACCCCGGTCGAGGAGATGGACCGCATGTCGCCCTACCACTTCGCCATGGAGGTGGAGGACTGGGACGGCTTTCTCGCGCATCTGCACGAACTGGGCGTCCGGCACACCCGGCCCATCGAGCGACCCGAGAACAACTCGAAGTTCTGCTACATCCACGACCCCGACCACACCATGATCGAGATCGTCTACCACGGCAACCGCCCCGGGGCCGGTGGCGGTGCGCCGCCCCGCCAGGCCGCCGCACCCGCGCCCACACCCGCGGCCGCACCCGCCTTCACCGACGATTCCGCCGACTCCGCTGCCAAGGGAGCGTGACCCATGCCCACCACGACGTCCTCGGACGGCACCGGGATCTACTACGAGGTGCACGGCAGCGGCCCGGCCGTCCTGTTCGTGCACGGTTCGGGCGGGCACCACGCCGCCTGGTGGCAGCAGGTTCCCGTGCTGCGCGACCGGTTCACCGTCATCACCCTCGACCTGCGCGGTTTCGGCCGTTCGGACTCCACCATGGACGAGTTCGACAGCCGGGCGTTTCCCGACGACATCACCGCCGTTCTCGTCGACTCCGGGGTGGAGCGCGCGGTGCTGGTCGGGCAGTCCATCGGGGCCGCGGCCGCGCTGCGGGCCGCGCTGCGCCGGCCCGGCCTCGCCGCCGGCGTGGTGCTCGCGCACTCGCTCGGCGGCATCGACCATCCTGACCTGGCCGAACGGGTCCAGGCCGACCGGGCCGAGGCGGTGAAGCTGCCCGTCCTGGACCGGCTGCTCACTCCCCGCTTCCAGACCGAGGAGCAGGAGAAGACGTTCCTGTTCCGGCAGATGGGCACCTTCAACACCGCGAAGATGGCGGACCTTCGCAATCTCAACACCGACGGTCCGACCGTCGCCGAGCTCGTCGGCTCCGGCATTCCGCTCTGTTTCCTCGCCGGGGAGAACGACGCGGTGCTGCGCCCGGACACCGTCCGCGCCGCGGCGGCACTCCTCCCGAGCGCGACGCTGGAACTCGTCCCGGCCGCGCCGCACTCGATGTACTGGGAAGCGCCCGACCTGTTCAACGCCGCCCTCATCCGCTTTCTGGAAAAGGCGTACGCCACGGAGCTCGCGACCGCTGGAGCGTCGGCATGACCCTGCTGTTCAGTGATGCCCGGACCCTCGTGAACGACGCCCGGGAACGCGCGCTCGAACTGGGCAAGGCGCTGAGCATCGCCGTCGTCGACTACGGCGGCTTCACCGTTCTGGTGGAGCGGATGGACGGCGCCCGGCCCATGACGCCGGCCATCGCCCTGTCGAAGGCCTATTCGGCGGCCGTCATGCAGCGGCCGACCGAGATGCTGGAGAACTGGCGCCAGTCCGACCCGGTCTTCTTCACCCAGGTGGGACGGATGGGACAGCATCCCATCGTCGCCACCAAGGGTGGCTACACCCTCAAGCGGGACGGCGCGATCCTCGGCGGGATCGGCATCTCCGGTGGCAGCCCGGACGAGGACCAGCAGATCTGCGAAGCCGTCGTCGCGGCCGCCGGCTTCGCCGTCGACTTCCCGGCCTGGGCCGGGGCACGCCGGGAGGCGAACGGACATGGCTGACGACTTCAAGTACCACATCGACCACCACGCGAGCCTGCTGCCACCGGCCGAGCTGGTCGAGACCCGGGCGGCACAGCTGCGCGGAGCCGTCGACGGTGCGGCGCTGCTGGCCGCCGAGGAGACCGCGATCAGCCAGGCGCTGCTCGCCCAGCGCCGGCTGGGCCTGGCCGCGCTCAGCGACGGGGAGTTCCGCCGGCGCAACCATCTGTCCGTCGTCTACGACGGGATCGCCGGGTTCACCGACGAGCCGCTCCCCGGCGGCGCGTTCGCCGACCTCGTCGGCATCGCGCACGCGCCGGAGGTCCGCGGGTTGACCGATCGCCCGGTCGGGCAGGGCCGGCTGGCCAAGCACGAGGCCGACTACCTGCTGTCCGGCACCGACCGCCCGACGCTGGTGGCGCTACCGTCCCCGGGCTTCCTCGCCGAGCTGACCGGAGGCGTCGCCCTCACCGGCGGTGCGGCCGGGCAGGTCGAGCAGGTCGGTGCGGATCTCGCGCGGATCCTGGGCGCGGAGATCGCCGCCCTGGCCGCCGACGGCATCCGTTACGTCCTGCTGACCAACCCCGCGTACACCTTCCTGCTCACCGAGCAGGGGCGGTCGCAGGCCCGATCGCACGGCATCGACCCGGACTCGACCATCGAACGGATGTCGCAGGTCGACGCCCAGGTCCTCGCCGGCCTGGAGACGCCGGCGGAGTTTCGCGTCGGCCTCGACATCACCACCACCGGCGCGGTCGGCGGTGGCTACGACCCGGCTGCCGTCGAGCGGTTCCTGAGCGGTCTGGGATTCGGCCGGCTGTGCGTCGAATACCCGGCGGCACCCGCGGAGCGTTTCCCGCTCGGGCAGCTGCCCGCCGGGCTGGTGGTGTCACTCGGCATCGTCGACGTCGACGACCCGGAACTGGAGTCCGTCGACGAGCTGGTCGGCCGGATCGACGACGCGGCCACCCTGATCGACGTCGACGACATCGCGATCTCGACGAACGGCGGGTTTCACGCCACGACCGTGCCGCTGGACGCGGCACACCAGCGCGCGAAGCTGCAGCGGGTGGAGATGGTCGCCCGCTACTTCTGGGGCAACGAGCTCTGACCGCCCGCCCGGCGGGGGCGGATCTCGCCTCCGCCGGGCACGTGCGACCTGTCGAACTGCGGGCATGCAGGGGGAGGAGAGTGTTCGGCAGAAGCTGCCGGCAGGAAGGTCAGCACTGTGAACAACGAACCGCAGATCGCCGCCGCGGATCGCGCCCGGCGCCGCGAGCGGCTGGAACACAGCGTCCAGCAGCTGTCCGATGCGCAGGTCCAGGCCGATGAGGACGAGTTCCACCTCGGCCTGGCGGCACTGCGCGAGTTCAGCCACAGCCACGGCCACACGCGGGTCCCGGACGGGCAGCTGGCGCCGAGCGGCTTCCCCCTCGCGACCTGGGTCGCCGGTCAGCGCGTGGCGCACCTGGAGGATCGGCTCCCACCGGAGCGACGGTCCGCGCTGGAACGGATCCCCGGCTGGCAGTGGGAGCCGGCCACGCAACGCTGAACGGGCCGCGCACCGAGGAACCGGCGCCACGGCGCAACGGCGGACCACCGCACCGTGGTCGCGGTGGTCCGCCGCGTGATGAGAACATCCGCAGCATGGGCCTGAGCAGGCGTGCGCTGCTGATCGCGACCGTGACCGCGGCCGGTGGTCTTCCCACGGCCTGCGGGACGGATTCCCAGTCCTCCCGCGGCCTCCCCGTCAGTGATCCCCCACGCTCGGTCGGCACTCCGGCCGCGCCCGTTTCGCCGCCTGCATCGCATTCCACGTCCACGTCCGGCGCCGCGGCGACCCGTGGTCCCGTGGAGGTGCGTCGGACGAGGTTCACGAGCACGGCGCGGGGCCGTGAGGTCGGTCTGGCGGTGGTCGCTCCGCGCGTCGCGGACGGGCTGGGGGTCTGCCTCGTCCTGCATGGGCGCGGTGACGACGCTGCGCGGGCCGTCTCCCTGCTCGGGCTGGACAACCAGCTCGGCACGGTGCTCGCGGCCGGGGTGGCACCGTTCGCGCTCGTCACCATGGACGGCGGGGAGACGTACTGGCACCGCCGGGCCTCCGGTGACGACCCGGAGACGATGATCCTCGACGAGGTCCTGCCGCGGCTCGACCAGCTGGGCCTGCGTACCAGCCGGATCGCGGTGACGGGCTGGTCGATGGGCGGTTACGGCGGGTTGCTGCTCGCGCACCGTCACCCCGAGCTGGTCGTCGCCGTGGCCGCGAGCAGCCCGGCGATGTGGCATTCCTACGGTGCCAGCGCCCCCGGCGCGTTCGACTCGAAGGCCGACTTCGGCGCCCACCCGGTGCTGGGAACCGAACCCGCACCAGGCGTGGCCTACCGGATCGACTGCGGCGAGTCGGATCCCTTCATCAGGGTCTCCCGGGAGGCCGCTGCGACGCTGCGGGCGCAGGAACAGAACTTCGGGCCCGGCGGCCACACTCCCAGCTACTGGCGTTCCGTCACGCCAGCCCAGCTGACCTTCGTCGGTGCGGCGCTGGGCCGCGCCGCCTGACCGCCGCGAACCGGGACACCCATGTCGGGCGGAGCCACGATCCGCCCCTGGCGGCCTCGGCCTGCTCGGCGGTGGGAGCACCGAGCAGGCCGAGGAGTCAGTTGGTCGGGCGTCGCCGTCGGGGCCGCAGGTGCCGGGATCGACAAGGGTCCACCGTCGGCGCCGGGCCTTCGGCGCCGCTGTGCTGTCCCTGTGCGACGCCTGTGAGATAGGCCGATGCCAGGTCGGAAGGGGGCCGAAACGCCTGTCCAGCAGCCCCTCCCGGCTAACCCGCGGCGGGCGCCGACGTCGTCGCGGGCGGCAGGCTCGCCGTGGTCGGCAGCGCCACGGGTGAATCGGGACCAGGTGGCGCGGGTGAATCAGGTGACGCGGGCGAGGTGGCCGCGGCGAGGACGCCGGTGAGCGCCGCGATGGCGCAGGTGAGCCCGACCACCGCCCACATGGTCGTACGCAGGCCGACGACCTCGGCCACGCCGCCGATCAACGGCGGCCCCGCGAGCCAGCCCGCATAGCCGAGCGACCCGACCAGTGCGATCGCCGGCCCGGCGGGTGCCCCGGCGCGGGTCGCCCGACGTCCCGCCTCGGAGAACGCCGCCGGGACGACACAGGCGAGACCGGCGCCCAGCACGGCGAAGCCGACGATCCCCAGCGTGGTGCCCGCCGGCGTCCCACCGAGTCCGAGGGCGCAGGCGAACACGACGCCCGCGGCCAGCGCCAGTGGCCGGATCGTCCGCCGGACGCCGTGGGCCTCCACCACCCGGTCACCCACCAGCCGTACGCCCAGCATGCAGGTCATGTAGGCGACCAGGCCCACCCCGGCCAGGCCGGGCGACGCACCGGTCACGTCCGTCAGGTAGACCGCGCTCCAGTCCGCCGCGATTCCCTCGCCGAGGAAGCTCGCGAACGCGACCACGCAGAGCGGGACGAACGGCACCACCCACCGCACCGAAGCCCGGAGCTCCGCCGAGCGACGGTGCCTGCGCGGCGAGGAGCGAGGTGCCGCGACGGCGCGGTCACCGTCCAGCATCCAGCCGGTCGCGGGCAGGGCGACGGCGAGCCCGGCCGTGCCCAGCAGAGCGGTCTGCAGGCCGAGCGGAAGATCGAGCGCCGCGGCGCCCGCGCCGAGGCCCGCGCCGACGAGCGCGCCTCCCGTCCAGGCCGCGTGCACCGTCATCATGATCCGCCGGCCGAACAGCTCCTCGATCATGGCTGCCTGCGCGTTGCTCGCGACGTCGAGCGCACCGCTGAGCGCACACCACACCGCGAGCACCGCGAACAGCGACGGCACCCCGGACACCACCGCCAGCAGCGTGCCCGCGGTGCAGTAGCCGATGAGTGAGGCGACGACAATCCGCCGGCTGCCCAGCCGCCTGACGAGGGCGCCGGCAGCCCACAGCGTGGCCAGCGCACCCACCGGCCCGCCGAGCAGGGCCAGGCCCAGCTCACCGTCGGACAGGCCGAGGTCGCTGCGGACCTGGGGGATGCGCGGCGCCCAGGCGGCGAGGACCAGCGCCAGCGCGAAGTGGGTCACCATCGTCGCGGCCCTCGCCCGGGCCAGCACACGCTGGTCGGAAGTGTCCTTCACCGACCTACTTTGACACCCTGGTTCCTACCGGGAAACCTTGATCCGTCCCGGTACCGGAAACTCGTGAACTGCCCGCGCGTTCACGAGCCGAGGCCGCGAAGCATCAGGTTCCAGTAGAAGGCCGGCAGGCCGTAGCGCTTGAGCAGGTACATGTCGCGGCGCGCCCGGGTGGTGTCGATCACCGGGATGCTGGGGCGTGGCTGCAGCGCGTAGTCGAACTCGGCGAGGACCATCCGGTCGCGGGCGGTCACGATCGGGCAGGCCGTGTAGCCGTCGTAGCGGGCCCGCGGCTCGCGGCCGTCGAGCAGGGCCACCAGGTTCGCCACGACCACCGGTGCCTGCTTGCGGATCGCCGCACCGGTCTTGGACGTCGGCAGGCCCGCCACGTCACCGAGCGCGAACACGTCCGGGTAGCGGGTGTGCCGCAGGGTCGCCGGGTCGACGGTGACGTAGCCGCCGGGGTCGTCCGCTCCCGCAAGCGGGCCGGACCTGATCCAGTCCGGGGCCTGCTGCGGCGGCGTGACATGCATGAAGTCGTAGTCCAGCTCGGTCATGCCACCGGCGCCTCCGGTCGCGCCCGCGGCCATCTCGTGCAGGACGGCCTGGCGGCGCTCGGGACGGACCTCCACCAGCTCGGTGGAAAGCCGCAGGTCCAGGCCGTAGCGCTCGACCGCGGCCTCCAGCGCCGGCAGGTACGCCGCGACCCGGAACAGCGCGGACGCGCCGAAGGCGAGAACGATCCTGATGTCGCGGGCGACACCGGTCCGGTACCAGTAGTCGGCCGCCAGGAAAGCGATCTTCATCGGCGCCCCGCCGCACTTGACCGGCGTTGACGGCATCGTGAACACGGCCGTCCCCGACCGCAGGTTGCGGATGAAGTTCCAGGTCGCCGGGGCGAAGTCGTAGCTGTAGTTGCTGGACACGCCGCCGCGGCCCAGCGTCCGTTCCAGCCCGGGGACGGCGTCCCAGCGCAGCTGCAGGCCGGGCGCCACCACCAGGAAGTCGTAGGCCACCCGCCCGCCGCCGGCGAGCCCGACCGTGTGCGCGTCGGGGTCGATCTCGGCGGCCGCGTCGCGGTACCAGCGCACACCGCGCGGCAGGACGTCCTGCTCCGGTCGGGCGGTGGGCTCCACCGGGGCCCGGCCGCCGCCGACCAGGGTCCACATGGGCTGGTAGTAGTGCGTGTTCGACGGTTCGATCAGCGCGACGTCGGTGACGCCCGCCCGGCGCAGCCGCGCCGCGACCGTGATTCCCGCCGTCCCGCCGCCGACGATCAGTACTCGGTGCCTGCCTGTGCTGCCACTCATGGTGGACCTCCCGATCCCGCGGGTACCGAGTCGCTCCTCTGCCCGTCCACTCGCTCGGTCCGACGCTACGTTCCGGATGCGCACAGCGACGTCGGCCGCCCGCCGTAGTGGCGGACAAGGCACCCGGACGGGCCGGGCGGGCCGGACAGCTCAGCGGCCGCGGTACGCCGGGTCCGCCGCGTCGGTGGCGACAACTGGTGATCTTCGTGTGCCGTCGGACCGAGCACCGGCCCGGCCTCACCCGGACCACTCCGACGGGACCGCCGCCGCTACCAGGGTCACGAATTGTATGTATTATCCGATCTTGCCGGTCGTCCCGTCCCCCGACCAGCTCCGCTCCTCGACCGACCTCTGGACGCGTCAGGCCCACAGGGAGTCCCAGTGTTCACGATGCGTTTCGACCTGCGCGCGCCGGCCATCGGCGCCCCGGCACCGCAGCTGTACCAGACGGCGTTGGAGATGGCCTCCTGGGGCGAGTCCCAAGGATGCCTCGCGGTCACGGTCTGCGAGCATCACTCGTCGCCCGACGGCTACCTGCCCGCACCACTCACGCTCTGCGCGGCGCTGGCCGCCCGGACCACCACGTTACCGATCTTCGTCGCGGCACTGGTGCTGCCGCTCTACGACCCGATCCGGCTCGCCGAGCAGATGGTGGTGCTCGACATTCTGAGCAACGGCCGGATCTCCTATGTGGCGGCCGTCGGTTACCGGCCGGCCGAGTACGAGCTGTTCGGGGTCGACTTCGCCCGCCGCGGCAAAATCGCCGAGGAGAAGCTGCGGCTGCTGCTGCGGGCGAAGTCCGGCGAGCCGTTCGAGCATGAGGGGCGCCGGCTGCAGGTCACCCCGCAGCCGGTGACCGCGGGCGGCCCGACGCTCTTCTGGGGCGGTGCCAGCGCCGTGGCGGCCCGCCGCGCCGGCCGCCACGGCCTCGGCTTCTTCGCCCAGAAGGCTGCCCCCGGCCTGCAGCAGGCCTACGAGCAGGCCGCTCAGGAGGCGGGCCACCAGCCCGGCTTCGCTTTCCTGCCACCGCCGGACCTGCCGACCACCGTGTTCGTCGCCGAGGATGTCGACCGGGCGTGGGAGGAAATCGGCCCGCACCTGCTGCACGACGCCGTCAGCTACGCCAGCTGGAACGAGGCTGATCAGCGCACCGATACCACCACCGCCAGTCTCTCCTTCGCGACGACGGTGGACGAGCTGCGGGCCGAGAACCGCAGCCACCGCGTCATGACCGTCGAGGAGGCGGTCGAGCTGGCCCGCGGCGGCCAGACGATCAACCTGCACCCGCTGGTGGGCGGTCTGCCCCCCGAGATTGCGTGGCGCTACCTGCGGATCGTCGCCGACAGGGTGATGCCCGCCCTCGCCTGAGCCCGGCGCGGAGGCCGCACACAGCGTGCGCTGCTCAGCCTCCGCGCCCAGCTGCTGCAGGAGCGGATCAGCCGCGGAGGGCCTTCTTGGCCATCTTGCCGGTCGGTGTGCGCGGCAGCTCGGTCACGAAGTCGAACCTGCGCGGGATCTTGTAGGAGGCGATCCGCCCGCGCAGGAACTCCGTCAGCTCGGCCGCCAGGTCGGGTCCCGGCGCGACGCCCCCGGCGGGCTGCACCACCGCCCGGACGGATTCGCCCATCTCCTCGTCGGGCATTCCGACGACGGCGACGTCGAACACCTTGGGGTGCAGGACGAGACTGTCCTCGATCTCCTGCGGATAGATGTTCACGCCGCCGGAGATGATGAGGAACACCTTCCGGTCGGTGAGGTAGAGATAGCCGTCGGCGTCGAGATACCCGATGTCACCTGTCGTGTTCCAGGTCGGGTGGTCCGGATGCCGTGCCTGGGCCGTCTTCTCCGGGTCGTTGTGGTATTCGAACAGCGGGTCGTGGCGTTCGAAGTACACGGTCCCGGTCTCGCCCGGCGGCAGCGGCGTACCGTCATCCGCGCAGATGTGCAGGATGCCGAGCGTCGCCTTCCCGACCGTTCCCGGCCGGTGCAGCCATTCCTCGCTGCTGGCGAGCGTCGTGCCGATGGCCTCGGTGGCGGCGTAGTACTCGTGGAGAATCGGGCCCCACCAGTCGATCATCGCCTGTTTCACCGTGACGGGGCACGGTGCCGCGGCGTGCACGGCGACCCGATGGCTCGACAGGTCGTACTGTTCCCGCACCCCGGCCGGCAGCTTCAGCATTCGGACGAACATCGTGGGCACCCACTGGCTGTGCGTGACCCGGTGGCGTTCGATGGCGGCCAGCGCGGCCTGCGCGTCGAAACCGCGCATCAGGACGACGGTTCCGCCGACCGCGTGGATGACAGTGGAGTACCGCAGGGGCGCCGCGTGGTAGACCGGCGCGGGAGACAGGTACACGGTGTCGGCGTCGAAGCCGTACATCCGCGGGAGAAGCTCGGTGTAGAGGTCGCCCGGCTCGTCGACCTGCCGTTCCGGCAACGGCTTCTTGATCCCCTTCGGCCGGCCGGTGGTGCCCGACGAGTACAGCATGTCGGCCCCGCGGGGCTGCGCCGGCAGCGGCTCCGGCGAGGCGCCCGCCAGCGCGGCCTCGTAGGAGCCGAAGCCGCCCGGAAGGGATCCGCGCGGCTGCGCCTGCGCACCGAACATCAGCCGGAGGTCCACGGCGGGCGTGTCCCTGACGACGGTGGCGGCGACGTCCCGCAGCGCGGCCGAGGCGATCAGTACCCGCGCCCCACAGTCGTTCACGATGTAGCTGATCTCGGGCACCGCGAGATGCCAGTTCACCGCGGTGATGTAGAAGCCTGAACGCACCGCCGCCCAGTACACCTCGTAGGCCTGCGGAGTGTTGTCCGCCAGCAGCGCGAGATGGTCGCCCCGCCGGAAGCCCGCGTCGTAGAGATAACGGGCTAACCGTAGTGAATTGTCCTCGAGCTCACGGTAGGTGAGCCGCTCCCCCGTCTCCGCGATGATCACAGCCGGTTTGTCGGCGAACCTCGCAGCGAACGTTCCGGGATACATCGACTCATTCTCCTCCACGTCGTGATCTCCCCCGCCGCCATTGTCGCCGTCCGTCGGAGCACCAGCCCGCCCCTTGCCCACACCTGTCACCTCCGGGCCGGCCGGTTCCGAGTCCGGTCACATCCAGGTCGCGGTCACATCCGGGCCCGCGATCATCCTGCGCGTCGACCCCGGGTCGCGGCCCTGGGTCGGGCCCACGGTGCTCGCCGGCGCCACCGACGTCGCCGGCCACATCACCACCCACGCCGTCCGGTTCGCCCGCCTGTGCGGCACCGCCCTCGTCAACGGCGCGGCCGGTGTGCTCGCCGCGTCGGCGGAAGGCGTCTTCGCCGTCGCGGGCTTCATGGTCACCGGCGGGCGCATCGTCGAGATCGATCTCCTGCTCGACCCCGGGCGGCTCGCCGCGCTGCACATCGCGACCGGCCCCTGAGCCCCGAAGACCCGGGCCGAAGCCCGAGGCGCAATGCTCCGAGCCCGGATCGGCCTGCGTGCGTGACAATGAGAAACGTGCTGACTGCGTTGCGCCGAGGCGAGGCCCGGGTCCGGATGTCGGACGTCTCTCTGGAGGGAGATGATCTCGCGGGTGCGGTGGGTGCCGTCGCGCAGCGGGTGCGCGGCCTGCGGCGGATAGCCGTGGTCGCCACCCCGACGCTGGAGACGGTCGTCGCGATCGCCGGCGCCGTCGAGGCCGGCGTCACCGTGGTCACGATCAACCCGCAGGCCGGCGAGACCGAACGGGCGTACGTCCTGCAGGACAGCGCCCCCGACCTGATCCTCGACCAGATCGACCTCACCGCCCGCGCCGCGCTGCCGGCGCAGCCCGCACCGGCGGCCGGCGCGGCGGAC
Organism: Parafrankia sp. EUN1f; assembly: GCF_000177675.1. GTDB lineage: Bacteria > Actinomycetota > Actinomycetes > Frankiales > Frankiaceae > Parafrankia. Next base: position 41,509 of record NZ_ADGX01000033.1, read on the forward strand.
CTGCCGGGCGGGCCGGGCGGGGACGAGTCACCCGCCCTGGTCATCTACACCTCGGGGACCACCGGGCCGCCGAAGGGCGCGGTCATCCCGCGCCGCGCCATCGCGGCGAACATCGACGCGTTGGCCGACGCCTGGGCATGGACACCCGAGGACGTCCTCGGGCATGCCCTGCCGCTGTTCCACGTGCACGGGCTCGTGCTCGGGACGCTCGGCCCACTGCGCCTCGGGTCCGCGCTGCACCACACCGGGCGGTTCGCGCCCACCCCGGGCGGGACGCTGTACTTCGCGGTGCCGACCATGTGGTCACGGGTGCCGGAGCCGGCGGCCTTCTCGTCCGCCCGGCTGCTCGTCTCCGGCTCGGCGGCGCTGCCCGTGCCGGTGTTCGAGCGGCTCGTCGCGCTGGCCGGGCAGCGGGTGGCGGAACGCTACGGGCTGACCGAGACCCTCATCAACACCGCCGCCCGCGCCGACGGCGAGCGCCGGCCAGGCCTCGTCGGCGCACCGCTACAGGGCGTCGAGGTCCGGGTCACCGGCACCGACGAGTTCGGGCCGGTCGAGGTGCGCGGCCCGAACGTGTTCTCCGGGTATCTCGGCAACCCGGCCGCGACCGCGGCGGCGCTGGCGCCCGACGGGTGGTTCGCCACCGGCGACCTCGGCCTGTTCGAGCCGGACGGCCAGTTGCGCATCGTCGGCCGCCAGAACACCGACCTCATCAAGTCCGGCGGCTACAAGATCGGGGCCGGGGAGATCGAGAACGCGCTGCTCGCCCACCCCGCGGTCGCCGAGACCGCCGTCATCGGTGTTCCCGATGACGATCTCGGCCAGCGGATCGTGGCGTTCGTCGTCCCGCACGAGACCGTCGACGCCGCGGTGCTCGTCGACCATGTCGCCACGACACTCGCCCCGCACAAGCGCCCGCGGGAGGTCCGCTTCGTCACCTCGCTGCCGCGCAACCCCCTGGGCAAGGTTCAGAAGAAGCTGCTCACCTGACCGGTCGGTTCATCACCGGTCGGTTCCTCGCGGTTCGCGGGTTCAGGCGACGATCCAGGCGGGGAACCAGATGCGGTCGCGCCAGTCGTCCAGCGGAATCGTCTGCCAGGCCAGGATCGGGTAGTAGTAGGCGAACAGCAGCACGACGGCGATCAGGTATACGCCGAAGATCAGTGCCCCGACGAGGCGGCGGGTGTCGGAGGCCTCGCGCGGGCCGAGTACCAGGCCCGCGCAGGCGGTGATCCCCAGGATCATGAACGGCAGCAGCGGCAGGGCGTAGAAGAAGAACATCGTGCGGTTGGGGAAGGCCAGCCAGGGCAGGAAGGACGTCCCGAAGCTGACCAGCACGAGGGCGGCCCGCCAGTCACGGCGGGCGACCCACAGCGCGATCATCGCGACCAGTGAGGCCGTCCCGACCCACCAGACGGCCGGGTTGCCCAGCGCCAGCACCTCCCGGGCGCAGCCCTCGACCGCCCGGCAGCCCTGCTCGCCGAATTTCGGGCCCTCGTAGTCGTAGGCCACCGGCCGGCCCATCACCAGCCAGCTCATCGGCGTGGACTGCGCGACGTGCCGGGCGGACAGGTGTTCGTGGAACTCGAGGATCGCCCGCTGGTAGGACCACCAGCCGCGCCAGGCGGCGACGAACCCGTCGCCGTACTTGTGCCGGTCGTACCCGCCGTCGGTGAGGAACCAGCCCGTCCAGGTGGAAAGGAACGTCACGATCGGCACGAGGATGTAGCAGCCGAACCAGGCGGGCAGGTCCCGGCGCAGCGCCCCGCGGACCGGCGCCGGGAAGCCCGCCGTCCGGCGGGCGCCGATGTCCCAGGCCAGCGCGAGCGCGGCGAACCCGACCAGGGTGTAGAGGGCGCTCCACTTCACGCCCATGGACGCACCCAGGCACAGACCGGCGGCGAGCCGCCAGGGCCGCCAGCCGAGCCACGGCCCGTACCGGGCGTCGGCTCCTCCTCCCACAGCTCCCACGGCGCTGTCGGCGCTGTCGGTGCTGTCAGTGCTGCCGGTGCACGTGAGCCGGTCGGCGAGCCTGGTGCGGCCGTGGTCACGGTCGAGGACGAGGCAGGCCAGCGCGAGCACCAGCCCCGTCATCAGGAAGATGTCGAGGATGCCGATCCGGCTCTGGACGAACTCGAGCCCGTCGAAGGTCATCAGCAGGCCGGCGAAACAGCCCAGCAGGGTGGAGCGGAACATGCGGCGGGCGAGCCGGGTGAAGACCAGTACCGCGAGCGTGCCGAAGAACGCGGAGGCGAACCGCCAGCCGAGCTCGGGGCTGCCGTGCACCGCGCCGGCGCAGTCCTGGTAGCCGAAGAGCTTCTCCGACGCCGCCATGAACCACTTGCCCAGCGGCGGGTGCACCACGAAGGCGTCGCCGGAGCAGGTGTTGCTGTTCACCTCGTAGCCGTGGGTCATCAGGCCCCAGGCGTCCTTGGTGTAGTAGACCTCGTCGAAGTAGATGCCCTTCGGCTCCGTCAGCCGCCAGAACCGCAGGATTCCGGCGAGCAGGGTGACGGCGAGCGCGGCGGCCCAGCCCAGTACCCGGTCGGCGGGCATCGGCGGGCAGAGCCGTGCGCGCAGCGTGCCGGCCGACGCGGCGACGGCCCGTGCCATCTGGCCGGGTACTGGCGCGGAGGGGTCAGCCGTCGTCAATGCGGTCACGCTCACGCGCTCAGCCTAGGTCGTGAGCCTGTGCCTGCTGACAGGGCGTTTCCGGCCCCGTCCCCCGGGGGTCCCGCACCCCAGCAGCGACCCGGAAGGCAGTGGCGACCCGGCGGCGCGCGGTCAGAGAAGCAACCAGCTCACCGAGGTCGGCTTCGGTACGCAGGGACGATTCGACCCGCCGGGAACGTGAGACGAGCGAGGACGGAGCATCTGGCTGCCCGCACGGCCGCGGGCGGCGGTGGGCCCCGCGCGGCCCAGGCCTGGCTGGAAAGAAGGCCGGCCGGGCAAAGGCCGGCCGGGCAAAGGCAGGTCGGGAAAGCACGACGACCCGCCAGGGCAGAACCTCGCGGCGTTGTCGACGTGGACCCATAGCATGCAAGCGGTGCACAGAAGATCGCATCTGCCCCTGCCCGGCGCCTCCCTGCCCGGGGCGGCCCTGCGCAGGGTGGCCCCGGTCGTCGCCCTGGCCGCCGTGCTGGTGGCCCTGCTGGGCTCACCGGCGTCCGCCCACACCGCGCTGACCTCGTCCGATCCGGCCGCGGGCGCGACCCTCGACGCCGCACCCGGCGCGATCTCGCTGACCTTCAGCGGGACGGTCCGAGGCGACGGTTCCAGCGTGACCGTGACGGGCGACGGTGGTGCACCGGCTGCCGTCGGTGCTCTTTCCGCCGTGGACAACACCGTGACGGTGCCGGTCTCCGGGCTCACCGGCGGCGGCTACCAGGTGGTCTGGACCGTGGTCTCCGCCGACGGCCATGCGATCAACGGGCAGTTCCCCTTCACGGTGGCCGCGCCCAGCCCCGCGCCCACCTCCGCGTCGCCCCTGGCCGGACCGGGGCGGGCGGCCGGCAGTTCGTCCCCGGCATCCCCGGCCGCCCTGGCGGCGGGGTCCCCCACACCCACGGTGCGGATCGAACCGTCCGCGCCACCGTCGTCGTCCGACAGCAACGCGGTGTGGTGGATCATCGCCGTGATCTCCGTCGCGGTGCTGCTACTGGCCGCCGTCGCCGCCGTCCAGCTAATCCGCCGCCGGGGCACCACACGCTGACCGGCTGCGCCCGGCCGCGGGTCGACCGGAGGCCGGGCGCGGCGGGTGCGGGCACCCGCATCCGTTACCGGCCGAGCAGCGCCACCACCATCGCGGCCACGCCGCCCTGGACGATCGACAGAACCGCGTCCTTGGCCCCGCCCGCCACGGCGGCGCCGAGCTCCTGGAGCCGGCTCGGGTTGTCCCGCACCGCCGCGATGACGGCCGCCGGGTCGGCGACGACCTCCCCGTCCGGAGTGACCGCCCTGTCCCGGATCAGCTGGGCGATGAGGGCGCGCAGCTCGCCCACCGCCGCGTCGAGCTGTGCGGCGGACCCGGCCTGGTGATTGCTGACCACCTGGTTGATGTCACGACCGGCCTTGTTGACCGTGTAGCCCTGGCCGGTGAACTTGTCACCGGAGAAGACGTCACCCATCATTCCCCCGCCCTGCGCCCGGACCGGGCCGGTCGTCTGTCACTGGCCGGCACCGCGGCCACCCTTGTTGACGTTGTAGCCCCGCCCGGTGAATTTGTCGCCGGCAAAAACATCGCCGTGGACCTCGATGTTGTACGCGGATGCCGGCGGATCCTCGATGGCGGCGACGAGCGCGTTCCGGATGCGCATGATCTCATTGAGATCCGTTCCGTTCAGCAGGGCGGCCTGCGCGCCGGCGGTTTCGAGAACCAGCAGGTAGTAGGTTCGCCGAAAGAACATCCGGTAGATCAGGACCCCGACCAGCCAGAGAACGCCCGCGCCGGCCAGAACAAGCACGAGCACTGCGAACTGCCGGCCGACGTCCTCGAGGGCGTACTCCCCGTCAGGGTCGGCGTAGCGAGGGCCCACGATCACCGCCACCACGAGCAGGGCGACGCCTCCCGCGAGTGACGCCATCCGCCGGAGCGGGTAGAAGGTGCTGTACTTCCCGAACCATTTCAGCTCCCGGGTCTGAATCCGGGAGATGTTGGCGAGCGGGTACACCTCGTGCCCGATCGTGAGCGCCCGCTTGCCGACCACGATCTCGAAGATCTGATTCTTTTTTGCCATACAGCCCCCGCCTGTACTGGCTTATTGATGACGCGGACGCCGATCGGCGACCGCACCGTGAGCTGACATCCGAAACGTCGACTGACGAGAGCGAGGCCGATAAACGTCGGGATCGGCGACGGCAGGTACCTGGTCACCAGATCCGCGCAGAACGTACCACACATCGTGAAATGAAGAAATCCGAGCGTGGCCGGTTATCTCCGACTGGATCAGGCGAGGCCGGTGGGGGTGACCCAGTCCGGCGCGATCCGCTCGCCGCCGACCGTCAGGGTGAACGCACCCTCCTCGTCGAGCAGACCGACGAGCAGGGCGAGCAGAGTCTGCACCCGGGCGAGCCGGGCGCTGGTCACGGCCGCCGGCGACTGCAACGCCTCGGCGAAGGCATCGAACCATTCGGCGAAGACGGCCTCGTAGTTGTCATGGAAGTAGGCGAATCCCAGGCACTCGTTGGACGCACTGCCCGGCCCGCCGCGCATCAGCTCGCCGATCGCCCGCTGCTCCTCCCGCCACAGCATGAACCGGGAGGAGTGGTAGGTGTCGACGCGGTCGTACTCGTCGCTGCTGAACGCCCCGCCGATGTCGGCGAGCAGCGCGGCGACGACGCGGGTGTCCTCGGCGCTCTCGAACCGCAGCAACGCGAGCCGCGAGTACACGATCTCCAGGGTTCCGAAGTAGCGCGCGACGCAGAACAGCGTGGCCAGCAGCGCGAGCCGGCTACGACGATCCGGCTCCTTCGAGATGGGCTTCAGATACGCCAGGAATTCCTTCTTCCGAATGCTGTGGATACGGGTGCCGAGGTCGAACGCCGCGACGAGCAGCGGCTCCCGGTACCGGTCCAGCTCGGTCTTCGCCGCCGAGCGTTTCTCGCTGTCCCTGGTGGAACGGTCGAGCTCGAAACGGATGCGTTCCATCTCGACACCCTGGCGATGGGTCCACACCGTCGCGGCCACCGCCACCAGGGCACTGACAACGGAGGAGATGAGGGCGGCGACAATTCCCGCGTCCACGTCTGCCTGCCCCCCAGCCCAGCCGTTCACACGCCGACGTCGGCACGTGGCAGCCTATCGCCGGACCACCGGGCAGATTCCCGCCTTTGGGAATCCGGATCGGGCCCGGCTCGTCGCCGTCAGGTCACCGGCGGACGGCGGGACCCCCGAACAGCGCGCTGCGGATCTCACGGCCGGCTCTGGCCACCGGCTGCCAGAAGACCCGGTTCACCCAGCGGACGGGCACGACCACCGTCACGCGCCACACCGCGGCGGCCGCCCGCGCCACCGGGACGACCACCGTTCGCCACACGAAGGCGGTCGGGACCACCACGAGCACCCGGAAGACGGCGGCGATCCCACGCCCGATCGCGGTCGCCACCCGCATCGCGAACCGGCAGGCCTCGGCGACGATCCGGCCCGCAGGCACGATCACGGCCCGCCACGCCCAGCGCGCCGGCGCCACCACCAGCGCCGCCAGCACCGCCTCCGCGATCTTCCCGGCCAGCCGCAGGACACCGGCGAACGCACGCGCCACGGGTCGCAGCACGGTCTGCCACAGCCACCGCGCCGGCACGATCACCAGCCAGGTGACGAGAAAGCGCAGCGGGATCGCGATGGCGTAGTGGAAGACGAACAACACGGCCAGCCGGACCGGATTGATCACCCATCGCCACAGCAGGCGTCCGAGCGGGGTCAGGAACCAGTCCCAGAGGAGCCGTTTCAGGCCCAGCAGGAGCGGGCGCAGGAACCACGTCCACAGCAGCGTGCGCAGCCCGCGGCCAACCAGCACGAGCCCCTGCCACAGCAGCTGAAGCGGAACGACGATCACCAGCGCGATCAGCCGCGCCGGCCAGCGGATCAGGTCGTAGACGAGGCCGTCGGGCTCGTCGCGCCGGGCAGGGTCCGCCGGCGGCCCTGGACGAGGAGACCGCGGAGCAGCCGCGCTGCCAGCGTACGGGTGCCGGTCTTTCCGGTTGCTCCGGTTTTCAACCACAGCGGAGTATCTATCGTTCGCGCGGCCCGAAAATCGTCCGTTTGTCAGCTGGTAAACACCCCGGGCAGGTCGGGCACGGTGTCCCGCGGCGGGGGTCCGGGGTGGCCGAGCCGGCCGGCGTGTCAGGGGCGAGGCCGGGGCACCCGTTCGAAGAAGTGGGTGGCGTGCGGATTGTCGTTGTACCGGCCGATCGGACGGTAGCCGGCCTTCTCGTACAGCGCGATGGCCTCGGTCAGGGACTCATGAGTGTCGAGCCGAACGGTGCGGTGACCGAGGGCGTGCGCGGTCTGCTCCAGGTGGAGCAGAAGTCGGGAACCCAGGCCCGCGCCGCGCCAGGCGTCATCCACCCACATGCGCTTGATCTCGCCGACGCCGTCCTCGATCGTCCGCACACCACCGCACGCCACCGCGGCCCCATCACCGATGGCCAGGACGAAACAGCCCCCGGGTGCCGCCAGCGACGCCGCACCGTCATCCGGCTCGGCGGACGGATCGAAGCCGAACCGCCGCCCGATCTCCGCGAAGTAACGGCCGACAGCCCACACCGCCGCCGGTGATGTCGGGTCGACGGCCTCGAAGCGCACCGCCGCCGCCCGCGCACGCGACCCACTGCCGCGCAGGCGCTCGGAATCCTCCACGCCAGCGAACGCTAACCGACGCGCCATCGCTTCCTGGCATCGCGCCGCGACACAGGCAACAACCGGCCCACATGGTCTCGGCCAGCCCGTCCGCCCGGACGGCACACGATCGCGTGGCCGCGCCCTAACCGCCCGTGGGCAGGACCGACGGGACGACCGACAGCACGACCTGCCGCGGCACCGCGGGCTTCGACACCGGGAGTTTGGGCGTCGGGGTTTTGGGCGTCGCTGTATCCACGGTCGCGGGCTTGGGCTCCGCCAGCATCGAAGCCGCGGGCCCCGCAGTCTCGGCCCAGTCGGTGTCCGACGGCTCTGCGGGTGCGGGAGCATCCGGCGAACCGGCTGTCAAAGGGCGATCCGGCGCCGCGGTGACCAGCGAAAGGCGCACGGAGGTGGGGGCATCCGGCACGAAAGCGGTCGACGGACGTTCGCCTCGAGCCCGGGCGGGTTGTGTGGGCACCACGGACAGGCGACCGGCGGACGGACGCACCACTGCGGCGGGGCCGCGTTCGCGTGCTGGTAGACGGGCCGGAGCGGCCACCCGCGTCAGCGCCGCCTCGATGGCGTGCATGCCCAGCATCATCGCCATCAGCGCGAAAGGAAACACCAGGATGAGCGCTATGATCACTGCGATCTTTCCCTTCCGGATGGCGCGGTCAGATGCCTGGTGCGACGGGCGGGAAGCCGGCCGGTCATCCAAGCTACGCGGGCGGTGAGCACCGGCCCACGGCGAAGAGCACCGTTGTCGGATGCCGCAGGTCCCTGCTCCGGGGGACCAGGCGGGCTTCGGGCCCCCGGGCCCACTGACCGCAGGCTTTCGCGGCCATGTTTCAGCCATGGCTCGAACGTGCCTGCCAGATGGACCTATGCCGGATCCGAATCCCTCGACGGCGCGCGGAGGGCGTCATCCGCGGGCGGGACTGGCCCACCCGTGGCGGCCGCCGCTACCTTCGGGACCGTGTATTCGCTGCGGGTGAGCTGTCGGCTCGGCGCTTCACGCGCCACGGTGTACCGGGCACTGATCGACCCGGCGGCAATCGTCCGGTGGCGGTTCCCGGACGGGATGAGCGCACAGCTGCACGAGTTCGACGCCCGCGAGGGCGGCGCCTTCCGGATCTCGCTCTCCTATGACCGGCCCGGCGCGGCCGGAAAGACCGCAGGGAACACCGACACGTACCGCGGCCACTTCGTGCGGCTCGTTCCCGGCGAGCAGGTCGTCGAGGAGCTCGCGTTCGAGACCGCCGACCCGGCCCTGGGCGCCCCGATGACGATGACCACGACGCTCTCCGACACCGACGACGGCGGCACCCTCGTCGTCATCGCCCACGACGGCATCCCTGATGCCATCCCCACCGCCGACAACGAGACCGGCACCCGCATGGCCCTGGACCGCCTACGGGCACTCGTCGAGGCTGGTACGCCCGGCGCGCCGGCCACATCGGGGATCCGGTGACCCCGCCCTGGCAGCCGTTACGGGCCGCAGGGTGGCAACTGTCGGACGACCCCGAGCTCCTGGACCGCCCCAAGGTGTGGAGATGGTTGTCGCTGGAGGCTCCGTGGGCGCGCGGCCGTAGCCAGGAGGCCGTGTACACCGCGCTTGACCATTCCCTCACCGTGGGCGTCTACGATCCGGCCGGTCTGCAGCGGGGAGTCGCCCGTTGCGTGACCGACCGGGTGGCGGTCGGTTTCATCGACGACGTCTTCGTCGATGCGGACCATCGTGGGAAAGGAGTTGGGCACTGGCTGGTCTGTGGGCTGCTCCAGCACCGACTGTTACGCGAAATCCCGCAGTTCACGCTGGTGACAGAGGATGCCCATACCCACTATGCCGCTGCCGGCTTCACGTCCCTGGCCAGAATCCAGCGGTGGATGCAGTGGCGACGCGACGTCGGCTCCGCGTACACGCCCGATCCCTGGGCGCCGGATTCCCCGCCCGGCTCCGCCGGTTGAGCAACCGGATCCACCGGTCGCCCCTGCCCGCCGGTGGCGCCTGGGACGATGCCGGCCCGCCTGACAATGCGTCCGTACTATGTTTGTCCGGATAATCACGTTGCTGGCCATGGACCGGGTGGCTCCTCGACCGGGTCCGGATCCGAGGAGACACCGTCATGGCGACCTATGTCCTGGTGCACGGGAGCGGGCGTGGCGGTTGGTGCTACCAGCCCTTCGCCCGCAGGTTACGCGGCGCCGGTCACGAGGTGCGTACCCCCACGTTGACCGGCCTGGGCGAACGCTCGCACCTGCCCAGCCCGCAGGTCGACCTCGACCTGCACATCCAGGACGTCGTCGCGATGGAGCAGGCGCGCTCCGCCGGACGGTTGTGGTCCATCGACACCGGCCACGACCTGCTGATCATCGAGTCGGTGGCGGTCACGAACGCACTGGTCGAGGTCGCCGGTGACGCCGGGCAGTGATGCGGCGGCTCCGGGCGCGTCCGCGTCCGCGTGGCTCTACGAGTCGGTGGGGCGGCTGTCCGACACGGCGGTCGCCGCGTTCGGCGGCCTGCCGTGGTACACCCGGCTGTCCGCGCACAGCCGGTCCTGGGTCCGGCTCATCGTGCACCAGGAGATCGCCACGATGGCGCAGAGCCTGGTGGCGGCGCGGGCGCCCTCGCTGCAGAACGTCTTCTCCGGAGTGCCCGCGGAGGTGGCCCGGCAGATCTCGTTCGACCAGACCGTCGAGCTGCTCCAGGTCACCGTCGACGTCGTCCTGCGCGTGGCGAACGCGGAGGCGGACGAGGCCCTGGACCCCGCCACGTCCGCGGTGCTGCGCGCCGAGCTGGAGCGGTACGGCCGCGAGGTCGCCTTCCAGGCGGCGACCGTCTACGCGAAGGCGGCCGAGCATCGGGGCCGCGCGGTGGCGGGTCGACGCGCGCTGCTGCTCGAGGCGCTCGTCGACGGGCGTGAGGACCAGATCGCGGCGCGGGCCGCCGACGTGGTTCCGCTCGGGCTCCCGGTACGCATCCTCGGGATGAACCCGCCCGAGGGCGGGACCGACCCGCTGCTCGACGAGATCGCCCGGATTGCCGGCCGTCTCGGGCTGGTCGCCTGCGCCGCGTCCCGTGGAAAGGCAGTGGTCGTGATCGCCGTCCAGGGGCCCTCCTCGGCGACGGCCGCGACCGGCGGCGGGCCCACGGTGTTCGCCGCGGATCCGGCGGCTGCCGCGGTCGCTGCCGGCACCGGAGGCGGGAGCCGGAGTGGCGCGGGCACAGCCACGGAGGGCGGCGCTCCGGTCGATCTGGTCGGCGGGCTGCGAGGGCTGGTCGACGGCCTCGCCGGCCCGGGGATCGTCATCAGCGAGCCGGTCGCGTCGGTGGCCCGGGCGGGCCCCGCGACGGCGGCCGTACTGTCCGGGCTGCGGGCGCTCGCCGCATGGCCGGGGAACCCGGCGGTGGTCAGCACCGAGGATCTACTCGTCGAGCGGGTGCTGTGCGGGGACACCCAGGCCGCCCGGCAACTGGTGGCGACCTGCGTGGACCCGCTCGTCAGCGCCGGCCACGGGCTGGTGGAGACGGTGGACGCGATGCTGCGCTGCGACGGCTCCCCCGAGGCCGCCGCCCGCAGCCTGCCGGTGCACGTCAACACCCTGCGCTACCGCATCACGAAAATCGTCAGCCTGACCGGGCGAGATCCACGCCGGTACCGGGACGCCAGCGCGCTGCGGATCGCCTTCGCCCTCGCCCGCACCGGTACGACCCCATCGGTGCTTCTCCCGTAGCCAGACCCCTCCAGGAGGACGCCGTGCGGACAGCAGCCGTGCAGACCTCGACGAGACCGACCCGGCGGCGCCCAGCCGCTGCCCGAGCGCTGGCCGTCACGGCCGCGGGCGCTGTCACGGCTGCCTTCCTGGCCGTGCCCGCGCACGCCTCGTCCTCGTCCTCGACCTCGACCGAGCCGGCCGGTCAGACCGGTCCGGCCTGCTGCCGCGGGCGGCGAGACCTGGCGTGTCGACGTCGCGAACCCCGCCCACGCCGTCAAGGTCGCCACACATCCGCTGCTGGCCTTCCCCGATGATCTGACCGTCACCGCCGAAGGGTTGACGCGTCAACCGGAGCCGGGCCGGGCCGTCAGTCGGTGAGGCGCGTGCCGCACCATCGCTCGGTGCCGTCGGCGGCGCGGCGGCTCTCGAAGGCGGTGCCGTTCTCGTTCACCGTGGCAAAGCGGTAGCACAGGGAAAGACTGGTCCGGTTGGTGCTGAAGTCCACTCCCCCGGGAATGAGCCCGGCGGCATCGTAGTCGGTGAGCCCGCGCAGGGTTTTCTGGAACGATGCCCGGGTCGGGCAGGGGCCGGCGAGCTCCAGGCCCCGGAGCAGCATGTCGGCGGTGATGTAGGAGTTCAGCACGAGGTTCTGGTCCGGGTCGGACACCTGGGGCGCGAAACGGCCCATCGCGTCTCGGTAGGTCTTCAGCGCGGGATCCTTCGACTCCCACGGGATCTGGACGAAGTAGGCGGACACCCCGGCGAACTGCCGGCCGTCGCCGGCGAGCACGCTCCGGTCGTAGGCGAGCGGGGAAAGCACCATCTTGAAACCGACCCCCGCCTCGCGGGCGGCCGCCAGGAGCTCCCGCAGGCCGGCGAGCTCCATGGAGACGATCAGGCCGTCGGCACCGCTTTCCCGGATGGCCTTGACCGTCCGCGCCGCCGAGGTCGCGCCCAGGCGGTACGGGATGCGGGAGACCACGTCAACGCCCTGCGACCGCATGCTCGCGACCATCTGGTCCCCGAGAACCTGCGCGGAGTCCGAGACCGGGTCCTCCACCACGGCGGCCCGCGTCACACCCTGCGCCCGGGCGAAGACACCGAACGTGGTGACCGAGTCCTCGGAGGCGTAGATGTAGGTTGCCGCGAACATGTTCTCGTAGTTGCTCCAGGCCTGCTCGGCCGCGATGCCGAGCACCGGGATGCCGTTGGCCGCCAGCAGGTCTGCCGACCCCGACGCCGCCGTCGTGAACTCCGCGAGCACGAAGACGTTCTCCCGCTCGATCAGCCGGTGCGCCACGGCCAGGTTGGTCTCGTTCTGCGCGGCGTCGTCGGCCGGCACCGCTTCGATGCGGCGCCCGTGCACGCCACCCGCCTCGTTCGCCAGCGCGATCCTGGCCTCGAAACCGCTACGCGCCAGGCTGAACGCGAGGGCGAGGGGGCCGGTGTCCGGGTAGACCAGACCGACTCGCACCGTGCTGCCGGCGAAGCCCGGCGTCGTGCAGGCCGGTACCGGCGGCGACGCGTCGCCCCTGGCCCTGCCACAGGCCGCGAGGAGCAGTACCAGCACCAGTCCCAGCGCCGCGCCGGAGGTTCCCGCGACCCGCCGCGGCCGCCGTGCGCGCCTGCCTGGACGACACCGGGCAGGCCGCGCCGAGGCCCCGCGGCCAGGTTGTGCAGCACCGCGCCGGGAAGCGGCGGATATCCGTAATTCCACTGAACGCTGTCACCCCCCAGAAGTGAGCCTTTTCCATCGCCGACTCGTGCACGACGGCCCTGACCGTGCACCGCGAGATGGAGAAGGCTCATTGAGGTGAGCCTAGCGATTACGATGTGAGAAGTCTCCCACAGAATCATCGGACGTGGCGCCGTGCCCGCCCGGTCGAAATCGGGCCGGCGAATTGCGTGCGAGGAATCATAACCGCGGCTCCGGCGAGGCGATGTGCTCCCCCGCGCCGTCGATGCCGGGGAGCTCGCCGTAAAGTGAGCAGGCTGACAACCGCTCCGGCGGCGACCAGTGCGGCCGACACCTCCAACCCGCGGGCGTAGCCGGCGACGAATGCCTCCGGGAAGGCCGCGCCATCCGCCATCAGTGCGCGTTGTCGGGAAAGCAGAATCGCGCCGGTCAACGCCACCCCCAGCACACCCGACACCTCACGGGCGGAACTGAGCACAGCTGAGGCCATGCCCTCGGTCGAGGCCGGGAGAACCTCCAGGATCCGGGACGTCATCGGCGTCGTCAGGGCCGAGCCCGCCCCGATGACGACCAGGCCCGGCACGAGCTCGACGAAGGTGGCGTCCACCGGAATCCAGGCGATGATCAGCAGCCCACCGGCCACCATCAGCAGCCCGCCGGCCACCGTCCAGTGCGCGCCGCACCGGCGGGCCAGCAGACCGGCGGGGGGAACCATCACGATCAGGGCCAGCGCGAGCGGAACAAATGCCAGGCCGGCCCGGGTGGGGCTGTAACCCAGCACGAGCTGCAGAAACAGGGCGGTGAAGAAGAAGACCCCGTTAACCCCGAGCCCCCACAGGACCTGGGCGACGATTCCGCCGCTGAACGCCCGCAACCGGAACAGGTTCAGGGCCACCATGGGCTCCCTGGCACGTCCCTCGATCACCAGGAACATGGTGCCGGCCACCGCCGCGACGGCGAAGGACAGCAGGATGCGGGCCGACCCGAATCCCAGCGTGTTGCCTTCGACCAGCGCATATGTGAGGGCCAGCAGCGCGAGCCCGGACAGCACGACACCGGGCAGATCGAGCCGCGGCCGTCGGCCGCCGTGCTCGGGTCGCCACGGCTGACCGCGGCTCGCCCGCGCGGCCAGGAGCATGGCGAGCGCGCACACCGGCAGGTTCAGGTAAAAGATCCAGCTCCAGTGGGCGTACTGGGTGATCGTCCCACCGACGGCGGGGCCGAGGGCGAGCGCGACGGCGATGGCGGCGGTGAGGACACCGGCGCCGAGATGGCGATCCCGCTCGTCCAGGTCGGCGGCGAGGATCGCCAGCGCCGCCGGCAGCGCCAACGCTCCCCCGCCCCCTGCGCCAGCCGCGCGAGGATCAGGGCGAGGGAGGTGTCCGCGGCGCCGGCGACACCGGAGAACACCGCGAAGACCGCCAGCCCCAGCAGGAGGACCCGCCAGCGGCCGAACAGGTCGGTGAGACGTCCGCCCAGCAGCAGCAGGCTGGAGAAGGCGAGGATGTAGCTCGTCGCCACCCATTCCAGCCCGGCCGCGGACAGCGCGAAGTCGCGCTGCATGGAGGGCAGCGCGACGTTCACGACCGTGTTGTCCAGCGCCGTGATGAACGCCGCGAGCCCGATCGGCGCGATCGCCTTGCGTCCGGGCAGGACGCCGGCCACGGCCCGCTGTCGCCGCCGCCGCCCCGCCCTCCGGGCCGGCCGGCCCGGCCGCCGAATCTCCGGGCCACCCGCCGGGCGGCCCGCAGGCGCAGCTGCCCGGTCGGCTGTCCCCTCAGCCGTCGGGTCGGCTGTCCCCTCGTCCGTCCGGATGGACGTCATTTCGATGCTTGTCACCGGTACTGAACCAACCGTCGCCCGCTGGTGCGGCGCTAGGCCGCGGGCAGGCCGAGGCCTGCGGCCAGCGTCGGCCACGACCGGACGAGCTGGCGGTCCCAGTACTTCCAGCTGTGCGTGCCGTTGCCGTAGAAGTCCGTCACCACCGGCAGTCGTCCCGCGTTCGCCGACCGGATGAACGCCTGGCCGTTGCTGTTGGTGGCCATCTCGAAGGGGTCGTCGGTGGCGCCGGCGGCATCCAACGGGCCTGGTTTCCCGTTACCCGACGAGACATAGAGGTTGATCCCGCGCAGCCTGGTGATCAGGTCGGCGGGGTTTCGCTTCGCCCAGACCCCCAGGAACAGCACCGGGTCCCCCCACATGGCCCAGGAGATCTGCCCTTCCCGCACCAGCAGGCCCTGGATCAGCCCCGAGGAGAGGAAACCGATGGTGTCGACCACACCGCTGTAGGACGCGGCGGCGCCGTAGGCCCCGGGGTGCAGCGCGGAGAGCGCGAACGCCGCGTACCCGCCGACCGACGCGCCGGCGATGGCGGCGCGGCCGGAGGCACGGTAGCCGCGCTGGAGGATCTGCGGGAGCTCGGTGGCCAGGAAGGTGTCGTAGCCCCAGCCCTTGCGCAGCACGCCGATGTTGAGCCAGTTCGTCCCGAACCCGGCGGAGCCGTCGCTGGGCATGACCACCAGCGCCTGCTTGTCCGCGGCGAAGGAGCGGATGTTGGTGAACACCGACCAGGACTGGTAGTCCGCCTTCTCGCAGCAGCCGTGGATGAGGTAGAGCGACGGCCAGGTCTGCGCCGGGCTGCCCGCCCATCCCGTGGGGAGGATCACCCGCACCGGGGCGGCCCCGTTCAGCGCCGGCGAAACGATCATGAGGTCGACGGTGCGGTCGTCCACCCGTGACTCGTAGGCGACGTACGCCCCGTCGTCCGCCATGGCCGCCACCGAGCCGATGACCGGGACGGTTCCCGCGTTCGGAACGCCCATGGTGGCGGTCGCGGGAACCAGCCCGGTGAGCTGGTTGAGGCCGCCGTTCACGCTGCGGTTCACCTGGGTCAGCGGAGCCACGGCCGTTCCCGGCACCCGTGCGGCCAGGGTCGCCGCACTGACACGGGTGGTGGACGTCCCCGTCGAGAACGCGACCGCCTCCGTCCCCGGACCGGCGGGGCCGGCGGGCCCCGCCGGCCCCGCTTCGGTCAGCCCGGGCGCCAGGCCGACCGCGGCCAGCACCAGCGCACCGGCGAGCAGCCGCGCCGGGAGGCCAGGGCGGCCACCGCCCGATCGCCGTCCCGACGCGACTGATCCGTCCAGGTGCCGCTTCGGCGATACCGGTCCGTCCGAGGGCCTTCTCTGCGACGCTAATCGCCGCGGGCGGCGGTCGCGGGGCGGGTCCGTCGGGGCGGTGTTGCCGGTGTTGCCGGCGTGCTGCGTCGGGCCGGTCCCGGTCGTCTCGGGCCCCGTCCCCGGTGTCGTGTCCATCTCGTTGCCTTCTCCCACGGCCCGCTACAGGGGCATGTTGTTGTGTTTTCCGACCTGCTGGACGGGGCGTTTGCCCCGCAGGGACCGCAGCCCCGCACGGATCCGCGCCCGGGTGTCACGGGGCTGGATGACGGCGTCGATGAACCCGCGCTCGGCGGCCGCATAGGGTGACAGCGCGGTGCGCTCGTAGTCGGCGGTCAGCCGCGCACGCAGCTGATCCGCCTCCGGGCCGGTCCCGGCGGCCCGCAGCTCCCTGCGGTGCAGGATCTCCACCGCACCGGTGGAGCCCATCACCGCGATCTCGGCGGTTGGCCAGGCCAGGTTGATGTCCGCGCCGAGGTGCTTGGATCCCATCACCGCGTAACCGCCACCGTAGGCCTTGCGCAGCACGACGGTGACCATCGGCACGGTCGCCTCACCGTAGGCGAACAGGAGCTTGGCGCCGCGGCGGATGATGCCGCGCCGCTCCTGGTCGAGCCCGGGCAGGTAGCCGGGGACGTCGACGAACGTCAGGATCGGAATGTTGAACGCGTCGCAGAAGCGAACGAAACGGGCGGCCTTCTCGGATGCGTCGATGTCGAGGACGCCCGCGCTCACCGCGGGCTGGTTCGCGACCACCCCGACCGACTCACCGTCGACCCGGCCGAGCCCGCACACGATGTTCCCGGCGAACAGCTCCTGGAACTCCAGCAGGTCACCGTCGTCCAGCACGGCGTCGAGGACCTTGCGGACGTCCAGGACCCCGCCCGCGGCGTCGGGGACCAGCCGGTCGAGGGCACGGTCCGCGTCGGTCAGGTCATCGCGGACGGAGCCGCCGGAGCCGCCGGAGCGAGGGTAGGAGGGCGGCGTGCTCAGCGCGTTGTCCGGCAGGAAGCCCAGCAGGCACTGCACCCAGTCGACGGCGTCGGCCTCGTCGGTCGCCACGTAGTGCACCGTCCCGGCGGCGGCGTTGTGGCGCGCCCCGCCGAGCTCCTCGAGGGTGACGTCCTCCCCGGTCACCGAACGCACGACGTCCGGGCCCGTGACGAACATGTGGGACGTCTCGTCCACCATCACCGTCACGTCGGTGAGGGCGGGTGAGTACGCCGCTCCACCCGCACACGAGCCCATGATCATCGAGATCTGCGGGATGACTCCGGAGGCCTGGATGTTGAGCCGGCCGTACTCCGCGTACCGCGCCAGCGCCGTGACCCCCTCCTGGATGCGCGCCCCGCCGGAGTCGTTGATGCCGATGATCGGGCAGCCGACCCGCATCGCCAGCTCCATCACCTTGATGATCTTCTCGCCGAACGCCTCGCCCAGGCTCCCGCCGAAGACACTGACGTCCTGGGAGAACACGCACACCGGACGGCCACCGATCTGGCCGTGGCCGCAGATCAGGCCGTCGCCGTACGGGCGGGCGGCCTCCGCGCCGCCACCGCCACCGCCACCGCCACCGCCACCGCCATCGCCACCGCCGCCGCCGCCGTCAGCCCGGCTGCGGACGAGGGTGTCGAGTTCGGTGAAGGTGCCCGGATCGCACAGGGCCTCGATGCGCTCCCGTGCGCTCATCCGGCCCTCGGCCCGCCGCCGGGCGAGGGTGCGGGGCGACCCGCCGGCGGCGGCGAGCGCCAGCCGGCGGTCGAGCTCCTTGCCGCTCACGGCCGTCGCCCGGGTCACCGTGTGCCCCGCTGCACCGGCACGGACGCCGAACCGGACGCCCCGCCAGACCCTCGTGGGTCCGCCCCGTCCGCCCCGTCCGCCCCGCCAGGCCCGCCCGATCCGTCCGGCACCGGGGCCGGGGTTGGGGCGAGCAGCCGCGACAGGTGCCGGGCGATCACGTCGACGTTCGGGCGGTCGATCAGCGAGGTGTGGTCGCCGGGAACCGTGACGATCTCCAGGTTCGGCACCGTCGCCGCCCAGCCCAGGTCGGCGTCGTCGCGCAGGTAGCGGGGATCGAGCGCGACCGTCACCTGGTGGGGCGAGGCCGCCCGGTAGAGCACCGTGCGTCCGTCGTAGCGGCGCGGCTGGTAGTTCTCGGCGATCCGCGCGTCGAGGTAGGAGGTGCGCTGGTGGTGCAGCACACCGGGGGTCATGGCGATGTCGGAGGCGGCGAGGATCTCGAAGATCCGTTCGACCTGCTCGGCGTCGTCGGCACCGGCCAGCTCGTCGTAGGGCAGGTCGAGGTCCACTCCGTAGACCTCGCGCAGGTAGTCGACGAACCGTCCGAAGCGGGCCAGGAGCTGATCCGTGGCGGACAGCCCGGCCGGCGCCGGCAACGGCAGAATCGTGTCGATCATCAGAACGACCTCGACCTCGCCGCCCGCCGCGACGATCTGGTGCGCGACCTCCTGCGCGAGCAGGCCACCGAAGGACCACCCACCCAGCCGGTACGGCCCCGCGGGCGCGATCTTCCGGATCATGGAATGGTAGGCGGCGGCCTTGCGCTCCACCTGCCCGATGTCGTCGAGCCGCTCCAGGCCGAACACCGGCACCCGCGGATCCAGCAGCCGCACGAGCGGCTCGTACACGGCGGTCGGACCACCCGCCGGGTGGAACAGGAACAGCGGCGGCTGCGAACCGGCACCGCGCAGCACGCGCACGCCCGCCCCCGCGTTGCCCGTCAGGCGGTCCCGGATCACCTCGGCGAGCGCTTCGATCGTGCGCGCCCCCGCAAGCTCCGCGCGCTCCCGCGCGTCGGCATGGGTGGCCCCGTCACCGAGACGTTCGGCGACCAGCCCGAGGAAGCGTTCGGTCTCGACCGGGCCGAGAACGGTGGCGAGATCGTCGGTCACCCCGATCGGCTCCGTCGTGACCGTCGCCGCGAGCAGCGCCACCAGCCACCGCTCCGCCGGCTCCCGGGCAGCCATCGGCGTTCCCCGGCCCACGACCTCCCCGGTAACCGGAGCGGTCTGCGCCGGCACGGTCCGCGCCGCCGGCACGGTCCCCGCCGAATCGGGCCGCGCCTGCGCGGGTCCTGTCGGCGACGTCCCTTCCGGCGCGGAGTCCGACGCGAGGCCGAGGGCCTCCACCAGGTGCGCCTGGAGATCGCCGAGGCTGGCGCCGCGCAGCAGCAGACGGACCGGAAGCGGCAGGCCGAAGTCGTGCTCGACGGCGTTGCGTGCCCGCATCGCCATCAGCGAGTCGAACCCGAGCTCCGTCAGCGGGACGTCGGCATCCACCTGCTGCGGCTCCAGGCCCATGATCCCCGCGACGCGGCCGCGCAGCCGATCCGCGATCACGGCCCGGGCCCGCGCCGGCGGCAGGTCCGCCAGCGCCGTGACGCCGGGCCAGGAGTCGTCCTCGGCACCCGGATCGGCGCCGAGCACGTCGGCGAAGAAGGCGAGATCGGCGAGGCCGGGCAGCAACGCCAGCGCACGGGCCGGCGAGAGCCGCACCACCCCGGTGTGGACCCGGCCAGCGGCGACCACCGTCTCCAGGGCCTCCATCGCCGTCGTCGGCACCAGCGGTTCGAGCAGCGCGTTCGTGACCCCGGCCGCGCCCCCGACCTGGGCCCAGGCACCCCAGCCGATGCTCGTCGCCGGCAGGCCGCTCCGGCGGC
Source organism: Parafrankia sp. EUN1f (assembly GCF_000177675.1). Lineage (GTDB taxonomy): Bacteria > Actinomycetota > Actinomycetes > Frankiales > Frankiaceae > Parafrankia. The sequence goes on from NZ_ADGX01000033.1 coordinate 61,116, forward strand.
GCAGTGCGACCAGCGCGTCCAGCCAGGCGTTCGCGGCCGCGTACGAGGCCTGCCCGGGCGAGCCGAGCAGCGCCGCCGCCGAGGAGTAGACCAGCCACCAGTCCAGTTCCGTACCGGTCTGTGCGGCCAGCCGCGCGGTGGCCACGTGCAGGTTCCAGCCGCCGACGACCTTCGGACGCCAGACGGCGGCCAGCGCGGCCGGATCCAGGTCCAGGACCGCCTGGTCCGCCAGGGCTCCCGCCGCGTGCGCGACGCCACGCAGCACCAGATCACCGGCCGTGGCCTCGGTCAGCAACCGCGCCGCGGTCTGCGGCAGCGCGATGTCACCGGTGACGATGACGATGTCGCACCCACCGCCGCCGGTGATCTCCCCGGACGTGCCGGGCGCGGCAGGTCCGGCAGGTTCAGCGAGTTCGGCGGATGCGGTGGCGGGCCGCGGAGCGGGCCTGGTGTCGTTCGCGACCCGGGCCAGGCCGAGGCCTGGGATCATCCGCCATCCGGGCGGTGCCGCGCCGGCCTGATCCTGTTCCCGGGGCAGAGTCCGCCCGTTCAGAACGACCCTGGAGGCCCCGCCGTCCACCAGCCGACGGGCCAGCAGCAGGCCCAGCCCGCCGAGCCCACCCGTGACGATGTAGGAACCCGACCGCACCAGCGGCACCGCGGCCGCCCCCGCCGGCGCAGCCGGAGACGCGGAGCCGTCGGACTCCTCGGCGACGCGTGTCAGCCGGGCGACGAACCGGCGCCCGTCACGCCATGCCACCTCGTCGTCGGCCGCGTCGGAGATGATCTCCACCGCGACCGGTGCGAGTGCCGCGGCCTCGTCGTCCTCACCGGCGCCGGCGGCGGGGCCGGCGTCGAGATCGAGATCGAGGTCGAGCAGCGTCGTCCGCAGGAACGGATGCTCCAGCGCCAGGACACGGACCAGGCCACGCAGTGCCGCCTGGGAGGGCACGGGCCGGTCCCCGTCGGCGACCGCGGCCGCACCACGGGTGACGATCCACAGCCGGGGCGGATTCTGGGTGCCGTGGCGGACCAGCGTCCTCACCAACGCCGCGACGGCCGCGGTCAGCTCGGCGCCGGCCATCGGGTCCGTTCCGGCGGGAATGCCCACCGGCGCGGGTTCCGGGCGCTCCCCGAGGGAGGCCTCGTCGTCGCCGGAGGCCGGTGCCGGCGCGACGACCAGCACGACCCCCCGCACCTGCCCGGAGCCGACCAGGGTGGCGATGCGTCCCTCATCGGTCGTGCTGAGTGCGACAACCCCGCCTGGTGAGCCGCTGTGCCGGTCGAGAAGCGCGGCCACCGCGTCCCGTTCCCCGGAGTCGTCGGCGCCTGGCCTGGGCGCTGAGAGCACCAGCAGGCGCGGCTGGGAAGCGGTCGCCGCCGACTGGCCCGACTGGCCCGGCTGGCCCGGCTGGCCCGGCTGGCCCGGCTGGCCCGGCTGGGCGGGCTGGCCCTGCACCGGCAGTGGCGGGAGCGGCGGCAGCGGAGCCTGCGTCCAGCGTGCCTCGTAGAGCAGCGCGGCCACCGGGACCGGTACGGCGCTCGCCTCCACCGGGCGCAGGACCACATCCCGGGCGACGAGCAACGGCGTTCCGTCGTCCGCCGACAGCCGTACCTGGCCGATCAGGCCGTCCTCGTCGTCGCCGCCCGCGGCGGCGGGGGCGAGCAGGGCCGTGGCGTGCCCGCGCGTGACCGGTCGGCCCTGCGGCCCGCCTGACCGCGGGTCGAGCACGGTCAGCTCCCCGATCCGCACCGGCAGGTGCAGCGGCACGCCACCGGCGGTGGCCTCGGGCCACAGGCCGACGGCGGCGACGCCGAGGGTCTGCAGGCAGAGGTCGCCCAGCGCCGGGTGGATCCGGTAGTGCGCATGAGGCTGCGCGGGCGCCGGCAGGCTGACCCGCGCCGACGCCGACGCCGACACCGGTACTCCGGCCGGCGGGACCACCGGGTCCGGCGAGGCCGTCCCTTCCCCTGGGAAGGTCGTCGGGCCGGACGTCACGCGTGCGTCTGTGACGCCGACGAACGCGGGGCCGTACCGGTGGCCGGCCGCCTCCAGTGCCCCATAGAGGTCGACGGACCTGCCGGTGCCCGCCTCGTCGACGTCCTCGGAGCGGCCGGCGTCGACAGCATTGCCTGCGAGGTCAGTGATGCCGACGTGCTCCGCGGCGTGCTCCGCTGGCTCCACCCGGATCCGGGCCGTGGCGTGCCGCACCCAGCGACCGCCGCCCGCCACCCGCCGGGAGAAGATCTCGATCGTGCCCGAGGCGGAGCCGGGGCCGTCCTCCACCACGGACGTGGTGACGTCGGTGTGCGCGCCCAGGGGCAGCAGTTCGAGCAGTTCGAGGTCGGTGACGACCGGCCGGCCGCGCCCGAGCACCGCCGCGGCCGACAGAGCCATCTCCGCGAAGGCCGCACCCGGCAGCACGGCCACCCCGTGGACCGTGTGGTCCGCGAGCCACGGCAGAGCCTCCGTCCCGATGTCGGCCCGCCACACATGCCGGCCCGACTCGGGGATCTCGATGTGCGCCCCCAGCAACGGGTGTCCCGGCGCGGTCCGGGAGGGCACCGGGACCGGCGCGGCCCAGTGCCTGCGGTGCCGCCACGGCGCGGCCGGGACATCCACCAGCTTCGGCGCCACCGTCCCAGCCGACGCCGTCCCAGCCGACGCCGTGCCAGCTGACGCCGAGCCAGCCGGCGCGGCATCTGTTGCCGGGGTGAGCAGGGCAGTCAGCGCGTCGCCGTCGCCGCCGAGCGCGAGCGCGGCCAGGTTCACGCGGAACTCGACCGTGTCGTCACGGTCACGCCGCAGGGTCGAGGCGACGTGGACACCGTCGCCGGCCGTCTCGCGCAGGGCGCGCCCGGCGATCGGGTGCGGGGAGACCTCCAGGAAGCGGACCGCCCCGTCCTCGAGAGCCGCCTGCACCGCGTGGACCGCCCGGACCGGGCGCCGGGCGTTGGCCGCCCAGTAGTCGGCATCGCAGGACGGCACCTCGCGCGGATCGTCCAGCACCGACCCGTACCAGGGGACGGCGGTCGGCGTGCCGCGGACCCACGCCAGCCGTGACCGCAGCTCGTCGAGGATCGGATCCACGGCCGGCGAGTGCCCGGCACCGCTCACCTTCATCGGCAGCGCCGTCCGCCCCCACGCCTCGACCGCCGCGACGAGCCGGGTCACCTGGTCGGCGTCGCCGGCGACCGTGCACTGGCGCGGGGAGGAGTGCATCGCGATGTGGACGCCGGGCAGGTCGGCCGCGAGCTGCCCGAACTCGGCCTCGGTGAGCTCGACGACCGCCATGGCACCGGCGCCGGTCGCCGCCACCGAGCCCAGCAGCCGGGCCCGGGTCGCGATGACCTCCAGGCCGCTTTCGACGTCCAGTGCGCCGGCGACGACCGAGGCCGCGACCTCGCCCATGGAGAAGCCGATGACCGCGGCCGGCCGCAGACCCGCCGAACGCCACAGCTGGGCGAGCGCCAGCTGCACCCCGAACAGGATGATCTGCCCGGACTCGACGCCGTCGACCGCGTCGCCGCGTTCGAGCAGGCCGCGCAGGGACAGACCGGTCCGCGCCACGAACGGCTTGTCGAGGTCCTCGACGGCCGCGGCGAAGGCCGGTTCGTCCGTCAGCAGTCGCCGGCCCATGCCCGCCCACTGCGAGCCGTAGCCGCTGAAGACCCAGACCGACCCCGTGGACAGGTCCGGCCGCGTGGGCAGATCCGGTCTGGTGAGCAGGGCCGGGTTGGCGGGCAGGGCCAGCCCGGTGGGGTGGTGGCCGCGGGCCGGCCGCGTGATCCTGGTCGTGCCGGGGGCGTCGGATCCGGCGGCGACCGCCCGCAGCCGGGCGGCCAGTTCGTCGCCGTCCCGGCCGGCGACGGCCGCGCGGGCGGGGGCCGCCACGTCGAAGCGCCGCCCCAGCGTGAACGCGATGTCGTCCAGGTCGCTGGCCTGTCCATCCACCGTGGTGAGCCAGTCGGCCAGGGCCGCCGCGGTGCCGGCGAGCCGGTCGGCGGACGCCGCTGACAGCGCCAACGTCCACGGGCCGCAGCGGACTCCGCCGCCCGCGCGCGGCTCGGCACCCCGCTCGAAACGGAGATCGGAACGGAGATCGGAACGGAGATCGGCGCCGCTGTCGGAGCCGTCGCGGGCGCCGTCACGGGCGCCGTGCTCTTCGAGGATCACGTGGGCGTTCGTGCCGCTGAAGCCGAAGGCGGACACGCCGGCGCGGGCCCGGCCGCCGTAACGCGGCCAGGGCACCGGCTCGGTCACCACCCGCAGCGCGGACGCCTCGAACGGAATGCGCGGGTTCGGCGCCGCGAAATGGACGGAAGGCGGGATCACTCCACGGTCGAGCGCCAGCGCGACCTTGATGACCCCGGCGATGCCCGCGGTGGCCTCAAGATGCCCGAGATTCGTCTTGACCGAACCGAGCAGCAGCGGCTCGCTCGGGTCACGGCCCGCACCCGCGCCGAGGACAGCCCGCAGTGCCGTCGCCTCGATCGGGTCCCCCAGCGGCGTGCCGGTCCCGTGCGCCTCGACATAGTCGACCGAGGCCGGTGCGATGCCGGTCGGCTCGTAGGCCGCCCGCAGCAGCGCCTCCTGTGCCGCCGGGTTCGGCGCGGTCAGACCGTTCGAACGGCCGTCGGCGTTGACCGCGCTGCCACGCACCACCGCCAGCACCCGGTCACCGTCACGCTCGGCGTCACACAGCCGCTTGAGCACGACGACTCCGCAGCCCTCGCCGCGCACGATCCCGTCGGCCGCCGCCGCGAAGGCCTTGCACCGCCCGTCGGCGGACAGCGCGCCGCCCGCGCCGAACGCGACGCTCACCGCCGGGGACAACAGCAGGCTCACCCCTGCGACGAGTGCGAGCGACGACTCGCCGGAGAGCAGACTGGTGCGCGCCGCGTGCAGTGCCACCAGGGAGGACGAACAGGCGGTGTCGATCGTCAGGCTCGGTCCCCACAGGTCCAGCAGGTAGGACAGGCGGCCCGCGATGATCGACGTCGCCGCGCCGGTCGAGGTCCAGCCCTCGACCCGCTGGGGGTCGGCGAAGGTCAGATGGGCGTACTCCGAGCTGGAGACACCGACGAAGACCCCGGTGGCGCTGCCCCGCAGCGAGGACGGCGGCAGCCCGGCATGCTGCAGTGCCTCCCAGGAGATCTCCAGCAGCAGGCGTTGCCGCGGGTCCATCAGCGCCGCCTCCGCGGGACTGATACCGAAGAACTCGGCGTCGAAGCCCGCCACATCGCCGATGAACCCGCCGCGGCGCACAGCCTGGTGGACATCCAGGCCGGCGTCGGCGCCGGTGTCGGCGTCAGCGCCGGCGACGGTTCGCACGGCGGCGCCCGCGGCGAGGCCGGGAGTGCCGAGCACGCCGCTGTCGGCCTCGTCCCAGCGCCCCGGCGGCACCGTCGAGACGGCGTCGATGCCCTCGGCCAGCAGCTCCCACAGCTCGCCCGGCCGCGTCACCCCGTCGGGATGCCGCGGACCGCCCGGGAACCGGAACCCGACACCGATGATGGCCAGCGCGTCCGCCCCGGCCGGATCACCGGGATCCACAGCACCCGCGGAATCGCGGGAGCCGAGGTCGGCGCCGGCCGAGCCCGAGTGCGGCAGGGCCGACTCCACCGGGTCGGAGTTCGAGTCCACCTGGTCGGTGTCAGCGCCGGCTGCGGGGGCGGGGCGGGGGCGGCTGCGGGGGCGGGGGCGGCCAGCCGTCGTGCCAGCGCGGCGAGCGTCGTGTGCTGCCAGAGCAGCGTCGGCTCGAGCGCGGTGTCGAGCAGGTCCTCCAGGTCGCTGGTCATCGCGACCGCGTCCCGTGACGACAGCCCGAGGTCGACCAGCGGCTGGTCGATGTCGATCTCGGCCGGATCGAGCCCGAGGCTCGCGGCGACCTGGTCGGAAAGCCAGCGCAGCAGGTCGGCTTCACTCAGGGAGGTGGCGGGGCTCGTGCCGTCCCCGGGCGCGGTGGTCACCGGGACGCACCGGTGACGGCGAACGCGCCGGCCAGGTAGCGCTCCCGGCAGGCGTGCCGGGCTATCTTGCCGCTGCTCGTCAGCGGGATCGTGCCCGGGCGGGTCAGCACGACCTCGCGTACCGCCACCCCGTGGCTCACGGCGACCGCGCCGCGGATCACCCCGGCGATTCTGGTCACCTCGGCCGCCTGGCCGGCGACCTCCGCGGTGATCTCCGCGGCCACCACGACGGCCTCGCCGTGGTCGGTGCTGACGGTGAACGCGGCCGCGCGGCTGGGCCGCACCGCCTCGTGGGCGGCTTCCACCGTCGCCTCGATGTCCTGCGGGTAGTGGTTGCGCCCGTCGATGACGATCAGGTCCTTCAGCCGACCGGTGACGTACAGGGCACCCTCGTGGACCATCCCGAGATCACCGGTGCGTAACCAGCCGTCGTCCTGCCAGCCGTCCTGCGACCAGCCTGCCGGCAGCACCGCCGTGCGCTCGCCGGCCGGCGCCGCGAGCCGCTGCCCGAAGGTCGCCTCGCTGCGGGCCGGCTGGTTGAAGTAGCCCCGGGCGACGTTCGGCCCGCGGACCCAGATCTCCCCGACGACATCGGGTGGGCAGAGCCGTCCCGCCTGCGGATCGACCACGGCGACCCGTTGCCCGGCCGGCACACCGCAGGACAGCAACGGGATGAGCCGCCGCTGCGGGGCGCCCTGGACCGGGCCTTGTTGCGAGCTTCTTTCCGGGTCCTGTCCCGGCTGCCGGCCCAGGCCGGGCCGCGGCGCCTGCTGCTTCCGCGGCCCCTGCTGCTGGGGGATGCCCGGCTGCGCCGGCCGCTCGGACTCGTCGACCGGCATGGCACGCCCGGCGGCGAGCGCCTCCGCGTCGAACCACACCGGTCGCTGCGGACGCCCGCTGGCGCCCCCGCACACGTAGACGGTCGCCTCGGCGAGTCCGTACGAGGGGCACAACGCCTCCGGCCGCAGCCCCAGGGGGCCGAAGGTCGCCAGGAAGCGTTCGAGCGTGGCGGGCCGGACCGGCTCCGAACCGTTGCCCAGGACCCAGACGTCGTCCAGCCGCAGCCCTTCCCGTTCCTTCGGGCGAACCCGGTCGACCGCGAAGTCGAACGCGAAGTTCGGCGCCATGGCCACCGCGCCGCGGTTCTCGGCGAGATGACGCAGCCACCGGCCCGGGCGCTGCAGGAAGGCCACCGGGTCCAGCAGGACCGACCGGACACCGCCGGCCACGGTCCCACCGACGACCAGCACGAGGCCCATGTCGTGGAACAGCGGCAGCCAGCTCACCACCGTGTTCCGGGCCGGATGGCAGCGGTAGCCGGCCATCGCCTGCGCGGTGTTCGCGACGATGTTGCCGTGGGTGACGAGCACGCCGGACGGGGTCCGTGTCGAGCCGGAGGTGTACTGGATGTAGGCGACGTCGTCCAGGCCGGGCCGCGGGCCTGCCGGCGCCCAGCCGGGCGGCACCGGCAGCACCGGCGAAGCGGCCGGCTCGGCGGGTGCGGCAGATGCGGCAGGTTCGGCGGGCTCGCCGGGTCCGGCGGAGGGGGCGCCTGGGCCGTCGATGACGCAGATCGCCACCGCCTGCGCGCGTGTCTCGAGATACGCGCGAACGGACGGCAGGACGGACGTCGTCGTGGCCACGCAGCTGGGTACGCAGTCGTCGAAGACGGCGGTCAGCCGGTCGCTGTGGCCGATCAGGTCGGGCGGGAACAGCGGCACGGCGACGACCCCGGCCCGCAGCGCGCCGAGAAAGGCGATGACGTAGCCGAGCCCCTGCGGGGAGAGGATCACCATCCGGCCGCCGGCCGGCACCGCCTGGGCTATCTGCCAGGCGGCGGCGCTCACCGCGGCGTCGAGCTGCCCGAAGGTGGTGGACGTCTCCACTCCCGACCGGTCGGTGCCGTAGTCCACGAAGCTCATCGCGATGTCGTCGGGGCGGGCCGCCGCCTGCTCCGACAGATGCTCGTCGAGGGTCCGCGCGCGGATCAGCGCCCCGGCTGCGTCCAGCGTGCCTTCGTCGCCGGGCACCGTGGCTGGGCCTGGCCATCTTTCGGAGACTGCGGACGACGGCTGGGTCCGCCCCGCGGAGGATAAAGAGCTGTCAGGTTTCGACCCCATACTGTGCCCCATTTTCTCCAGCACGGAATCATGTGGCACGCAAATTCAGTGGACCGAATTCACGCAGTTATCCACACAGTCCGGACATTCTTCGGTGATACTCCCACCCGACAACCGCAGCCGCACCTTCACGAGCAACTGCCGCTGCCGGGCGTCATTCCGTGACGCACCACCCAGAATGTCCGTTTGCGCCCTTTTAATCCTCGGTGCGATCCTCCAATTTTGGCGACTGCCCTATGTGGCGAACCTCCAGTCCGACCAAACAAGGACCCCGAAAAACATTCGCCCAACCAACACCCAACCCGGACGGCCCTCGATAATTCGCCCGCTGGCGGAGCCCAACCCCGGGCAACGCCTTATACAATCCCGCGGACGAAAGGTGTGCCGAGCGCCATGGGCTGGCGGGTACGCCGCAGGACGAGCACCATCGCCAGCAGCGCCAGCAGGTACGGGGCGACGATCAGCAGCTGGCTGTTGATCTGGACGCCGACCGCCGGCAACGCCAGCCGCAGCGCGTCCGCGAGGCCGAACAGGGCCACCCCGACGATCGTGCCGCGCAGCCGCCACGCACCGAAGATCACCGCCGCGATCACCAGGTAGCCCCGCCCCGCGGTCATGTTGTCGTTGAACGAGCCGACCGCCCCGACCGCGAGGTGCGCCCCACCCAGACCCGCGAACAGCCCGCACCACAGCAGCGCCTGCCGCCGGCGCAGGTTCACCGCGATGCCGGTGACGTCCGCGCCCTGCGGGTTCTCACCGACAGCGCGCAGCTCCAGGCCCCACCTGGTCCGCTCGACGAGCCACCACGTCAGCGGGACGAGCCCGAGCAGCAGGTACA
>NZ_ADGX01000032.1 GCF_000177675.1 Parafrankia sp. EUN1f
GAGATCCCCGGTGGGTCGCCAGGCGGTGGGTGGGCACGGACCGCCAGGCCAGTATCGGTGGCCCTGCAGCCGTCGCTTCCCGGACCCGCAACCAGATCGCGGCGATTGTGTGAAGGCTCCTCCGTGACCTAGCTGGCGGTGGGTGTCCGGCGAGCCGTAGGTATGCCCGTGTTCGTCATCGGAGCGGACGTCAGGGGCGAGGGACGGATGGTCTTGGCGGCCTCCGGCCCGTTGCACGCCGGGTACTGGGCGCACATGGCGGCCGTGGTCTGGGCGACGAGTGTCCCGGCGGAGTCGTAGGCGTACAAGGTCAGCGGCATCTGGTTCACTGCGTGGTACTGGGCGACATCCGGGGTCGTGACCTGGATGTGGGTGATGAACGCGCCGGTCGAGGGCTCGAAGGGGACGATCACGGCCTCCCCGGTCGGGAGCGCTGCGACGAGCAGGGCGACCTCCGGGGCAACCTGCCCGACGGCCCACCGTCGCGCGTTCCACTCGCCCAGCCTGCCGGACCCGTCCTCACCGGAGCTGAACACCTCGACGGGGTTCGCCGGCGGCCGGCTTAGGTCGTGCTGGCCGGGTGACCACAGAAGAGGGCCGTTCAGGCCGGCGAAGTCGGGGGCGACGTCGTTCTCCGCCCCGGTCTCGGTGTAGGCGCGGCACATCCCGCCGCCACCGGCGTCAACGATCAGGACCTGCAGGCCCCACCGGCCGGCGACGGCCACCATCTGGCGCGGCGCGTTCGGCGGCAGCTGGGCTTCGTACGGCGTGGCGCAGTGGGAGTCGATGATGCCCCGCTGGGTGTCGGTGAGGGTCAGCAGCCGCGGGGTGTCCACGTAGCGCAGCTGGACCGGCGGCCCGCCCGCGGCGGCAGGTACCTCGGTGGGCGCGCCGGCCGGCGCGGCGGGATGGACCGGCGGCGAAGTGCGGACCGGCGTCGAGGAACGGCCCGGCGGCAGGAAACGGCCCGGCGGCGAGGTGCGGACGACTCCGGGGGACCCGTCCGCGGGCCGGATCCTCGTCCGGCCCTCCGGGTGGCCACCGGTGAGGACACCCACCCCGACCAGGACGGCCGCGAGGACCGCGGCGCCGGCCGGGACGGCGACGGTGAGGCGACGGCGCCGCCGCCGGGCGGCAGGCCCTGCGGCCACCGCGGCCGGCACCAGCCCGGCGGGCAGGCGGACCTCCAGCTGGTCGGCCGCCGTGTGCAGCCAGCCGGCGACCGCGTCGTCGGACCTGGGTGGCGAGGTCTCGTTCATGGAAGCTCCTCCCGCCCGATGACGGGGCGTGCGACCCGGGACGGGTTCGGCGGGCCGGCGCGGCCAGCGAGGCCGGCGGGGTTGGCGAGGCCGGTGGGGCTGGGGCCGGGGCCAGAGGCAGAGTCAGCGTCAGGGCCGGAGCCTGGGGCGGGGCCGAGGCCGGTGACCGCAGGATGGGCGCGCAGTTTGGCGAGGCCTTTCGCGGCCTGGCTTTTCACCGTTCCCGTCGAGCAGCGCAGCAGCGCGGCGACCTCCGCCTCGGGCCGGTCCTCGCAGTAGCGCAGCACGACGACGGCACGCTGCCGCGGCGGCAGCGCGGCAAGCGCCGCGGCCAGCCCCACCCGGTCCTCCACGGCGGCGAGCTGCGACGACGGCTCCGCCCGCTCCGGTGGGACGTCGACGAGAACCTGGCGGACCCGCCGATGGCGAAACCGGCGGGCGTTCGCGTTGACCATCACCCGGCGGGCGTAGGCGTCGGGCCGGTCATGGCCACGGACCCGCGGCCAGACGACGAACATGCGCACCAGCGTCGTCTGCGTCAGATCCTCCGCCTCCCCGGCGTCACCGGTCAGCAGATAGGCGAACCGCAGCAGCCCGGCGGCCCGCGGCGCGAAATACGCCGTGAACCCGCCGCTGTCGCCCCCGTCTGTATCCAACCCGACCTCCTTGCCCTACAGAGGCCGGCGGGCTGTCTCCGGGTTGCCCGGCTTTCCGAATTCGTCCGAAGCGGCGCGGTGGGGCTGAGTCGGGCGGGAGGATCAGGCGACCGGGATGTTGCTGATGACCAGCGGGTAGTCGCTGCGGTGGAAGTCGGTGATGGTGAGGGTGAGGGAGGTGACGGCGGGGCTGGTGTCATAGACGACCAGCTCGAACCGAACCGTCTGGCCGAGGGTGGGCGTGTTCTCCCACTCGCCCGGCGGATCGGGTGAGGTACCGGTCGGGGCCGTCAGCTTGTGGCCGTTCTGGTCCCGCAGTTCCCACCCCATCGAGGTGTGCGAGTTCGCTTCCGCGCGCAGGACGGTGCCCCGCACCGAGATCGCCGGAACGGGCGGATCCCACCAGCGCGGAAACGGCGCCGCGGTCGTTCGGCTCACCCCGGTGACCTCGTAGGTGTAGCCGATGGCCTGCACGGTCCACGGCCCGGGACCGTCGGCGTTCACGATGGTCGGGCCCGGCGTCGGCGTCGCGACGGTGGGCGAGGCGGACGACCTCAGCCCGGCCCGTGCGTGGTCAATGCCGCGCCGGACCGCCGGCGCGGCATTGACCACGACGACGACCAGGATCGCGACCGTGACGATCGCGACGGCCGCAGACCAGATCTGGCGTGCCGCACGGCGGGCCTGCACGCGGCGCTCGGGCGGGAACAGCGGACGCGGCCCGGCGGCGATGACCACGGGGAACCGCGGCTGTGCGGGTGGCTTGCCCCGCTCCCCGAGTGCGGCGGCGATAATCCGGCGCTGCGACTCCTCCTTGCTCACCCCGAACAGGTCGACGGAGATCACGGTGGAAAGCAGCCCCGGCCGCCTGCAGTCCTCGACCCGGAAGACCAACAGGCCCCGGCGACGTCCCAACGGGTCGCGCTGCCAGGCGGTGCGCATCTCCGCCGTCGCGAAGGACGACTTCATATAACGGGCCGAGAGGATCACGACCGTGCGTGCGGCCTGTTGGAGGCCCTCGTCCATTTTCTGGATGAAGTTGTTGCCTGGCTGGAAGTCCCATTTCTGGATGACGACGCTGTAGTTCGCCTCCTCCAGAACCCAGGCGACCCACTCGGCCCAGTCCTCGTCGGCACCGGTGTAGGAGATGAAGAAGTCCGGGCTCGCGCCGGCTCTCTCCGCGGTGTCCGAGTGGGTCATGCCGGCAGTATTGCAGTCCTGTCTGACAGCGGAGCGCGTGTGCATGCGCGCAGCGTGGGCGGCTGAACCCCGCTGCAGGTCAGTGGACGCGGGGCGGACGAGTTGGCCTGTACGCCGGGTTCTGTGCCGGGTCGCCTCACGGCTTGCCGGTGACGGTCATCCATCTAGGACCGCCGTTGCCGGCGGCCTCCAGCGGCCTACCCGCAGGCTCGGGCGGGCAGCCCTCGAACGCCTGCGCAGCCCTGACCGAACCGGCCGGGGCCTCTTGGCCTTGCTCCAGGTGGGGTTTACCTAGCCGCCCGGGTCACCCCGGGCGCTGGTGCGCTCTTACCGCACCGTTTCACCCTTACCGGCTCCGTGCGGTGCCGGCGGTCTGTTTTCTGTGGCACTGTCCCGCGGGTCACCCCGGGTGGGCGTTACCCACCACCTCGCCCTGTGGAGCCCGGACGTTCCTCGGCGGCACCGGGGTCGGTGCCCCGCTGCCGACGCGACCGCCCGGCCAACTCGTCCGCGGGGCTCAGCATATGGCACCGGCCGTCCTACACTGCGTCCACGGGTATCAGTGCCCGGAATGACGAACTCCTGCCGGCCTGGGCTGGTTGGACGCATCCGCAGGGGGCGGGCGATGACGGCACCACAACAGCCGGGTGGCGGCCTGGACAAGTCGCTGACGGCGGCTCCGAGGCAGCTCCCGCCAGCGACCGGGGCCCTGCCGGCCCAGCCGCAGCCCGGCGCGTCGGGTCCCGCCGGCACACCGGGCGCTCCGGGTGCGTCGGGCACGCCGGGCACGCCGGGTGCGCCGCCGGCACCGGGTGCGCCGGGTACCGGGCCTGGCGGGGGTGCGCGGTCGGCCCGGCGTGGGGTCGCCTACTCGACCTATGCGATCACGGTGCTGGTGCTGCTGATCGCGATCGCGGTGATCCTGTTCGTGGTGAAGAACGACCAGCAGATGAGCATCTGGATCTTCGGCTCCACGCAGGTCATGTCCGTCGCCGGCGCGCTGGCCGCGGCCGCGGCGGCGGGGCTGGTGGTGGGACTGCTGATCGGGGTGATCCCGCAGATCAGGCTGCGCCGTCAGCTACGTCAGCTGCGCCGGGACAACCGCACCAGCTGACCGGCGACACTGCCGCGTGTTCCCGTGGCGGCGCCGATGGCTCCGCCACGGGGATCGGCGCGGGTTGTCTCGCGAGATCCCGCCTCGGTGCGGTCGGCCCTGCGCTGCCGTTCGAAGAACGAAGGATTTTGGTTGTTCTGGCGACCAAAATCCTTCACTCTTGTCAGGTGGCAATGCCGGTCGCGGCCATCGGGGCCCGGATCCGCCGCTCCTCGGGATTTTGCGACAACCTCAGCCCCGACACGCAGCGAGCATCAGAAATCCCCGGCGCCAGTCCGTGACCGGCGCACCGGCCACCGGTGCTCCGTTGAATTGAATTCGAAGGATTCAGTGATCCTTTTCCGTCTCGCGGTTGTCGAGCGCTGTAGCCACAGATCGGAGTCGACGACGGAAAAGGTTCAGTGGCCGCGGCGTACCCAGTCGTCGTAGTCGACGGCTTCCTCGCCGATCGTCGTGTCATCGCCGTGGCCGGTGTGCACGATGGTTTCGGAGGGAAGGGTGAGCAGCTTTCCGCGGATGGAGGAGAGAATCGTCGGGAAGTCGGAGAACGACCGCCCGGTCGCGCCCGGTCCGCCGCGGAACAACGTGTCGCCGCTGAACAGCACCGGGTCGCCGCCCAGCTCACCGAACAGGCAGATCCCGCCGGGGGAGTGACCGGGAGTGTGCAGCACGCGCAGCGTGCCGCCCGCGATCGGGATGGCCTGGCCGTCCCGCAGCGACTGGTCGGCCGGGCGCTCCGGGTAGATCTGGCTCCACAGCTCCGTGTCGTCCGGATGCAGGGCGATCGGCGCGCGCACCCGGTCCGACAGCTCCGCGGCCGCGTTGATGTGGTCGTTGTGACCGTGCGTCGCGACGATCAGCGACACCTTGCGCCCGTCGACAGCCGCCTCGATGACGGCCGGGTCGTGCGCCGCGTCAATGATGATCACGGTGCGGTCGTCGCCGACGAGCCACACGTTGTTGTCGACGGTGAACGACTGCCCGTCGAGGGTGAAATCCCCTCGGGTGATGACTCTGTCGACGCGCTGGACGCCGTTGACCGTCACGTTGACTCCTCTCGGCGCCGGCCCCCGTCCGGTACCGGCAGACCCCGACCGACCGTACCCGTCCGATCGTCGGCGCGACGTCCCGCCGGCCGGCCACACCCGTCCGGCTTCACCGGAACCGGGCATGACGCCCAAGGTCGGACGGGGCGCAAGTCACGGGTCGCAGGCGGGGCGGGCCGCCGGCGGGGCGGGTCAGATCAGGACGACGCTGCGCAGTACCTCGCCGCGGTGCATGCGCTCGAACGCGGCCTCCACATCGCCGATGCCGATGGTCTCGGTGATGAACGCGGACAGGTCGAGCCGGCCGCGGCGGTGCATGTCGATGATGATGGGGAAGTCCCGTGTCGGCAGGCAGTCCCCGTACCAGGACGAGGACAGCGACCCGCCGCGGCTGAACACCTCGATGAGTGGCAGCTCGAGGGTCATCGACGGGTCCGGCACACCGACGAGCACGAGGCGGCCGGCGAGGTCGCGGGAGAAGAAGGCCTGCCGGTACGTCTCGGGGCGTCCGACCGCCTCGATGACGACGTCCGCCCCGTTGCCGTCGGTCAGCGCGCGCACGGCCTCGACCGGGTCCTGTGCGCTGGAGTTCACGACGTCGGTGGCACCGAACTTCCGGGCCCATTCCAGCTTGCGGTCGCTCAGATCGATCGCGATGATCCGGCGGGCGCCCGCCACCGAGGCGCCGGCGATGGCCGCGTTGCCGACCCCGCCGCACCCGAACACGGCGACGGTCTCGCCGCGGCCGACCCGCCCGGTGTTCACCGCGGCGCCGAAGCCGGCCATCACACCGCAGCCGATCAGGCCCGCGGCCTGCGGCGGGACGGCCGGGTCGACCTTGACGCACTGCCCGGCCGCCACCAGCGTCAGCGGGGCGAAGGCGCCGATGCCCAGGGCCGGCGTGAGCGGCGTGCCGTCCTGCAGGGTCATCGGGTTGACCGCGTTGCGGGAGTCGAAGCAGTACCAGGGCGCGCCGCGCAGACAGGACCGGCAGACCCCGCAGGGGGCCCGCCAGGCGAGCACGACGTAGTCACCGGGTGCGACCGAGGTGACGCCTTCGCCGACGGCCTCGACCGTCCCGGCGGCCTCGTGCCCGAGCAGGAACGGATAGTCGTCGTTGATCGCGCCTTCCCGGTAGTGCAGGTCGGTGTGACACACGCCGCAGGCCTGTACCCGCACCCGGGCCTCGCCGGGCCCGGGAGCCGGCACGACGATCTTCGTCAGGCCTACCGGCTCACCCTTTCCTCCGGCGACGACCGCCTCAACCGTCACTGCCTGTGGGCCCTCGGCCATGGCACTCCCTTTCCGTCCGCGCCGGTGATTCCGCCGCACCGATGCGGCGGCGCAGGCATCAGCCGGCGAACTCAGCCAACACCCGACCGTCGCCGTACCGCAATGTGCGCCAACGTGGAAGCCCGTGGACACGACCGAGTGGAGACGGCGGGTGAAGCGGCGACTAAATCACCGCGAAACGCGCCGGGTGGGCACCGAAGTTCGAGTCATGCATGCGAGATTGAGCGCGACACGCCGACTGGCGGGCCCCGAGACGGCCGATACCGGGTCCGGGTCGGTACGCTCCAACCGGTCCGTTTCTGCTCGTCACAGGAGGAGATCTCCGCCGAAGACGCAGTAACAGGCGACACACAGCAAGCCCGGAAGCAGTGACAGCCCCGAAGCAGTGACGAACCGCCCCGAACGAGTGACACCCCGAACCTAGTTACACCCCGAACCTAGTGACGCCCCGATGCAGTGACCCACCCGAACGAGTGGCGCAGGGACTGTCCGAGCTGTCGTGAGGAGCAGGTACTTCGTGGTCCGTTCCGACTCCGCGGTCACCGGTCCGCCGGGCCGCCGCTACTACGGCGAGGTGACGGTCGGCGAACCTCGCCTGTCCGAGGACGGCCGCCTGGAGGTTGGCGAGGATATCGCCGACGACGGTACCGGCAAGCCGGGCCCCACCGGGCGCCCCATGCCCGTCTTCCCGGTGCCGGACGCACTGACCTCGCATGGCCCCGCATGGGTCGTCGCGATGTGTAACCAGAAGGGCGGCGTGGGCAAGACCACCAGCACGATCAATCTCGGCGCGGCGCTGGCCGAGTACGGCCGGCGGGTCCTGCTGGTCGACTTCGACCCTCAGGGCGCGCTCTCGGTGGGCCTGGGCATCAACCCGATGCAGTTCGAGGTCACGGTGCACGACCTCCTGCTGGGTGGCGACGTCGACATCCAGGACACGATCGTCGAGACCCAGGTGGAGAACCTCGATCTGCTGCCCAGCAACATCGACCTGTCGGCCGCCGAGGTGCTGCTGGTCACCGAGGTCGGCCGGGAGCACAGCCTGGCCCGCACCCTCGCCCCGATCATGGATGTGTACGACGTCATCCTGATCGACTGCCAGCCCTCGCTGGGCCTGCTCACCGTGAACGCGCTCACCGCCGCCGACGCCGTCATCGTCCCGCTGGAGTGTGAGTACTTCGCGCTCCGCGGCGTGGCGCTGCTTCTGCAGACCATCGACAAGGTGCGGGAGCGCCTCAACTCGCGGCTTGAGCTCGCCGGGATTCTGGCGACCATGTACGACGCCCGAACGCTGCACGCCCGGGAGGTCCTGGCCCGGGTTGTGGAGCGCTTTCCCGACGAGGTCTTTCACACCGTGATCAACCGTACGGTGCGTTTTCCGGAGACGACCGTTGCGGGTGAGCCAATCACCACCTATGCCCCCACATCGGTCGGCGCGGCCGGATACCGTCGACTGGCCCGAGAACTGATGGCCCGCTACGCGACGCCGCCAGCCGTCGGGTGATCCGATCGGTCGGTGACCGGCCCGCTGGGCCGGGCGCCGTACCGCAGGACCGGCTGCCGCGTCACCTGGGCCGGCTGTTCGGGCCGCTGCCCGGGTGGCCGGCCCAGGTGATGTCGCCGTCGGTCGGGTCGGGTGGTGAGCGGGCCGGGTGGTAGGCGGCGCGGTCGCGGGGAGACGGGGCCCGGTCGGCGGGTCCTGCGACAGGGACAACCGATCGGGGACGGAAGAAACGCTGTGCTGTTTCAGCTCGCCGAGCCAGCGGCGCTGCTCGGGATCCTGCTTGCCTTCGTCATCGGCGTCTTCGTGCACGACGCCGCGCAGATCTTCGCCGCCCGCCTCGCCCGGGACCCGATGCCCGCGCGGTCGGGGCGGCTGACCGCACGGCTGGGAACCCAGCGGGTCAGCCCGTTCAGCTGGGTCGGTGTGCTGCTCGGCGGCGCCGGTTGGACCGAACCGATCCGGATGAACGACGTCTGGCGCCGGCGCCGGTTCCATGTGACCGCCGCGCTGCTCGCCGGCCCGCTCGCCTACGCGCTGCTGGCCCTCGCGGCGCTGGGCGGCACCCGTGGGCTCACCGAGCTTGTGCTGATGGTCCAGGGTGACCGGGTGGCCGAGATCTTCGGCGCCAGCTTCGCAATCGAGCTGCTGATGTGGATGGCGTACACGTTCGCCTCGATGTGCATCCTCAGCCTGGTCCCCGTCCCGCCGGCCGACGGGGGGCGCATCCTGTTCCTGCTCGGGCCGCAGACCGAGGGCTGGCGCAAGGCGCATTACCAGCTCACCGAGCGCAACATCGGCGTGGCGCTGCTGCTCGCGGTGGTCCTCCTGCCGGTGCTCTTCGCGGGCTTCCCGTCCGTGCTCGGCCAGCTCACCCTGCCGCTGCTGCGCGGCCTGGGCTCGCTGATCGGGCTCGATCTGCTCTGAGCGAGGACGAGAGCTCCGCGGACCGGGCTGAGGCGACGGCAACGGCCGCAGGCACGGCGCCACCAAAGACCACGGCGCCACCAAAGACCACGGCGCCACCAAAGACCACGGCGCGACCAACGACTGCGGCGACCGGGGCAGCGGACGTCTCCGCGGCCTCGGCGGCCAGCGCGCGAGGGGGCCGCACCGAGCCGTTCGTGGTCGAGCTGGACAACTTCTCGGGACCGTTCGACCTGTTGCTCTCGCTCATCGCCAAGCACCGGATGGACGTCACCGAGGTGGCGCTGTCGAAGGTGACCGACGAGTTCGTCGCGCACATCCGGCGCCTCGGCGACCGGTTCGACCTGGGGCAGGCCACCGAGTTCCTGGTGATCGCCGCGACCCTGCTCGACCTGAAGGCCGCCCGCCTGCTTCCCGGCGCGATCTCCGACGACGAGGCCGAGGACCTCGCCCTGCTGGAGGCGCGCGACCTGCTGTTCGCGCGGCTGCTGCAGTACAAGGCCTACAAGGAGGCGGCCTCGATCTTCAGCGCGATGATGGCGCTGGAGGCCAGGTTCGTCGCCCGGGCGGTGCCGCTGGAGCCGAGGTACGCCGCCGCGCTGCCCGAGGTCCAGATCAGCATCGGCCCCACCGAGCTCGCGGCGCTCGCCGCCCGGCTGCGGGAGCCGCCACTTCCGCCGCAGGTGGCTACCGACCACGTGCACCTGCCCAGGGTCAGCGTCCGCGAGCACATGATCGCCGTCATCGGGATGCTGCGTGAACTCGGTGTGGCCTCCTTCGGCGTGCTCTGCGTCGGGCTGCTGGAGACGATCGAGGTCGTCGCGCGTTTCCTGGCGCTGCTGGAGCTGTTCCGTGAGGGACGCATCACCTTCGAGCAGGAACGGCCGCTGGGTGAGCTCATCGTCCGCTGGGTGGCCCGTACCGAGGATGAGGACCGTCCTGTCGGAGCCTCGCTCTACCCTGGCGAGGCAGGGCAGGACGGGCCCGCCTTCGATCCGGGCCTGCCGGATCTGACGGCCGCGGCGCCAGCCGGAGCCGGCTCCGCGGCCGGCGACGACGGCGGAGACTGGGGCGGTGACGACGACCTGGCCGGCCGTCGGAGCAGGCCGAGGAGGCCTCGAGGAGCGAGGAGAACCACGGAGTGAGCGGCGATCCCACCCCCGCGGGGGAGGCGGGGGCAACAGGCGCGACAGCGGTCGACGAGGCGAGCCGCCCCTCGGACATCGCGCTGGTGGAGGCGGTCCTGACGGTGGCGGAACGGCCGGTGGGCGTCGCCGAGTTCGCCACCGCACTCGACATCCCCGCCCGCCGGGTCGAGCAGCTGCTCGTCGAGCTGGCCGAGGCATACGCGCGGGAGGAGCGCGGCTTCCGGCTGCGCCATGTCGGCAAGGGGTGGCGGCTGTACACCGCGGACGAGTGCGCGCCGTGGGTGGAGCGTTTCGTGCTCGCGGGGCAGTCGGCGCGCCTGTCGCAGGCCGCGCTGGAGACGCTCGCGATCGTCGCCTACCAGCAGCCGGTCAGCCGCGGGCGGATCTCGGCGGTGCGCGGCGTCTCGGCCGACGGGGTCATCCGCACCCTCACCGCGCGCAACCTGGTCGAGGAATGTGGCCATGACCACGAGTCGGGGGCCATCCTCTACCGGACCACCGACTACTTCCTGGAGCGGATGGGCCTGCGCGACCTTGACGAGCTGCCCCCGCTCGCACCCCTGCTGCCCGGCGTCGCGGATATCGATGACATCGTGGCGTCATGAACGGCACCGTCTCCGACCCGAACGACCCGAACGACACCTCCGACCTCGCTGGTTCCAGCCTCCCTGGTTCCGACCTCGCTGGCTCCGACCTCCTCGCCGGCTCGGCCCGCGCCACGGCCTCCTCCCGTGCGGGCTCCTCCCGTGCGGGCTCCGCCTCCGGTGGCTCCGGCCGGCCGGGCCAGAAGGGGGGGCCGGAGGCCGAGGGCATCCGGCTGCAGAAGGTGCTGGCCGCGGCCGGCATCGGGTCCCGCCGAGCCAGCGAGGAGCTGATCGACGCCGGGCGGGTCCGGGTCGACGGTGAGGTCGTGCGCGAGCAGGGCCGCCGGGTCGACCCGGAGCGGGCGGTCATCGAGGTCGACGGCGAGCGTGTCGTCACCCGGACGGGGCTGGTGCACCTGGCGCTGCACAAGCCCCGCGGCGTGCTGTCGACGATGGCCGACGACCGTGGCCGGCCGACGATCGCCGACCTGCTCACCGAGTTCGGGACCAGGCTGTTCCACGTCGGCCGGCTGGACGCCGACAGCGAGGGCCTGCTGCTGGTGACCAACGACGGTGACCTCGCGCACCGTCTGATGCACCCCTCCTACGGTGTGCAGAAGACCTATCTGGTTGAGATCACCGGCCCCGTCCGCAAGGACCTGCCCCGCCGGCTGCGCTCGGGGGTGGAGCTGGAGGACGGCCCGGTGAAGGTCGACTCCGCCAGGATCATCGACATGGCCGCGTCCCGGGTGATGATGGAGATCGTCCTGCACGAGGGTCGCAACCACGTCGTGCGCCGGGTGATGGAGAGCGTGGGCCATCCGGTGCACCGACTCGTCCGCGTCTCGTTCGGCCCGGTCGCGCTGGGTACCCTGCGGGCCGGCCGGGCGCGGCACCTCACCCGGCACGAGGTCGGTGCCCTCTACAAGGCAGCCGGGCTGTGACGTCCAACAGGTTCGCCGCGCCGTATGTGCGGCCCGGGGTCGACACGGCGGCGGCCGATCCCCCGGCCTGGGACGACCGGAACCTGCCCGAGCTGCGGCGGGTGGCCGTCGTCGGCTCCGGGCTGATCGGTACGAGCATCGGGCTGGCACTGTCCGCGCACGGGATCGAGGTGTTCCTGCGGGACACCGACGAGGCGCAGGTCAAGCTGGCCGAGGCGATGGGCGCCGGCCGGCCGTGGCAGGGGGAGCGGGTCGACCACGCGGTGATCGCGACCCCGCTGCCGACCGTCGCCGCCCAGCTGCGGGAGCTGCAGCGGGGCGGCCTGGCCGCCACCGTCAGCGACGCCGGCAGTGTGAAGGCACGTCCGCTGGTGGAAGCCGTCCAGCTCGGCTGTGATCTCGGCAGCTGGTGCCCGGCGCACCCGATCGCCGGGCGGGAGCGGCACGGTGCCGTGTCGGCCCGTGCGGACCTGTTCGCCGAGCGGGTCTGGGCGATCTGCCCGGTCCCGCACACCGGTGCCGACGCCGTCGCCGCGACCGCGGCGCTGGCCCTCACCTGCGGCGCCATCCCGGTGCGGACGACGCCAGAGCGCCACGACGCGACGATGGCGGTGCTCTCCCATGTGCCGCAGCTCGTGGCCAGCGTCCTCGCCGGGAGCCTGCTCGGGCTGGACTCCCACGACCTGCCGTTCGTCGGCCAGGGCTTCCGGGACACCACTCGTCTCGCCGACAGCGACGCGGCCCTGTGGGCGTCGATCATCGACGGCAACCGTGGCCCGATCGCGGAGCGGGTGCGCCTGCTCGGGCGGGAGTTCACCCACCTCGCCGACGTGCTCGCCGAAGGCACCCGGGAGGAGGTCGTCGCCGCCGTCTCGGGGGCGATGGGCCGCGGCCACCGGGGCCGGGCGCTGCTGCCCCGCAAGGCCGGCGCGAAGGCACTCCCGTGGGGGTGGGTCGGCGTCGTTCTCGACGACCGGCCAGGCCAGCTGGCGGCCCTGTTCGCCGTCATCGGCGAGTGGGAGGTCAACATCGAGGATGTCGGGCCGTTCGAACACAGCCTCGACGCTCCGGCCGGGATCGTGGAGATCGCCGTCGACCCGGCGGGCGCCGATGGCCTGGTCGAGCGGCTGACCGAGGCCGGATGGACGGCATACCGGCGCTCCTGACGGAGCAGCGAGTAGCCTGATCCGGGTCGGCCGCCCGGCAGGTGCCCGCAGGGACCAACGGCCCATGCCCCGGGGACCTCGGTGCGTGGGTTCGGCGCCGCCGGCCGGTTGCACAGAAACATGCGGGTCGACAGACACGCGTCCGGACGGAGGAGACGGGTGAGCCCCGACGACGGGTCCGCTGCGCCGGGGGTTGCGACCACCGGCAGCCACGACGATGTTTTCGTGACGGAGGACCAGGAGACCACGCGGTCTTCGTCCTCGTCGCAGGCGGGAGCCGCTCCCGCGCCCGACCCCGCCCGGTCCGCCGCCGGCGGCCTCGTGGTCGCGGTGGACGGGCCCGGCGGCTCCGGGAAGAGCACCGTTTCCAGGCAGATCGCACGTCAGCTGCGGCTGCGGTACCTGGACACGGGTGCCATGTACCGGGCGATCACCCAGGTCGCTCTGGACCGGCGCATCGACATCGAGGACCCGGTCGCGGTCGCGGAGGTCGCCGAGCGCACCGTGCTCACGATCGGCACCGACCCGGACCAGTCGACGATCCACGTCGACGGCGTCAACCTCGACGAGCAGATCCGCACCCGGGCCGTCACCAACGCGGTGAGCGCGATCGCGGCCGTTCCCGCGGTGCGGGCGCGACTCGTCGCCCAGCAGCGAGAGATCATCGCCGAGTCGCTCGCCGCCGGCGGCATCGTGGTCGAGGGCCGCGACATCGGCTCGGTCGTCGCCCCGGACGCCCCCGTGAAGGTCTTCCTCACCGCGTCGACCGAGGTGCGCGCGCTGCGGCGGTCCCGCCAGCTGGGGGAGAAGGGCGTCGACGACGTGGCCCGCACCCTCGCCGAGCTCGACCGGCGGGACGCGCTCGACAGCTCCCGGACGGTCGACCCGCTGTCCATCCCGGAGGGCGCCATCGTGCTGGACTCCAGCGCGCTGTCGGTCAGCGAGGTGGTGGACGAGGTCATGCGCCGCAGCGAGCACCTCCTGGCGCCGACACCATGACCAGTCCGGACGCCGTTACCAGTCCGGACGCCGTTACCAGTCCGGACGCCGTTACCAGCTCGGACGGACCGGTCAGTCCGGCGGGCCCGGCCGGCCAGAGTGGCGCACCGGCGGTGGATGATGCCGCCGCCGTCGGCGCCAAAGGGGCGGGCGCCGTCGACACGGTGAGCGCGGCTGAGGAGGCCGCGGGGGCGCCCGCGGCGCAGGTGGCGCTGGCGCGACCGGCCGAGCTGGCCGCCCAGCCCACCGCCTCGTCCTCGGTCACGTCCCCGGCCGCCGCCGCGTCCCCGGCCGCCACGGCCGCCGCGTCCACGGCAGCGAGCCGGGCCGGGGCCCGAGGCGCGGCGCCGGCGCACCGCGGTGCGGCGTCCAAGCCGTTCAACGACATCACGCACCGCGTGCTCAAGCCGCCGGTGCGCTGGGTGCTCAACCACCTCGTGATGAGCGTCACCCACGAGGGCTGGGAGAACATTCCCCGCGACGAGCCCCTGATCTTCGCCGGCAACCACAGCAGCTGGATGGACGGCCCGCTGGTCGTCATCGAGGCGCCGCGCACCGTGCGGTGCCTGGTGAAGTCCGAGATGTACAAGGGCATCGTGGGCTGGTGGCTGACGT
Source organism: Parafrankia sp. EUN1f (assembly GCF_000177675.1). Classification (GTDB taxonomy): domain Bacteria; phylum Actinomycetota; class Actinomycetes; order Frankiales; family Frankiaceae; genus Parafrankia. The sequence goes on from NZ_ADGX01000032.1 coordinate 14,453, forward strand.
TCGTCGGCCAGATCCCGGTGGACCGCGGGCGCCCGGACCGGGCCGCGCTGCACACCGCGCTGGACGAGCTCAGCCGCGGCGGGGCCATCGGCGTCTTCCCCGAGGGAACCCGCGGCAGCGGCGAGATGGCCGCCGTCCAGCACGGCATCGCCTACCTCGCGGTGCACGGGCGGTGCCGGGTGCTGCCGGTGGCCTGCATCAACACCGGGGACGCACTGCCGAAGGGCGCGCGCTGGCCACGGCGTTCGGTGAAGTGCCGGGTGGTGTTCGGGGAGCCGTTCGCGGTGGAGGTGCCGGCGAACCCCCGGTCCCGGCGGGCGCTCGCCGCCGTCGCGGAGGACATCCGGGTGCGTCTGGCCGACCATCTGACGACCGTGCGTGCCGGTGCGTCCGGGGAATCCGCGTCGGCGGAGTAAGTTCTACCGGATCGCTGTTTGTTCCGGGTGCGTCGGACGGGCCCGCCGTCCACGGAAGGGCAGCTCGTCAACCACCCACCGAGATGTCCAGCCCGAGCCGGATGTCCAGCCCGAGCCGGAGTGCAGCAGTCATGAACATCGAAGACCTCGCCGCCGAGACCCACGACGACCTCGCGGGCCGGAGCTCCTCGGCGTCGGGGCCGGCCGCCGGCGGGCAGCCGGTGCTCGCCGTCGTCGGGCGGCCCAACGTCGGCAAGTCGACGCTGGTCAACCGCATCCTCGGCCGCCGCGCCGCGGTCGTCGAGGACACTCCCGGCGTCACCCGCGACCGCGTCGCCTACGACGCGGTCTGGAACGGCCGTCGGTTCACCGTCGTCGACACCGGCGGCTGGGAGCCGGACGCCCGCGGCCTCGCCGCCAGGGTGGCCGAGCAGGCCCGGGCCGCCCTCGACACGGCCGACGGTGTGCTGTTCGTCATCGACACCACGGTCGGCGCGACCGACGCGGACGAGGCCGTCGCCCGGGTCCTGCACCGGTCGGGCCGGCCGGTCATCCTCGCGGCGAACAAGGTCGACGACGCGCGGACCGAGGCCGACGCGGCCGCGCTGTGGAGCCTGGGCCTGGGCGAGCCCTACCCCGTCTCCGCGCTGCACGGCCGCGGCAGCGGTGACCTGCTCGACGCGGTCCTCGCGGTGCTGCCCGAGGCGCCCAGGGAACGCTTCGTCGAGGAGGACGGCCCGCGGCGGGTGGCGCTGATCGGCCGGCCGAACGTCGGCAAGTCCAGCCTGCTCAACAAGATCGTGGGTGCCGAGCGCTCGCTGGTGCACGACGTCGCCGGCACCACCCGCGACCCGGTGGACGAGCTCGTCACCGTCGGCGGCGAGACCTGGATGTTCATCGACACGGCCGGGCTGCGGCGGCGGGTGAAGGAGGCGTCCGGCGCGGAGTACTACTCCTCGCTGCGGACGGCGTCCGCTCTGGAGGCCGCCGAGGTCGCGATCGTGCTGCTCGCCGCCGACGAGCCCATCACCGAGCAGGACCAGCGGATCATCAGCATGGTCACCGAAGCCGGGCGGGCCCTCGTGCTGGCGTTCAACAAGTGGGACCTGCTCGACACCGAGCGCCGGCTCGACCTGGAGCAGGAGATCGTCCGGGACCTGGGCCGCGTCGCCTGGGCGCCTCGGGTGAACATCTCCGCCCGCACCGGCCGTGCCACGGACAAGCTCGCGCCGGCCCTGCGCACCTCGCTGGAGTCCTGGGGCACCCGCATCCCGACGGGGCGTCTCAACGCCTGGCTCACCGAGATCGTCGCCGCGACGCCGCCGCCGTCACGGGGCGGCAAGATCCCCCGCGTGCTGTTCGCGACCCAGGCCGGGGTGCGCCCGCCCCGCTTCGTCGTGTTCACCACCGGCTTCCTGGAGTCGGCGTACCGGCGGTTCCTGGAGCGCAAGCTGCGGGAGGACTTCGGCTTCGCCGGCACCCCGATCGAGATCTCGATCCGGGTCCGCGAACGCGCCGACCGCCGCGCCTGATCCGCCCCGTTCAGATGCCCGCTTTTTCGGCCCGGCTGTTCGGATCCTGGCTGTAGAGGACCGTGGGGTCGATGATGCCGGCGTTCGTCAAAAGCGCCACCAGCGGTTCCAGCACCCGGTTCGGCTGCACTCGGTCGTAGAACCGGGGCCCCTGGCCGCCTTGCGCGGGAATGACGTCGACGCCGGTCGCCGAGGCGAAGTGGAGGGTCGCCCGCCGGCATTCATGTACCGGCGCGAGCCAGGCGGCCGCGTTCTGGCTGTGCAGGAGGGCGTACGCGTCGCGGCTCTCCTCCAGGAAGAGATCAAGATCGACGACGTCCCGCGGGCTTTTCCGGTGGTACCAGTCCTGGACGGGGGGCTGGAACCGCAAGAGGTCCGATTTGTTGACGACGACCGCGGCGTCGACGTCGTACAGGCCGGTATGGGGATCCATCCGGCCGGCGAGCCTGAGCTTCGCGAGTACCGCGTTGAACGCCTTGTCCTCGGTTCTTCTCGTCCGGCCCACGAGCCCGCTGTGATGCGGGTCGACGACGAAGACCAGGCCTCCGGCGGCGTTCACGAAGTCGGCGGAACGCCCGTTGCCGTCGAAATCCTCGCCTCTGATGTCGTAGAAGGTGACGAGGCGGCTCCGTCCCGTCCAGAGGTTCGTGATGATCACGGCGTCCACGAAGGACACCGCCTTCGACGTCGCCAGGGTGGCGGGCAGTACCTCCGACCGGACCAGCAGCGGGTTCACCTGGGTGCGCACGTATTCGCGGTGCCGACGCGGGTCGACCGCCGTCACCGACAGGCCGAGGTCGTCGAGGCCGCGCTGGCTCACCAGCTGGCCGATCATCGCCGCGAGCAGGTGGCTCTTGCCGACCGCGGTCGCCCCGACCATCCCGATGACGAACGGGTCGCCGTACCAGCCATAGGGATAGAAGAGGTAGTGCGCCGTGTCCTTGAACGGGTTCGGGCACCGGAGGTATTTGGTCGCCAGCCAGGCCTGGAATCGCAGCCGCCGCGGGTCCAGATCGTCCTCCCGGAAGTGCCGCAGAACCTCCTCGTCGACGGGCTCGTACACGTCCCGTTGGGGGTCGTACTCGTAGAACTCGCCCTCGTACGCGTCCGGCCATTCATCGAAGACGTACAGGCAGATCGGGCAACGCACCTCCCGCGGGAAGGCTCCAACCCGCTCGGCTTCGGTAACCCCCTGGAAGTCCGGACGCTGGAACCGGACCGCGTCGCGCAGACGTCGCAGCGGCCCGCGGTATGACGGCGCATCCCTGGGCGCCTGCGGGAGCGGCTCGGCTCGGCGAATCTCCTTCCTTTCCCGCAGCTCCTGGAACTCCTGGAGCCCGCTCGTCAGCTCCGGGGCCGGCGGTCGCGGCCCCGCCGGCTGGGCGCTCCCGGTGGATGGGGCCTGGCGAGGTGGTCCGGCAGCCCGGGTGCCGGACTGTGCGATCGGGTCGACCCGCGTTGCTGGGCTGGACCTCACACCGAGCCGGTGAAGGGTGGCCTGGTCAGCGGTGGCGAACGGGGCCAGGCCGGGGGGAACGCGGACGTCACCGGTCGGGCCGGCCGCCGCAGCCGCGAAACGCGGCGCCCGGCCGTCCTGACGAGGCACAAAGTTGCTGAGAGCCCGCACGACGGCCCACCTGTCACTGGCGGCCATCGACCGCAGGAGTGCCTGGCGCACCATTTCGTGGTGGTAGGTCAGGATCACCTCGCCGTGGCGGTCACGATCGACCTTAACCAGCCCGCTGACGATGAACTCGGCGAGGTCGCTGACGTTGGCGTCGACGACGACCTCCTGACGGAGCAGCTGTAAGACGGACAGCGAGAGCGTCGGATTTGTGGCGCCGAGGACCGCGAGCCGGAACGCGGCAGCGGGGGCGGACAGCCGAAAGGCCTGCACGAGTTCGGCCGCCGACTGCTCGTCGATCTCCCGCGGAGGATTCTTGCTGGCACCGGCTGGGCCAGGAGCAGGCCCGCTGTCGTCGGTGCCCGGCCCGGTGTCCTGGTTGAACAGGACGCCACCGGCACTGATCTGTGCCCGGCCGGCCAGCAGCGCGGCCCAGGCCGCAAGGGAGTAGGGCGCAACCGTGACCACCGGAAGCGGCGCCCACGATGATCCCGGAAGCGGTCGCTCCGGGCTTGCCGCGGCGACGGCAAGGTGGCGATTGTTCGCACCGGGCTGCCGGTTCGTCAGGTGGGCCCACCGAGTTCCCGCGCCGCCCAGTGCGGTCTGGTCCCACAGCCGCGACGGAAGGGGATTGACCAGGACCGTGGGTGCGGCCGAACCCAGCGTCCAGGCCAGCTCCGGCAGCGTGTCCGTGGCCCAGGCTGGATGCATGCAGTCCGTGAACAGCACGACGAGACGGCGGGACTGCGCACCGCGTAGCCGGGACAACGGCACATGGCGGTGCGAGGCGTCGGAGAGCACCAGATCACCATCAAGATCAAGAAATGACTGGCGGACGGTCCGGAAGACGCCGGCCTGCTGGAAGACAGCGAAGAGCTCGACGGCCAGTCCCTGCCACACCGCCATGGTGGCCGTGTCGTCGACGATGAGCTCGAGGTCGAACCGCCGTTCCGGCACCGGCCGGAGGATGGGCAGGAAACTCCCTGTGTCGGCGTAGGCGGCAGCGGTCGCCGCCAGGTCCAGGGTCTGTCTGATCCCGTTGCGGTGGGACATCCGCAGCGGCCGTGCCGCGCGGGCCAGGCCGAGCGGGCGAGGCAGCGCGCGGGCCCGGGGCACGAAGACCTCATGCGCGCGGATCGTGCCTTCGCTCGCGCGGGTGTCGAAGACCGGGCTCCGCGCCGATGTCGTCCCCGATGCCGGCCGGTTGGGCCCGAGTAGCCGCAGCCCTTTCGGCCCCGGGGGATCCGCGGCGTCGGTGTGCGTGTGCTCGGCGCTGTCGGGACCTGACGTGCGCTGGACTGCCTCGCCGGCATCGCCGTCGCCGGCGCGCGGTATGCCGCCGGCCCGGAGGGCCAACAGCAGGGCGTCCGCAAGCGCCTCCGGGTCGATGTGTATTCCGACATCCCGGAGGCTGCGAACGAGACCGGCGGCCGAGGTCATGTCGTGGACAGATCCCTGGTGAGCAGTTCCTCCAGCCGCCTGCGTTGCTCGCCTTCCGGAGGCATGTCGCGGGTCACCAGGTAGACCGCGTTCAGAAGCTGGTCGGTGGCGAGTGTCTCCCGTCGGCGGATCCGTTCGGCGAAGCTGGTGAGCAGCTCATCCACACCCGCCCGGGTCGCCGGATCCAGGCCGGCCAGACAGGCGTCGACAATGCGGCCCAGGAACTCCGGATCAGGATCGGGCATGGTGAAACGAATGCACCGGCGGAGGAACGGCGGCGGGAACTCACGGTCCCCGTTGCTGGTCGCAACGATGACGGGAAACTCCTGGCAGCGCACGACCCCGCCGCTGATCCGGCAGGTGTCAGGGCCGCCGTCCAGGCGGACGTCGAAGGTGTCCTCGGAGTGGCGCTTGAGCACGTCGATCTCGAACTCGCCCCGCTCGAGGACGTTCAGCAGGTCGCCGGGCAGGTCGACGTCGCTCTTGTCGAGCTCGTCCACGAGCAGCACCTTCGGGATTTTGGACGGTGCCAGGGCGGTGCCGAGCGGGCCCAGCCGAAGGAAACGCGTGAGCTCGTCCCGCTCCCCAAGCTGCTTGGCGTAGAGACGGCCCAGTGCGTCGTACCTGAACAGCGCATCCTCAAGCGTGCTGCGGGAGGTGACCGGCCACCACAGCGGCTCACCAAGCCCGAGCTCCCGGGCGACCGACAATGCGACGGTCGACTTCCCGGAACCCGGAGCACCGGTCAGCAGCAGCGGCCGGCGCAGCGACAGGGCGGCATTGACCGCCTCCACGAGCCCGTCGGGCGGCTGGAAGTCGAGCGGCTGGACGGGGGCACTGCCGGCGAGGCGGGCCAAACGCCGCCACGGGGGCGGGGCGGGAGCGTGACCGGCTTGTCGGGAGGCGACCCGTCGCCTCGGTAATACGGCATCCAGGTCATTTCTCAGCTCCACGTCTGATCTGCGACTGGCAGAACTTCAGCCAGCCTTTGTCCTCCCACACCGCTCGCAGGAAGGACAGCGGCGGTGCTTCGGTCGTGCCAGGCGTCGACTGGCGGCGTTGCAGATAGGCTCGGATGAGATCGTGCGGTAACTGCTCCCCCCAGCGGGTGCCGACCGCGTGTTTGATGTCGGGCCAGACCGTCGTCGGAGCGGAGTCCGACCACAGCACGATGGGGGAGAAGTCCAGAAGAACCTCGAGCAGGGCGGCCAGATCTGTAGACGGCGTGGCGAGCACACCCAGGGCCTGTTCGGGATAACGCCCCTTCTTGAGCTGGCGCCGTAGCTCGTGCGGGTCGGCGGTATCCGCAGGATCAATCCAGTGTACTGGCGGCACCGCGACCGAGCTGCTGATGCTTTCGAGGCGCCGGTCCGCGGACAGGAGTCCACGGCCACGGCGGAGCCGATCGCTCCACCGGATTGTGACGCGGTACATGGTTCCCAGCATCGGTCCGACGTCGATCTCCTCGGGTCGCCAGCCGTTCGGCCCGTCGGCGAGGAGCTTTGTCGGGACGGCCAGGTCCACCTGCTGGACATGGCGGTCCTGGTCCCACCGGGCCCATTCGAGCACCTTCACGACCTCCCGACTCGTTCTCTCCTCCCCGGGCGGCTCCACGAGATGCTCCTGGGAGATTGGGTATGACCGCGGTTTTTCGTTGCCGGAGTCGTCCACAAGCCATCCCTCGATCTGTTCTGGCCAGGATCCCTCATGTGAGTAGAGACTGACGACCAGCCGCCATCTTCCTTTCTCCCATTTCTCGACGAGCGAGAGGCGCCGTTCGTTCACCTCGTTCCAGTCCTCCATCGAGACGGCCCACTCGGTGAACGCACCACTCCACGGATCGGAGCCGGTCTCGCATGCCAGCCGAATGACGAAGTCCACCAGCGTGCGCTGGCAGGTCGGCCCGGCGGCGTCCGGGTACCGCAGCGCGACCCAGGCGACATAGTCCAGAGCACGTGTCGTCTGTGCGACAGGCATCCTCTCTGTGCCCGCGACGCCGGTCAGGGTGGCGTTCAACGCGCGCCGAAGCGCCGTCGTCGTCAGCCCGGGTATCCACTGGCGCAGAAACGTTGTCGTGCGTAGTGCGAAGGTGAGGTTCTCGGCGACCCAGGCGACATAGCTGGTCTCGAGCGACGGCAGCCGGCTGTCCATGTCGGCCTTGAGGGCCGACAACGCCTCGTCATCCCAGACCACCGGCGTCCTGACCGTCGCATGCAGGGGGGAAAGAGCGGCCTCGAGCTCGGTGAGTGCCCAGCCATCCAATGTCGCCGGTAATGCCCAGGACGCCGGCGCTGGAGCGCGCTCCAGGCTGCCGGTGGACGCACGGCCGCCGGCCGGTGCCGGCCGTTGTGACCCTGTGTTCTGTTGCCTTGGGAAAGGTGGTGCCGCCGCCTCCGTGCCGTTGCCTCGATACGGAGCGGACTTCCGCCCCTTCCCTTCTGGCCCTGGAAACGGAACCTCGCCGGTAGGCTTGCCCCGACCCGTCCTCGAGGCCGTGATACCGGCCAGAAGGCGGTCGCGGGCGCCGGACTCATCGAGGCCGACCAGATCGATCGGCGTGACAAAGCTGAGTACGCTCGGCGGCTCGCAGCTCTGTACCCGTACCGGCACCAGGCGTCGTTTGTCGCCGTCAGGGTCGTCCGTCCACGCCAGCCGCCACTCCGCGGTCCCGTAAACCGACGTCAGGTAGTCCGGGGAGAGAACGGCGAGCACCTGGTCGCAAGCGCGTACCCGATCCAGAGTCCCCATCCGGATGCTGCCCGGAACGACGTCCCAGGCTGCCACCAGCACGCTGTAACCGGCGTGCTCAAGCTGCCACGCGATCCACGCGGCCCACTCATGGTCGGCCGGCGCATAGGACACGAAATAGTCATGCCGTTCCCCCACACCCCCGTGCACGGAACGATATTCGCATCCCGCTCGTGGCCGGGCGAATCGCCCCCGTTCTTTTGCTCGCCGTCCAGCGGCCTGCGAATGGATTGCGCCCCTGTCGCGGCAGACACCGGCGCACAGTCATGAGGCTGGCCGCACAGTCATGAGGCTGGCAGGGTGCGGTACGACCGCACATTCCGACAGCACCGTACTGCTGGCGGCGGAGCGGCCCAGGTGGCGGAGCGCCCCATGAAAAACGAAAGCCTCTTCCACCTGGATCGGTAGAAGAGGCGTTTCACCTGTCGGGACGACAGGATTTGAACCTGCGACCCCCAGACCCCCAGTCTGGTGCGCTACCAAGCTGCGCCACGTCCCGTGCTGACCAACGTTACCTTACCGGAAAACCGGCGCCCCGACCGCGCCGGGTGGACCGGCTGCGAGTCGTGAGGTGTGACGCCGCCCCCAACGATCGGAAGTGGTGCCTGCCTGCGGTGCTGGTTGGCTGACCCAACCGTATCGCATGGGAGATCGGCCGCGTCCGTGGGGGGTGCGCGGGTGCCGTGGCCCGACTGAGATCCGGGATCGGCCGGTGCGGCGAACGCACACCGGCCGATCCCATCCTCATTTCTGGGGAGGGTCGGCTCAGATGGACCCGTGCCCGCGACGACGCATCCCTGCGCCGATCAGGAGGGCGCCGAGGCCGGCTCCGGCGATCGGCAGCAGCGGCGAGTTGTCCCCGCCGGCCGCGCCGCCGCCACCGGCACCGACGCCGCCCGCCGGGGCACCGCCGACGCCGACGCCGACCGCGCCACCTGCGATGACACCGGCGCCGACCGCGCAGTCCCGGTCCTTGTCGCGGTCCTTGTCGGCGAACCAGTCGTCCTTGTCGTCCTTGTCCCGGTCCTTGTCGTCGAACTTGTCGTCCTTGTCAAGGTCCTTGCCGTCCCTGCCGTCGACCTTGTCGTCGACCGCGGCGCGGGCTTCCTTGTCGTCCTTGTGGTCCTTGTCCTTGTCGCCGAAGATGTCCCAGTCGTCCTTGTCCTTATGGTCGGCGCACTTGCCCTTGTCATCAAAGATGTCGGCGTGCGCGGCCGTCAGGCCCGGCCCGAAGGTGAGGATGACGGAAGCCGCGCTCGACATGGCGAGAAGCGCGGCGCTCCGTCCCATTCCCTTCCTCATTTGGTCCCCTCTCTCACGCATGGTGACTACCCGATCACTGCGAGTGACACCATAGCGAGGACTGGTCCGGATGGGACGCAGCGAGACGGCGTGGTGCGACAGGTTCGAACGGCCGTGGGCTCGGTCGCGGACGGTGTGGCATTCCATTGCGGGACTTGAGGTGAGCCGCGCTCCCTGTGCCCATCGCCCTCGCTTGGTCGATGTGGCCGCGGCTGGTGCGCGCTCTCGTGCGACGCGGCCCCTGACTACGGTCCGCATCTTCCTCGTGTCGTTAGCATCACGTTACGTAGTTCCTGGAGGTCGTCGCGGGAGATCGTCCCGGGAGGCTCCAGGAGGACGGAGAGCGCTGTGGGACGTGCGGAGTCGGGGCGGTCGCCGACGCGGATGACGTTTTCACGCCTCCTGCTCGTCGCGGGCGCGGTGCTGATCGTCGGAAGCGGGTTCCGCCTGGCCGATGTCGGTTCCGATACTCCTTCGGACACGGAGCGTGTGGCGGTGAGCGGCCTAGGTACGGACGTCGGTCGCGCCGGCGGAGCGGGCGCTCCGGGTGCTTCCGGCGCCCCGGGCGCGAGCGTGACGCCCCTTCCGACGCTCCCGCCGGTCGTGGTGACCGATCCGACCCGGGTGCGGATCCCCGTGATCGGCGTGGACGCCCCGATCATCCGGCTCGGGCTCAACGCCGACAGCTCGCTGGACGTGCCGAAGAAGTGGGGAGAGGTCGGCTGGTACGACAAGGGCCCGGCACCGGGCGCGATGGGGCCCTCAGTGCTCGTCGGCCACTACGACTCGACCTCTGGACCGGCGGTGTTCTACCGGCTGCGGGCGCTGCGTCCCGGTGACCAGATCGAGGTCTCGTCTCCGGCCGGCCTGAAGACGACCTTCACCGTCGACCGGACCGAGGACGTGACCAAGAAGGCGTTCCCGACCGATCGGGCCTACGGGCCGGTGACCCGTCCGGAGCTGCGTCTGATCACCTGCACCGGTGCCTTTGACGAGAAGACCAAGCACTACCTCAGCAACCTGATCGTCTACGCGCACGCCAACAGCATTCCCGTGGCGCCTTCCACCGCTGTCGGACCAGCCGCGCCGGGCGGGACAGCGGTGGCACCCGCCTCGACGGCGTCACCTGCGCCTGCTCCGGTTGGTCCCGCTCCGGCCGGCTCCGCGGCGCCGGCTCCAGCCGGTCCGGCTCCGGCGGTGCTGCCAAACCCGACAGCACCTGCAGGCGGGCCTGCGGCGCAGTCATCACTGCCGGTGGTTCCGGGCCGGCCGGTCTCGGCAGTGCCAGGTGCGCAATAGCGGCTCGGATGTCCCGATGGCGGTGGGGGCATTGTGTTGGGGACAAATGGCCTCCCGATGGCCTCACCCGGCCGGTGTCACAGAGCCCGGTCGGGAAGCGGAACGGGCTGGCTGGCCGGTCGGCGCGAGCTTGGAGTTCGCCGGTGGCGGTGGCAGCGGCGGTGGCTGGGCCGGCAGGAAGACATCCATCTCCAGGCCGCCTTCGGGCCGGGACACGGCCCGGACCGAGCCGCCGTGGGCGCGGGCGATCGAGGCGACGATCGACAGGCCGAGGCCGGCACCGCGCTCCGGACTCCATGATCCCCGCCCTGCCCGGCTGAACGGCTCGAACAGGTCGGCGGCCGAGGACAGCCGCACCGGCGGGCCGGTGTTGGTGACGGACAGGACCGGATCCCCACCCTCACGTACCCACACCGTCCCGCCAGGCCGGTTGTACTTGATCGCGTTGTCCACCAGGTTGGAGACCATCCGCTCCAGCAGCAGCCGGTCGCCCCATACGGCGTAGGCCGGCGCCGCGGCACGGTCTCGGCCCGTGTGCTCCCATCGCAGGTCCACCCCGGCCGCGGTGGCGACCGGGCGGTGCATGTCGACGACAGCCGAGACGACTTCGCCGATGCGCACCACCTGCCGGGAGGCGAGCCCACGGTCGCTGCGCGCCAACACCAGCAGTCCCTCGATGAGCGCCTCGATACGTACGTTCAAGGTCAGCAGGCGGGTGCCCAGATCGTGCAGGGCCGGATCGGCCCCGGGGCGCTCCATCGCGACCTCGACAAGGGTTCGCTGCGCGGCCAACGGGGTGCGCAGCTCGTGTGACGCGTTGGCCACGAACCGGCGCTGGCCGTCGAAGGACCCAGCCAGCCGATCGAGCATCTCGTCGAAGGCGTCGGCCAGCTCGGTCAGCTCGTCGCGCGGCCCGCGCAGCCGGATCCGGGCGTCAAGGTTGTCCGCGCCGAGCCGGCGGGCCGTCGAGACCACCGCGTGCACGGGCCGCAAAGTCCGGTCGGCGGCCACCCACCCCAGCAGCAGTGCGAGGACCAGCGTCGCCCCGATCGCCACCCCGGACTGCACCAGCAGGGTGTTCAATACGTCCCCGCGATAGCTGCGGACCGCGCTCACCACGGTCAGGATGCTGGAATCCGGGCCCGGACCAGGCACGCCGACACCGAGTCCCGGCGACACGGAATCTCCCGGCGACACTGGATCTCCGGGCGCCGCGAGATCTCCGGGCGATGCGGACTCCGGTGCTCCGGGCGCCGCGCCGGTCGAACCGGTTGCGCCGAAGGCGGTTCCGGCGGCGATGGTCGCCGACGGCAGCGCGGCGCGTACCAGGACGTAGTTGACGGTCAGCAACACCACACCGCTGAGGAGGAACAGGCCGCCGCACATCAGCGCGAGCCGGACCTTGACCGACATCGCCCTCGGCCGGCGCTGCCTCAGTTGCCCAGACGGTATCCGACCCCGGCCACGGTCTCGATCAGCGGCGGCGATCCCAGCTTGCGGCGCAACGTCATCACCGCCATCCGTACCGCGTTGGTGAACGGATCGACGTTGGAATCCCACGCCTTCTCCAAGAGCTCCTCGGCACTGACCACAGCCCCGTCGGCCCGCATGAGAACCTCCAGGACGGCGAACTCCTTGCGGGACAGCAGGATGAAACGACCGTCCCGGGACACCTGGTGCCGCGGCACGTCCAGCTCGACACCGGCGCGGCGAAGTACCGGCGGCACCGCGGCACGGGCCCGCCGGCCCAGCGCCTGCACCCGGGCGACCAGCTCCGCGAACGCGAACGGCTTGGTCAGATAGTCGTCGGCCCCCACCCCGAACCCGTGCACCCGGTCGGCGACGTCCCCCGAGGCAGTCAGCATGATGACCCGGGTGTCGCCGCCGGCGGCCACCACAGCCCGGCACACATCGTCGCCGTGCACCACGGGAAGATCCCGGTCGAGCACGATCACGTCGTAGGGATGGAGCGCTGCCAGCTCCAGGGCGCTCGCCCCGTCCCCGCAGGTGTCCACCGCCATGGCCCGCTGGCGCAGGCCTTCGGCGATGGCCTCCGCCAGGATCACCTCGTCCTCGACCACCAGGATCCGCACGCAGCCGCCTCTCCACCTACGCCGATCATCGACCGCGGGCCATAAAGAAAGCGTAAGCCGCGACGCTTACGGGCCCCGGATCGCTCGGTCAATAGATCTGTTCGTGGCCGGCGAAACCGCGCCGGCCACGAGGTGAGGTGACTGATGAGACGACACTGGTCCGCGCGCGTGCTGCTCGGGACGGCGCTCGTGCTGGCGGCCTGCACTGGCAGCACCGCCGCAGCGATGGCGGCCGGGCCCGCGGGCACGCCTGAATCAGGTACCGCAGCGTCCGGTGCGCCGGCCCTCCCGCCGGGCAACGACGACTACACCCGGTGCCTCAAGGAGAACGGCGCCCAGGTGCAGACCGAATCGTCGGGAAGCCATCGGCGAACGGTGCGCCTGGTGATCGACTCCGAGCACGGGTCGAAGGCGGTGGAAGCCTGCGGGCAGTACGCGCCCGCACCCGGTGCCGTCGGTGGCCCGCCCTCGATCGAACCACTTACCGCGGAGCAGAACGCGACCGTCACGAAGTGCCTGCAGGACGCCGGGGTGACCTTCCCCGCTCCCGGCACCACGCAGGTACTGGGCCTTCCGCCGGCGGACGGGCCGGTCGTCGCCGGTTCGGGTTCCGGCCCGGCCGGCGTGCCCGGCCCGGCCGGCGTGCCCGGCGCGGCGGGCAGCGGCGGCCCGGTGCTCCGTGGCGAGTGGGGTTCCGGCGAAGGCCCGGTGCTCCACAGCGACAGCGACACGGATTCAGATGAGGGTCCGGTGTTCGTGGGCGAGGCGGGGGCTGGCGACGGCCCGGCACCTGACCTCCCCGACGCTCCCGACCCGAAGGTCACCAGCGCGCTCGCTCAGTGCGCGCAGGAGGCCGGCCTGCCCGGTCTCGCTCTGGAAACGCGCTCAGCGGACGGGACCACCACATCGGTGGTGGTCGTGAGCGCGGCCCGCGAGTAGGCCGAACCTGAGTCCCAGCCGCGTCAGGTGTGCACCGGTTCGGCCCGTCGCCGGTTCGGCCCGTCGCTGGTTCGGCCAGTTGCCGGACCACCGAGCACGCCTGGCGCGGCTTCGACCCGCTCCATGGTCACCCAGGCGAACGGCATCCCGGCGGTGATCGCCCGTCGTACCAGCATGGCGATCGCGTGGCGGGGCTCGGTCACGGACTCGACCCGGCAGCGGGGCCCGGGGTGTTCCCGGTGGGTCGCCAACGGTCGGGATTCCATTCAGTGGTCCTGCGCTGGTCTTCCGGGGGGCCGGGGATGCGCAGGGTGGCGGCGCGGCCCGATTCCGGCACGTCGGTGTGTGATTCGCGTGGCCAATGTGTATTGCCTGGGCGCTGCCTGCTTGGCGGTGCGGCGGCGATGGCACTGCCGGCGGTACACGGGGGTGTTCGCGTGATGCACCACCAAGGGTGGTATCCGGTCTACGGACGGCCTTCGCATTGTGTTTCGAGCGCATTGCCTGGAGGCGACGCACAGGCGCTCGCCAGCGGTGTCAGACCGCGGTCCGGGGGTGGGGCTTCGGTCGCCGCCGATGGCCGTCCGGGCCGCCGTCCACCCCTGCGGGTGCCGCCGGATTCCCTATACCAGGCAGGCTCCGCGGGGTATTGCCCGGGCTGGGAGCGCGGGTCGATCCGGGGGGCGCGCGGCCGGTTCGCTCCGACAGAAAGTAAGCGGCTATTTCCGCATCGTGATCGCGGGGTGTGGTGGGTGATTGTTGTGCGGGGGGTGATTGTCGGCCGACTGTCGAAGTCCACTATCTTCAGCATCGGCACCTGCGCGCAGATCTAATCGAGAGTGCCGAGCACCGCCCGATGTATGTAAAGCGTCAAGCCGAAGCGCCGCGTCCTGCCCCCGGCTTGACGACCCCTCCGAGACAGGTGGGGCAGGACGAGGGATGTCGGCTGCCGGCAAGCGGGTACCCCCGTGCCCGATCTGCTGGTCGACCGGTCTGGTTCCCGTCGGCCGGTCGCGGCCGGTGGGACGGCGCGTTGCCGAACCTGGCAGCGCGTGTCGCAGGCGCCGGAGAGAGAAGGACTCGCGTTGCCCCGTCGCGGAATTGCCTGGCTGCCCGAGGACTGGGACCAGTTCGTCAAGGGGCGGCAGCGCTCCTCGAACGTCCGATCCGGCACCGGCTCCCGACGAGGTGGCCAGCCGCCCCGGCGCGCCGCGACGATCGCCGCCTTCACGACCGGGACGCTCGCCGCATCCACCGCCGCGTTCGCCGCGACCGTCCCGTCAACGCCGGACGCCTCCGCATCCCTTGAGCCGGGCACGACCCAGACGGCGTCCGTGCTACCAGGCCAGGGCCAGGGCGCTTCCGAGGACGAGGCCGCCGCGGCGGTCGCGGCCGCCGCCGCGCCGTTGGCGGGGGCGATCGCCTCCTCCGAGCCGATCTTCACCAACATCGAGCTGACCACCGACAACGCCAGCGTGGCCCCGAACGCGCCGGTGGTCCTCACGGTGCGGGCCAGAGAGGCGAGCGGCACCCCGCTGGGCAACCAGCAGGTCCGCATCGTGGTGGTCAACGGGCCGAAGTGGCAGACGACCCGGGCGCTCACTACCGACACGAACGGCCAGGCCCAGATCACCGCACGGCTGCTCAGCACGACCACGATCACCGCGGTGTTCGACGGCACGAGCGCGCTGCGGCCGTCGGTCGCCACGTCGGCCACGATCACCATCAAGGCGCCGACGTCGTCGTCGGCGTCGCGTTCCAGCGTCAGCCAGGCGATCCCCTCGGTGATCCCGGGCAGCTCCATCGGGGAGAAAGCGGTCTACCTGGCCTCGCTGCAGAAGGGCAAGCCGTACGTGTGGGGGGCGGAGGGTCCCTACTCGTTCGACTGCTCAGGGTTGGTGCAGTACGTCTTCAAGCAGCTCGGCCGATCGTTGCCGCGTACGGCACAGGGGCAGTACAACGCCTCGACCCACGTCCCGCAGTCCGGCAAGCAGCCGGGCGACCTGATCTTCTACGGTACCGAGAACAACATCTACCACGTGGGTATCTACGCGGGGAACGGCTACATGTGGGCCGCGCCGCAGACCGGTGGTGTGGTGTCGCTGCGGCCGATCTACAGCTCCACCTACAAGGTCGGACGGATCATGTGATGGTGGCCCGCCGCGAACGACACTCGATGACCTCAGCGACGCACATCCGCTAGCGTCAGGGCACGACCCGCGTCCCGAGGTCGGCGCGCGAGGCCGTTGGCACCGTCGGTGCCGCCACGCGCATGGCCGGGTCGGGGAGGAGGGACTCGGCGTGACGGCGGCTACGCAGGCCTCCGACCGGATCTGGACCATTCCGAACCTGCTGTCAGGTCTGCGGTTGCTGGGCGTCCCGCTGTTCCTGTGGCTCGCGCTCGGGCCGGAGGCGGACGGCGCGGCACTCGGGGTGCTTGCCTTCGCCGGCGTGAGCGACTACCTCGACGGCAAGCTCGCCCGGGTCCTGAACCAGACCAGCCGGCTCGGGGTGATGCTCGACCCGCTGGCCGACCGGCTCTACATCCTCGCCACGATCGTCGCCCTCACCCTGCGCGACATCGTCCCGTTGTGGTTCGCGGTACTTCTCGTCGCCCGGGACGCCGCACTGCTGCTGCTGGTGCCGATCCTGCGCCAGCTCGGTGTCGGTACCGCCCTTCCCGTCCACTACCTGGGCAAGGCCGCGACCTTCAACCTGCTCTACGCCTTCCCGCTGCTGTTGCTGTCGGCCGGCGATTCGTGGCTGGCCACGGCGGCACGTCCGGTCGGGTGGGCGTTCGCCATCTGGGGTGTCGCCCTGTACTGGTGGTCCGGCCTCCTCTACTTCGAACAGGCCCGCCGCCTCGCCGTCGAACGCGCACGGCCGGTGGCGTCCGCGACGTCCGGGAAGATCGGGAGGTAAGGCCGTGAGAGCCGTCGTCATGGCGGGCGGCGAGGGCACCCGGCTGCGGCCGCTGACCGCGAACCTGCCGAAGCCACTGCTGCCGGTCGTCAACCGGCCGATCATGGAACATGTCCTGCGCCTGCTCAAACGGCACGGGTTCGACGAGACCGTCGTGACGGTCCAGTTCCTCGCGGCGATGATCCGGAACTACTTCGGGTCTGGTGACGAGCTGGGCATGCACCTGTCCTACGCCACCGAGACAACCCCACTGGGTACCGCCGGCAGCGTCAAGAACGCCGAGGACGCGCTGCGGGACGAGCAGTTCCTCGTCATCAGCGGTGACGCGCTGACCGACATCGACCTGACCGACCTCGTCGCCTTTCATCGGGAGCAGGGCGCGCTGGTCACCGTCGCGCTCAAGTCGGTACCGGACCCGTTGGAGTTCGGCATCGTCATCGCGGGCGAGGACGGGCGGATCTCCCGCTTCCTGGAGAAGCCGACCTGGGGCCAGGTGTTCTCGGACACGGTGAACACCGGCATCTACGTGATGGAGCCGGAGGTGCTCGGGTACGTCCCGGCGGGCGAGGCGGTCGACTGGTCGGGGGACGTCTTCCCGCGGCTGGTCGAGGCCGGCGCCCCGGTCTTCGGCTACGTCGCCGGCGGCTACTGGGAGGACGTGGGCACCATCGCCAGCTTCCAGCGGGCCCAGGCCGACGTGCTGAACCGGCAGGTGGACGTCGAGATCGGCGGTTTCGAGCTCTCCCCGGGCGTGTGGATCGGCGAGGACGCGGACGTGCACCCGGACGCCGTCCTCAAGGGCCCGCTGATGGTCGGTGACTACAGCAAGGTCGAGGCCGGCGCGGAACTGCGCGAGTTCACCGTGCTCGGCAGCAACGTGGTGGTGAAGCGCGGCGCCTTCCTGCACCGCGCGGTCGTCCAGGACAACGCGCTGATCGGGCCGCGGACGAACCTGCGCGGCTGCGTGATCGGCAAGAGCACCGACGTGCTGCGGGCCGCGCGTATCGAGGAGGGCGCGGTCATCGGGGACGAGTGCGTCATCCAGGAGGAGGCGTTCGTCTCCCACGACGTCAAGGTGTACCCGTTCAAGACGATCGAGGCCGGGGCGGTCGTCAACACCAGCGTGATCTGGGAGTCGCGCGGGCAGCGCTCGCTGTTCGGGCCGCGCGGCGTCTCCGGGCTGGTCAACGCGGAGATCACGCCCGAGCTGGTGGTCCGGCTGACCAGCGCCTACGCGACGACCCTGAAGAAGGGGACCACCGTCACGACGGCCCGTGACGGCTCCCGGGCCGCCCGGGCGCTCAAGCGCGCGGTGATCAGCGCGCTGACGGCGGGCGCGATCAACGTCCGTGACCTGGAGGTCGCCCCGCTGCCGGTCGCGCGGTTCGACGTGCGGACCTCCGACGCGGCCGGCGGCATCATGCTGCGATCCAAGCCCGGCGACGCGGAACGTATCGACATCGTCTTCCTCGACGCGGACGGCCACGACCTCTCGCCGGCCGCGCAGCGCAAGCTCGACCGGGTCTTCAGCCGGCAGGAGTTCCGCCGGGCCTTCCCCGGCGAGATCGGTGACCTGCGCTTCCCCGCGCGCACGGCCGATGTCTACAGCCAGGACCTGCTGGACCGGGTCGACACCAGCGGGCTGGCCGAGGCGGACCTCAAGGTGGTCGTCGACCCGTCCGGGGGAGCGGCGTCGCTGCTGCTGCCGACGCTGCTCGGCCGGCTCGGCGTGGACGTCCTGACGGTCAACGGCCGGCTGGACGAGACGTACCCCGAGCGCGGTGCGGCGCAGGAACGCAGGGCTCTTGACCGGCTCGGTGCGCTGGTGGCGAGCTCGCGGGCCGCGTTCGGGGTCCGGTTCGACCACATCGGTGAGCGGATCACGATCGTCGACGAGCGCGGTGACCTGATCAGCGACGAGCGGGCGCTGCTGGTCATGCTCGACCTGGTCGCGGCGGAGAACCGCGGGGCCACGGTCGCGGTGCCGGTCGCCACCACGCGGGTCGCCGACCAGGTCAGCCGGTTCCACGGGCTGACCGTGCGGCGGATGCCGATGTCGGGCGCGGGGCTGTCCAAGATGGTCGAGGACGAACGGGTCGTGTTCGCGGCCGACGGCAAGGGCGGGTTCGTCGTTCCCGAGTTCGCGCCGGTGATCGACGGTCTCGCCGCGTTCATCCGGCTGGTCGCGCTGGTCGCGCGGACCCGGCTCACCCTGAGCGCGATCGACGCGCGGATCCCGCCGGTGGCGATGGTCCGGTCCTCGGTGCCCACGCCGTGGGCGGAGAAGGGGCTGGTCATGCGCCGCGTCGTCGAGTCGGTCGGCAGTGACTCCGAGACACAGGTGGACACGACGGACGGTGTGCGGGTCGTGAACCCGGATGGTTCGTGGGCGCTCGTGTTGCCGGACCCGTCCGAGGCTGTGACCCACCTGTGGGCCGAGGCCGCGGACCTGGGCGACGCGCAGCGGCTTCTCCGCCGTTGGAGCGCCGTGGTGGAGGCCACGCCCCCCGTGGAGGCCACCACCGGCCAGCGCTGACCGGTCGGCCGCGAGCTGTGGCGGCCCGCCGGCGCGGGGCGCGGGCTGCGGAACGCGGCGGGGAGGTCACGGCTCCGGTTCGGGCATCGGCAAGAATGCCGGATGTGCAGGCACGGACCCAGACGGCGCTCGAGCGGGTGGCCGCGACGGCGCTCGATCCGGGCTACGCGCAGGCGTCGTCCAGCCGGGCGGGGCGTCGGCGGGGGTCTCGTCGCGCGCGGCGCAACCGCTGGCATTCGCTCGCCATGCCGCTCGCGCTGCTGCTGACGGGGCTGCTGACAGCACTGACCATCCGCGAGGGGGTGGCGGCCGCGCCGGCGGGGGAGCGGCTGCGGGCGCGGCTGAGCGCCGAGTACGAGACGCGCTCGGTGCACCGGGACGATCTGGCCGCCGACGTGCGTGAGCTGCGTTCTGCCATCGCGGACCTGCGCGCGCGCCAGCGGTCCGCCGACGATGCCTGGGACACCGCCACCGCACGGATCGGTGCGCTGGCCGCTCCGGCGGGGCTGGCGGCGGCCCGGGGCCCAGGGGTGCGCCTGACCCTCACCGACCCGGCGGCCGGCCCGCCCGCGGACGCGGGAAACCCGCGGCCGACGGCGGAGCTGACGCCGGGCGGCCGGCTCGCCGACCACGACCTGGCCGACATGGTGAACCTGCTGTGGAGCGCGGGCGCCGAGGCGGTGGCGGTCAACGGTGTTCGGCTTACCGCGCTGAGCGCCATACGCGCGGCGGGTGACGCGATCCTGGTGGGGCTCAGCGCGGTCGAGGCTCCCTACGTCCTCGACGCCATCGGCGACTCCGCGGCGATCGTGTCCAGGGTCTCGGCCGCGCCGGTCACCGTGCGGCTGCGTACCCGGGCCGGCGCGCCACCGGACGCGGTGACAATCGCCCGGCTCGGCGCGGTGACGCTGCCGGCGGCCGCGGACCCCAACCTCCGATACGCCCGAGGGAGTGGATCATGACACGTGCGCCCGCGATCACCGGCCTGGTCGCGATCGTCGTCGGAGTCCTCGCCGGGCTGCTGGCCACACCACAACCGCCCGGGTGGCTGGATCCGTATCTGCCGGTGGCTGTCCTGGCCGCGGTCGACGCGGCGGTCGGAGGGCTGCGCGCGGCGCTGGAACGCGTCTTCTCCGACCGTGTCTTCGTCGTGTCCTTCCTGTCGAATGTCGTGCTGGCGGTCGCGCTCGTCGCCCTGGGTGACGCGCTGGGGGTGGGTGGTGCGCTCTCGACCGCGGTGCTCGTCGTCTTCGGGATCAGGATCTTCACGAACGCCAGCACGATCCGCCGTCTGGTGCTGAAGTCGTGACGACAGACGGTGTGGTCGGGCCCGCCCCGCCCCCACCTGTCCCGCCCCCACCTGTCCCGCCCCCACCTGTCCCGCCCCCACCTGTCCCGCCCCCACCTGTCCCGCCCGCACCTGTCCCGCCCCCACCTGTCCCGCCCGCACCTGTCCCGCCCGCACCTGTCCCGCCCTCGCCCGCCCCGGCTGTCGCCTCCCCGACTGTCGGGAACGGGACACCGAGTGGTGGTTCCCGGCTTCGGCTCGTTCGGCTCGCGTCGATCCTGATGCTCGCGCTGCTCGGGTTCGGGGTCACCGTCGTGATCCGATCGGCGGACTCGGCGGACCATCTCGCCCGGGTGCGTCCGGACGAGCTCGCGAGCCGGCTGGACAGCCTCTCGATCGGTGGGCAGCGGCTACAGGTCGAGGCGAGCGGGCTGCAGGAGACCCGCGCGGCGCTCGCGGACGACGGCCGCGCCCAGGTCGAGCTCGACCGGGCCCGTCAGGAGGCCGACACGCTGGCGGTGCTCGCGGGGACAGCCCCGGTTGCCGGGCCGGGCCTGACGCTCACGGTCAGTGACCCGCGCGGCAAGGTCGACGCCTGGATCCTCGTCGACGCACTCCAGGAGCTGCGGGACGCCGGCGCCGAGGCCATCGAGCTGTCCGGGGTGCGCGTCGTGGCCTCGACCTACATCATCGACGCCCCTGGCGGGGGGATGACGGTGGACGGCGCCACAGTCGCCGCGCCCTACGTGCTGCGCGTGATCGGGGAGGCGCACACACTTGCCCAGGCGATGCGGATCCCCGGCGGGGTGCTCGATACGGTAGCTACCCGGGATGGCGCGCAGGCCGAGATCACGAACTCCGACCGGATCGAGATCGGGGCCCTGCGCACCGTGCCGAGCCCCCGTTTCGCCCGTCCGGCGGACTGATCGGCCGGTGTGCGACACCACGACCCAGGAGGCGATTGCGCTGTATCCCGACGACCTGAAATACACCCGTGAGCACGAGTGGGCCCGGGCCGACGGGAACCGGGTGCGTGTCGGTATCACCGCGTACGCCCAGGAGGCGCTCGGTGACATCGTCTTCGTCTCGCTACCCGAGGTCGGGGAGGAGGTCTCGGAGGGTGAGCCGTGCGGCGAGGTCGAGTCGACCAAGAGCGTGTCGGACATCTACGCGCCCGTCTCGGGCACGGTCACCGCACGCAACGAGGTGCTGTCCTCCGCACCGGAGCTGGTGAACTCGGACCCGTACGGCGACGGTTGGCTGGTCGAGGTCACGGTGGCGGATCCGTCGGTGCTCGACGAGCTCCTCGACGCGGCGCAGTACCGGGACCACGTCAAGGAGCAGTGAGTCCTTTCCACCGTCGGCTCCGGCCTGCCGCGACAGCGCCCGACAGGCGTGAGATGGAGAGGGCTCAGTAGACCGGCTTCCGGAAAAGTCAGGCGATCCGTACACGCATCGTGGCAGGCCGGTCATGAGCCGGCCGTGCATAGCTGCTCGGAGTGGCGCCCATCGTCGGTGCTGTGGCTATCTGTCCGTTATGTCGGCTCGGACGGATTGTCAAGCGGCCTGCGCTCGCCGCATGCGTCCGGTGACGCCACGCCGAACAATCGCCCGGCGCATCCTTTTCACGACGGTGCTCCTGATGCACTAGCCTCGGAGTGCGCCGTGACGGGATCGGTGCGGCCACTGCCGTGTTCGACCGTCCGCGTGCGGTGATGGCTCGGGTACCTCGGGTTTCGCCGGGTACTTCGGGTCCACCCCTGTCGGGCACCACTCCAGCCGCCGTGAGGGCGGCGGACCGAGCGGCCGGCCACCCGCGTGCGGGCGACCGGCAGGAAGCGGACGAGACTGTGTTCTGCACGAGGTGCGGCCAGCAGAACCCGTCCGACGCGCTGTACTGCGCGCGGTGCGGGTCGCCTCTGGTACGTCCGGGCGAGCCCGTGGCGCCGGAGCGACCCGCGGAGCAGACGTCGACCCTGAACCTTGCCGCGGCCCTCTCCGGTATCGAAGGCGACCATGTCGACGACTCGACCGAGCGCGACGCCGTCGCCGCGGTCGATGCGCTTCCGCCGGGCTCCGCCCTGCTTGTCGTCAAGCGGGGGCCGAACGCGGGTAGCCGGTTCCTGCTGGATGCGGACCTCACCACCGTCGGGCGCCATCCGGAGAGCGACATCTTTCTGGATGACGTGACCGTTTCCCGCCGGCATGCCGAGTTCCACCGCTCGCCCTACACGAAGGGTTTCTCCGTCCGTGACGTCGGCAGTCTCAACGGCACGTACCTGAACCGCGAGCGGATCGACTCCGCCGAGCTGACCGGTGGTGACGAGGTCCAGATCGGCAAGTTCCGCCTGGTCTTCCTGACCGGTGCGACCTACGGCGGGGTCGGCGTCCGGTGAGCGGGGGTACGGCGCGGTGAGCGGCGGCGGCGCCGCGGCGGAGTCGATGCGCCCGTCGGGCCGTGCGGAGGAGTTCAGGCCGGGCGTGGCCCGGCGCAGTCCGTCCGCCCGGGCCGAGGACGCCGCGAAGACGCTGAACATCGGCGAGGTCCTGGACCGGCTGCGAGCCGAGTACCCCGACATCACCCTCTCGAAGATCCGCTACCTGGAGTCCGAGGGGCTGGTCGAGCCGGCACGCACCAGCTCCAACTACCGGAAGTACTCGCCGGACGACGTTCTGCGGCTTCGGCATGTTCTGCATGCCCAGCGCGAGCGTTACCTCCCGCTCCGGGTGATCAAGGAAGAGCTGGCCGCGCTGGACCGCGGCGACACCGCGCTGCCCCGCCCGGGGCCTCGGGCCGTCCCGGACCGCCCTGTCGGGCATGGCCTGGACGCCCTGATCGGCGCCGAGCGGGTCCGCCTGTCGCGCCGGGAGCTGCTGGCCGCCAGCGGCCTGGACGACGACGTCCTCGCCGACCTGGAGGGCAACGGGCTTGTCGGGCCCATCGCCGGTGGCGGGTACTACGACTCCGACGCACTGCTGGTGGCCCGTACCGTGGCCCTGCTCGCCTCGCACGGAGTCCAGGTGCGCCACCTACGTGCCGCCCGTGCCGCGGCGGACCGTGAGGCAGGTCTCATCGAGGCCGCCGTGGCACCGCTGCGCTCAGGGCGGCTGGGCGAGCCCGACGGGCGGGCCGCGCAGACCGTCGACGAGCTTGCGACGCTGCTGGTGCGCATGCATGCCGCGCTGCTGCGTACCCGGCTTGCCTCGAGCCGGTCGGGGTAGCACATACCCACTACGCACATGGTGCGAGTCCGTACGGAAAGTGAGAACCGGCGGGCGCGCTGACGCGGGGCGGTAGCGGGGATACTGTCTCCTCGTGGGGTTTTCCGGCTCCGGTCACAGCGTCCCACCCTGCCCCACCTGCGCTAGGAGGTAGATCGGTGCATCGGCTGGACATCGTCGGCGTGCGTGTCGAGCTTCCGTCGAAGCAGCCGATCGTTCTGCTCAAGGAGGTGGGGGGCGAGAGGTACCTGCCGATCTGGATCGGAGCGGTCGAGGCCACAGCCATCGCCTTCGCCCAGGAGGGCATCACGACGGCCCGCCCGATGACCCACGACCTGATGCGGGACGTCCTGCGCGCCCTGCAGACGGAGCTGACCCAGGTCACCATCACCGACCTGCAGGACGGCGTGTTCTTCGCCACCCTGGTCTTCGGTAACGGGGTCGAGGTCTCCGCCCGGCCCTCGGACGCGATCGCCCTGGCCATGCGGATGGGCGCGCCCGTGTACGGCGTGGAGGCGGTGCTGGCGGAGGCCGGCATCACGGTCCCCGAGGAGCAGGAACAGGAGCAGGAGAGCGAGCTGGAGAAGTTCCGGGAGTTCCTGGACACCATCTCGCCGGAGGACTTCAACACGCCGGGCTCGTGATCACTGGTCGGTTCGGCCGGCCCGCTGGTCGCGGCTACGGCGACGGCCGAGCACGGCGCCCGATGTGTCCCAATCGCGGATGTTTCGCCAAAATAAACCCGAACTCCGCTGTTTGACGCCCGCATGTCCACTGGACGACGGACACGCCGGCTTGGATCATTGAAGGGACGATGCCCCGCCCCTACGGTCGGGCGAACCGGTTGCCGAGCCAGTGGTTGGCGGGGCACCGGGGTTCACCGCCGCGCAGGGGAGCGCGCGCTCATGTCGCGGCGCGTCGGGCTGCGCGACGCGCCTCGGCGCGACGGCGGTGACGGTGTGCGGCATCGTCGGCGGGCGGGCCGTGAGGCTCCCGGACTGTCCGGAGGATGGGACTGGTGAAGAGTGGCACCTCGATCGGGGCGGCCGCGCGGGTGGCGCCGGACGATGCGGATCCCCACTGGGGGGACGACGAGCAGGCGACCATGATCGAGCAGGGGCAGCTCTTCGGCGACGAGATACCGCAGCCGCCGGGGGATGATGTCGGCTACCGGGGACCCACCGCCTGTGCGGCGGCGGGTATCACCTACCGCCAGCTCGACTACTGGGCCCGGACCGGGCTGGTGGCGCCGAGCGTGCGGGGTGCCAGCGGGTCCGGCAGCCAGCGGCTCTACTCGTTCCGGGATGTGCTGGTGCTGCGGGTCGTCCGCAAGCTGCTGGAAGCCGGGGTGTCGTTGCAGAACATCCGGGCGGCGGTGGAGCACCTGCGGACCAGGGGAGTGGCGGACCTCGCCCATCTGACGCTGATCAGCGACGGCTCGACCGTCTACGAGTGCACCTCGGACGACGAGGTCATCGATCTCGTCCGGGGCGGCCAGGGCGTTTTCGCCATCGCGGTGGGCCGGGCCCTGGAGGACATGCGCGGCCAGCTCGCGGAACTGCCCTGTGAGCGCCCTGGTCAGCCGGCGGCGGCCCATCCGGGCGATGAGCTGGCCCACCGGCGACGGCGGCGCAGCTCGGCCTGAGAGCCCGAGACCCTCGGCGGCCGGCCGCGGTCCGCGGCCCGCCACAGCGAAAACTCGCTCGAGAACTGTCGGTGCCCTGGCGTACCTTCGCCCTGTGACCGATCAGACAGCGGTCCTCGTCGAGGGCCTTCGCAAGAACTACGGTCGACATACGGCCCTGGCCGGGCTTGACCTGAGCGTCAGCGTCGGCAGTGTGCACGGTGTCCTGGGCCCGAACGGGGCCGGCAAGACGACCGCCGTCCGGATTCTGTCGACGCTGCTGGCGGCCGACGGCGGCCGGGCCGAGGTGCTCGGTGTCGACGTGCTGCGCCATCCGGAGCGGGTCAGGCCACGCATCGGCCTGACGGGCCAGTACGCGGCCGTGGACGAGCGGCTGACCGGCCTGGAGAACCTGGAGATGTTCGGCCGGCTGTACCGCCTGCGGGCCCGCACGGCGCGGGCCCGCGCGATCGAGCTGCTGGAGCGGTTCGAGCTGACCGAGGCCTCGCGGCGGCAGATCAAGACCTATTCGGGCGGCATGCGCCGCCGTCTCGACCTCGCGGCGAGCCTCATCATGGCTCCGGCCGTGCTGTTCCTGGACGAGCCCACCACCGGCCTGGACCCGCGCAGCCGCCAGGCGATGTGGCGCGTGATCGCGGATCTGGTCCGCGAGGGCACCACCGTGCTGCTGACCACCCAGTACCTGGAGGAGGCCGACCAGCTGGCGGACCGGGTGTCCGTCATCGACGGCGGTCGGGTGATCGCGGAGGGAACCTCCGACGATCTCAAGCGGCAGATCGGCGGCGACCGGCTGGAGATCACGATCGCGCCTGGCGACGACCTCGACGCCGCCACGGCCGTGCTCAGCCGGCTGGGTACCGGGCCGGCCGGCGTGGCCGCCGAGGAGCGCCGGGTGACCGTGCCGGTCGCCGGCGCGGCCGTGCTCGCCGAGGCGGTGCGGTCGCTGGACGAGATCGGCGCCACGATCGTCGACGTCGGCCTGCACCGGCCATCCCTCGACGACGTCTTCATGGCCCTGACGGGTCACGGTGCCGCCCGTGGCTCTGATGGCTCTGATGGCGCCGATGGCGCCGATGGCGGGAAGGATGCCGTGCGGCCGCCCGGCCCGCGGTCGGGTGACGACGAGTCGGATCTGGTGGCGACATGAGCACTCTGGACCTGAGCCCGGTTCCCGGGCGTGGCAGGCTCGCCTGGGAGGCCGCGGACGCCTGGGTGATGTGCCGGCGCAACCTCGTCCAGACCTGGCGGGTGCCGGAGCTGCTGGTCTTCGCGACGATCCAGCCGGTGCTGTTCGTCCTGCTGTTCACCTATGTCTTCGGTGGCGCGATCAACGTCGGCCCGGGGGTGGAGTACGTCGACTACCTGATGCCCGGCGTCTTCGTGCAGACGGTGATCTTCGGGTCGATGATGACCGGCATCGGGCTGGCCACCGACAAGGAGGCGGGTCTGATCGACCGCTTCCGCGCGCTGCCGATGAGCCGCTCGGCGCTGCTGACGGGCCGGACCCTCGCGGATCTCGTCCGCAACGCGTTCATCATCCTGATCATGCTGCTGGTGGGTCTGGCGGTCGGCTTCCGGTTCGGGAACACGACGGTTCTCGCCGCACTGGCGGGGTTCGGCCTCATGCTGCTCTTCGCCTACGCGTTCTCGTGGCTCTCGGCGGTCATCGGCATGTCGGTCGGCAGCGCGGAGGCCGCGCAGTCGGGCGGGATGATCTGGATCTTCCCGTTCGTGTTCGCGAGCTCGTCGTTCGCCCCGGTCGAATCCATGCCCGGCTGGCTCCAGGCGTTCGCGAAGCACCAGCCGGTCACCTGCACCGTCGACGCGGTGCGAGCCCTGTTCCTCGGGGGCCCGGTGGCCGGGGACCTGCTGGCGGCTCTCGCCTGGTGCGCGGGAATCCTCGTGGTGGCCGGGCCGCTCGCCGTCCGCGCCTACCGCAGGGGCACCGCCCACTGACGCCTGCCCACCCCACGACCCACCCGCCCCGCGGCCCGGTCATCTCACCGCCCGGTCACCTCAGGTGCGCCCCTCCTCGTTCTGGGCGTTGCCCAGGGTGGGCTCGTAGGCGAGCCAGTCCGCACGCAGGACGGGCCAGCCGTCGGCGCGCAGCAGCTCCACCACCGCCGGGTCGTCGTCGACCACGACGGCGACCCGGCGGCGTGAGCCGAGGCGGCGCAGCTCCGACCGCTTGAAGATCCGCCCGGGCCGCCGGTCCGCGTCCGGGCGCATCCGCAGCTCGCCCACCGGCAGGCCCTGCGCACGCAACCAGCGCTCGGTGGCGGCGCGGGAGCGCTCGGGGCGGCCCGTCAGCCAGATCACCTCGTGGTCGCGGGCGAGGGTGCGAACGAGCTCCACGCCCTCGACGAGCGGCGGGTCGACGTCGGCGGCGGCGAAGAAGGCCTCCCAGTCACCCGGGAGTGCCCGCAGGAACCGCAGGCGATGCCGGACGTCCGCCACGACACCGTCCACGTCGATGACCGCGAGCGGCGGCTCGCCCGCATGCTGAGCGCCCACGCCCAGGTCGGACATGCGCCCCGGATCCGCCACTTCTGCGCCTCCTGTACAGCAACAAGCCTCTTCCATCTCACCCGGTCCACACGGTCAGGGATGCCGCGAGTCCGAGTCGACGACGGAAAAGGCCCAATCACGTCGCAGCATCTCCGCTGGGCCATTGAACACCGCGCCACGGTGGATAATGCGCCGGTCTCCCCGCCAGCATCCGGTACGTTCCAGTTCGTCGCCGGCGATCACGCTGCGGAACCCGCCGAACGGGCCAGAGACACCGTGGTCCGGCGTGTGGTGAAACGGCACGATGTGACGGAGCGGTCGCTAGCGTGGTGTCTCGGGCGCGGCGGCCGGGCGACGGCCGTCGGCTGTCGGCCGCGGAACACAGCTGTCGCGAGGAGGTCGCGTGTCGGGCACACGGCGAGCGCGCCTGCTCGTCTCCGGGATCTCCGAGAACCTCGGGGTGGTCCTTTCGCTCGCGGACCGGCTCGACGTGCAGGCCGCGCGGCTCGAGGCCGGCGAGGGGCCGTCCGCCGCCACCGTGACGCTGGACGCGGAGACGATCAACGAGGCGGCCGCCGACCTCGCGGGCAACCTGGAGGGCGTCCGGCTCGCCCTGAGCGAGGCGGCGTCGCTCGCGCGGCGCCACGCGCCCGCGTTCGCCGGCGCCGGCTGGGACGCACCGGAGTGGCACAGCGCATCCGTCGCCGCACCCGTCGCCGGCCCGGCTGCCGCCGGCTCCGCGGGCGGCATGGCCGGCCCCGCGGGAGCGGCCAGTCCGGCCGGCCTCGGTGGCCCCGTGATCGGGCCCGGGGGGCAGCCCGGCCTGTGGCGGCTCGGGCGCATTCTCGTCCCGCCGCTGGCGCGCGGGGGGCGCCCCGTCGAGGTGCCGCTGGCGGTGCCGCTGCTGGACGCCGGGAACCTCCAGATCACCACGACCCGCGAGCGCCGCGGTGAGGCCGTGGGCCTCGTCCGGGGTCTGCTCACCCGCGTTCTCGCGAGTGCGTCGCCGGGCGCGGTCCGGGTCACGGTCTACGACCCGCACGAGCTCGGCGCGGGGCTCGCGGGCTTCGCGCCGCTGCGCGCCCACGGAGTGGTCGGGCCCACCCTGACCTCCCGGGCGCGGCTGGAGGCCGCCCTCGCGGAGCTGTCCGCCGAGGTCGGCCGCATCACGGTCGACCGCCTCGGCGGCCGGTTCGACTCGCTGCGCGAGCGGGAGGACGCCGGCGTGCCCCGCGGCGAGCCCTGGCGGCTGCTGATCCTGCTGGGCCTGCCGCCGCTGGCCGACGAGGCCGCTCGCACGCTGGAGGCGGTGGCGGCCCAGGGGCCGTCCTGCGGGGTGCACATCATCGCGGTCGTCGAGGCGGAGGAGGGCGCGGACGCCCCGGGCGGCCGGGGTGTGCCGAGCCTGCCCCGGGCCGAGACGGTGACCGCGGCGGAGCTGCAGGGGGACCCGGGCGACGTCGGCGCGGTCATGCCCGGCGGGTGGCGGACGTCGATGTCGGGCCTGCTCGGCTGCGCGCTGGACGACGCGCCTCCGATGTCGGTGGTCGCCCAGGTCACCACCCGGGTGGTCGCCGGGGTGGAGCAGGCCGTGGTCCGCGGGCCGGACCTGGGCGGCCTGCTTCCGCCGGGGCTGTGGGAGTACGAGAGCTCCGCCGGGGTGTCGGTGCCGGTCGCGCACGGCCCCGACGGAGCGGTCGGGCTGACCTTCGACGACGACACGGTCCACTGCCTCGTCGGTGGCCAGGCCGGGGCGGGCAAGTCGACGCTGCTGCTCGACGTGGTCTACGGGTTGGCCGCCCGCTACGGTCCCGACCAGCTGCGATTCCACCTGCTCGACTTCAAGGAGGGCCTGGAGTTCGCCCAGTTCGCGCAGCGGCCGGGCGACCCGTTCTTCCTTCCGCACGCGGACACCGTCGGCATCGAGAGTGACCGCGAGTTCGGCGTCGCGGTGCTGCGCGCGGCCCGTAACGAGATGCAGCGGCGGTCCGTCACGATGCGCGCGCTGGGCGCCCGTGACCTGCGCGGGCTGCGCGCGGCGGACCGCAGCTCCCCCTGGCCGCGGGTCGTGGTCGTCGTCGACGAGTTCCAGGTGATGCTCACTCCGCTCGACACGGTCGCCCGGGAGGCGGTCTCGCTGCTGGAGGTGCTCGCGCGGCAGGGCCGGGCCTACGGCATCCACCTGCTGCTGGCCAGCCAGACGCTGTCCGGTATCGACGCGCTGGACGCGACGGCCGGCAAGCGGGGGTCGATCTTCGGCCAGTTCGCGCTGCGCGTCGCGCTGCGGACGTCCATCTCCGAGTCTCGGGTGCTGCTGTCGACCGCGAACGAGGCGGCGGGTGCGCTGTCCGGGGTCGGTGAGGCGATCGTGAACCGGCGCAACGGTCACCCCGTCGGCAACGAGCACGTCCGCGTCGCCTACCCCGACCCGGCGGTGCTGGCCGAGCTGCGAGAGCAGCTGAGCGCGATGGTGGTCCGGGCGGTTCCGGCGATGCGCCCACCGCGCGTGTTCGTCGGCCACGCTCCCGCCGTCCTCACGGACAACCCGGCCTTCCAGGCACTGGCCGGCCGGCCGGTCCCCGCCTCGGGTGATCCCGCCGGGGGCGGTGCCGCGTACGGCTCCGGCACCGGCGCCGCGCTGGTCCCGGCGGATGGCTCGGTCGACGGCTCGGCCGGGGATCCGTTGGCGTTCGTCGGGGTGCCCTTGGATCTCGCGCCGCCGGCGGTGGGCGTGCGCCTGGCCCGGCTGCCCGGCCGTCATCTGGCGGTGCTCGGTCCGCTGCGGCGGGAGGCGGTCGGGATGCTGCAGGCGGCGGCGGTGTCCGTCGGTGCCCAGAGCGCGCCGGGCAGCCTCGTCGTCGACATCGTCGCGGTGGATCCGGCCACGGTGTCGGCCGCCGAGACCCTGGCGTCGGCGTTGCGCCGCGCGGGCCATCCGACCTATGTGACGGACGTGACCGGTCTGCGGGGGGTCCTCGCGTCCGCGGGGGCGGAGATCCGCGCCCGCGAGGAGGCGGCGCTCGCCGGGCAGAGCGGTGCCGCGTCGACCACCCGGCTGCTGGTCGTCTTCGCCCTGGACGCGGGCCGGGCCGGCCTGGAGGCGCGTGACGACGCCTCGCGGCGGTCCGGGCTGGACGATCTGCGGACCCTGACGCGTCGCGGCCCGGCGGCCGGGGTGCATCTGCTGGGCTGGTGGCGTGCCCCGTCCCGGCTCGCCGACGACCTGGGGCCCGGGCACCGGGACGACATCGCGGCCTGGGTCGCCACCGGGCTGCCCGGGGGGGACCTGTTCGGACTGGCCGGGCACCGTCCGGTCACGGCTGGTACGACCCCGAACCGGGCCGTGCTGTTCGACCGGCACGTCCAGGCCGAACCACGCACGGTTGTCCCCTTCGCACCCCTTGAGACCCGGTCCGGTGCTGACAATGGGACGGTGGTCTGACGGAGTGGCGGAGGTCGACGACGAGTGGTGGAGGGACGGCGTGCGAGGTGAACACGACGAGGGCCCCGGCGCGGTGACCGACGGGGAGCCCGGCGCGGTGACCGACGACGCGTCCGCCTACAGCCTCGCCGAGCTGCCGGGCCGGCACCTCATGCCCTCGCCGGTGCCCTCCCCGGTGTTCTCGGCGTCGGCGTCGGCCGCGATGGCGATGGAGTTCGCCCAGCCGCCCGGCGGCTACGCCAGGCCGCTGCCCGCCGCCGCGGCGACGGGCAGCCACCCGGTCGCACTGGTTCCCCCGGCGGTCGGGCAACCGGCGTCGGTCGAGCATCCCCTGGTTGCCGCGAACCGCTACCGGGAGCTCATGGGCGCCTCCGACACGGTGCGGGCCCTGCTCGCGCAACGGCTGGCCGAACGGCAGGAGGGCCACGACGTCCTCGCTCGGCGCCACCGGGCCGCGGCCGAGGACATCCGTTCCCGGGTCGCCGTGGTCTGGTCCCAGGTCGGCGGCGCGCTGGAGTCGCATGGGCTGGATGGCCTCGACCAGCTGCGACCGCGGGAGGGCACCGAGCCCGACGTTGAGGCCGTCTACCAGCAGTACGCGGGCGACCTGGACGGGCTCGGCGGCGGTCGTGGTGGTCGTGGCGGTCGTGGTGCCCGCGCCGCCGTCGCGCTACCCGGTGAGAAGCGGCTCGGCGCGGCGGCCTCGATCGATGGCGGTGGGATCGATGGCCGCGGGAAGGGTGGCCGCGGCCGCCCGCAGGCACCCGCCGACGGGCTCGTCGGTGCCGACGACCTCGTCGACCCGGAGCGGGCCAGGAAACTGGCCTACCGCCTGTGCCTGGAGGTGATGTCCCGCTCGGCCGAGCTTCGGGCCGTCACCAAGGGAGTCCCCACCGGGTCGAGCGGGCTGATCGTGGCGCTGGTCTGCGTGCTTGCGGGTGCGCTCACGGTGGTGGCCCGGGTGTTCGGGGAGGCGCCGGCGCTGCCCTGCCTGGTCGCGGCCGGGGGGCTCGGTGCCGTGGCGGTGGTCGCCAGCGCGGACGCGTCCGCCGTGTCCGCCGCGCGTTCGGCCGTGCTCGCGGCGGGCTCGGCGGGAGTGGCGGTCCTCGCGACCTTCCGTTTTGTGCCGATCGAGCCGGCGGGGACAATCGGTGCCCTGGCCTGCCTGGCGCTCGCGATGCGCTTCGGGCTCGGCGTGGGCGCCGGCGCGAGCACAGGCGCGGGCGCGGGTCCGGCGGGTGACGGCCGGAGCAGGCGGAGCTGAGCGGCCGGCGGCGACGTCGCCGGGCTGGCGGGGCGTTGATCGGCTGACGGAACGGAGTGCACGGTGGCAGGGACGATCGCCGACGTCAAGGCGCAGCTCGACGAGGCGTTCCGGCGAACCGAGGAGGTCACGGGCCAGCTCGAGGGCGCGCTGAACATGATCGAGGAGGCGCAGGCGATGGTCGTCGCGGCGACCGACGGCAGTGAGCACCTCGCCGTCGAACAGCTCACCAGCGCCCTGGTCGAGACCCGGGACAGCCTGGAGAACGCGCTCGCGGCGCTCGGGTCCGCCGTCCAGGAGGTCAAGGTCTACCGGGACACCCTGTAGGCAGGAGAAAGTAGGCCGCGATCCCGTCCGGCGCGGAACACGTTCCGCGGAACACGCGGAACACGCGGAAAACGTGGCGCGGAACACATCGTGGCGTAGGGCACATCGCGGCTGCGGGCAGTCACCGGGTCCCGCCGGCCCGCAGGCGGCTCGGCGGGGTCGCCCGCGGACGTCTGACCAGGTGTTGTGCAGTACTGTGCCGAACGGGCTCGCCGCGGCGCGGCCGATGCCGATCCTTGCACGGGCAGTGTGGATATGGTGACCGGACGAATTTCCGGGTAACACCTCTCCAGCCACGCGGCGACGCGGTGCATCCGGTTTCCAGGCTCACTACAGTCCGGGTTGTCCCGTGCGCCCGACCCTTCGGTGGGCTCCGGCCGACAGTGTCCGCATTGCCGGCCGAGTGCCTGCCGTTCGACAGCCGGGCACCATGACGACCAGGAGGGCTCCTTCTGCCGTGTCGGATATCGACCTGCTCGATCTCCCGCTGGTTCTGTTGTCCAACCGAGGTCCTGTCAGCTTCGATCGCGATACGTCCGGCCGAACCGTCAACCGGGGCGCCGGCGGGCTGGTATCCGCCCTGTCCGGCCTGGCGGAGCATCTGGATGACGCCGTCTGGGTCTGTGGCGCGGCGACCGCCGAGGACGCCGCCGTCGCCGCGGAGAACGATGGCGGCGCGATCCTGGTGCAGACCCAGCCCTTCCCCCACGCGGTGGAGGGAGACCCGGACGGCCCGTCGATCAGGGTGCGTCTGGTGGTGACCGACCCGGCTGCCTACGCCGACTTCTACAGCGTGTGGTCGAACCCGATCCTGTGGTTCATCCAGCATGGTCTGTACGGGCGGTCGCTGGCGCCGGTGCTCACCCGCGCCGAGCACGACGCGTTCGAGCGGGGGTACGCGGCGGTCAACCGCGCCTACGCCGACGCGGTCGCCGACGAGGTCCAGTCACGTGGCGGCAAGGCGCTGGTGCTGCTGCAGGACTACCACTTCTACCTGGTCGCCGAGCACGTTCGCGAGCAGTGCCCGGACGTCGTGCTCACCCACTTCGTCCACATCCCCTGGCCGGGCCCGGACGAGTGGCGGGTGCTGCCGGGCGACATCCGTGAACGTCTCCTGCGTGGTCTCCTCGGCAGCGACGTCGTCGGCTTTCACACCCGCCGCTATGCCCGGAACTTCGTCCTGTGCGCCGGCGAGCTGCTCGGGCTGCCCATCAACCTCGACGAGCTGACCGTCCAGGTCAACGACCGGACGGTGCGGGCGCGCTACTATCCGATCTCGGTCGATCCGGCCGCGCTCGACGCCACCCTCGCCAGCGAGGAGGTCGCCGCGCACGTCGCGATGCTGCGCTATGTCTTCCTCGACGACGACCGCCAGCTGGTGCTGCGCGTCGACCGCACCGACCCCAGCAAGAACGTGGTCCGCGGCTTCCTGGCCTTCGGAACGCTCCTGGACCAGCATCCGGAGCTGGTCGGGCGGGTGAGCTTCCTGGCACTGCTCCAGCCGAGCCGCACGGACGTCCCGGAGTACGCCGACTACATCGCACTGATCGGCGCCGTCGTCGCGGAGATCAACGCGAGGCACACCAAGGAGGGGCGCCAGCCGATCGATCTGCGCATGGTGGAGGACTTCACCCTTGCGGTCGGCGCCTACTCGATCTGCGACGTGCTGATGGTGAACGCGATCGCGGACGGGATGAACCTGGTGGCCAAGGAGGTGGCGATCGTCAACCGGCGCGGCGGCGTGCTGGCCCTGTCGGAGATGGCAGGCGCGCACGAGGAGCTGGGCGAGTTCGCCGTGACGCTGCACCCGTTCGACGTCCAGCAGATGGCCGACGCCCTCTACGAGGCCCTGGTCATGCCCATGGACGAACGCCACCGCAGGCTGGCGGCCGCGGCCGAGCAGGTGCGCACCCACGATGTCCGCCGCTGGCTCAACGACCAGTTGGTGGATCTGCGTCACCTGGCCGGATTCGGCTGAGTCGTGCCGCGCGCGGGTACGCTCGGCGGGAGGTCGGGCATGTGTGCCATGGTCGAGACAGGAGTGGACGTGTCGGATACCGGTCA
This sequence comes from Parafrankia sp. EUN1f, assembly GCF_000177675.1. Taxonomy (GTDB): domain Bacteria; phylum Actinomycetota; class Actinomycetes; order Frankiales; family Frankiaceae; genus Parafrankia. The sequence continues at coordinate 49,064 of NZ_ADGX01000032.1, forward strand.
TGTGAAGGCCAACATGGGGTCCTGGGCCGCGGTGTACATCCTCATCGCGGGCTTTGTCCTGGGCACCCTCGCGCTGATCCTCGGCTCGGTGCCGCTGTGGATCGGGACGGCGGTGGCGCTGGTCGCCGGTGCCGGCCTGGCTCTGGTCTCCAACATCATGGAGCAGTGCTACTAGAACGCCGGCCCACAAGCGTCGTCGTGCCAGACCGGCCGGCGCCAGACCGGAGGTGAGCCTCCACCCTGGCGCCGGCCGTGCCTTGCCTGCTCCCGGCCAGGGCTCCTGATCAGACGTCGGTGGCCTGCTCGGGCGTGCCGGCGGCCTCCCGCAGCGAGCGTGGGGTGACGAAGTCGACCAGCCGTGTGGAGGCAGGTCCGATCTCGCTCCACCGCGGCACGGTGAGGTCATGGACGGCCAGCGCGGCCGTCGGGAAGGTCGGCACCCGGTGTCGCTCCGGCGGGCTGAGCAGGCCCATCGCGAGGCTGTGCAGGCCCGGGTTGTGGCCGACGACGAGTACCGAGGGCACGCCGTCGTCGACCTGGCGAAGGCGCATGAGCAGGTCGTTTGCCTCGGCGAGGTAGAGCTGGTCCTCGACCAGGACGGGGACGCTGCTCGGCAGGGCATGTGCGAGATGCGCGACCGTCTCCCGGGTGCGCACCGCGGACGAGCACAGCACCAGGTCGGGTTCCAGCCCCGCGGCGACCAGGTGGTCGGCGATCAGCGCGATGCTGGTACGTCCCTTCGGTGAGAGCGGCCGGTCCTGGTCGCGCATCGTCGGGTCGCTCGCCACATCGGACTTCGCGTGCCGCAGCAGCAACAGGCGGGGGGAACGTCTCACCGTGCGACTCCGGCGTGCGTGGCGGCTCCGGTGCGGGGGGTTGACCGCCCCGGTGACGCCGGCGTGCTTCCGCCAGCGGCCGGGTCACGCCATCCACCCGTGATCCCTGCGTGATCCCCGTTGGCACCGGACACGTCAGCTCCTCCCGTCCGTCAACAGCTCGAACGCTCCCCGCGCGAGCCAGGTTCGCCGCGACGACTCGCAGACTGCCGACATCCGGACGTCCTCGTCAATTGCGGTGCCCGTTGCGGTGCCCACAGCGGTGGAGCTGCCGGGACGACGACCACGGCCCGATCACCATCCAAAGTGATCGGGCCGTGTGATGTCGCGGGGCGTGTGATGTTGCGGGAGGCCGGCCGGCCGGTGCTGCGGCCCGCCGAGGGCTGGCCTGCCGAAGGGCGGCCAGCCGGGGGGTCAGCTCGCGACGGAGATCGTCAGCAGCAGGCGGTCGGCGGCGGCGAGCGCGTCGTCGGCGTTCAGCCGGCCGCGGGGGATCAGGGTCGAGCGCTGGTCCGAGGTCAGCCCGCCCCAGACACCGTGCTCCTCCTGGCGGAAGATCGCGGTCGCCAGACAGGCGCGCTGGACCGGACAGCCGGAGCAGATCTTGCGGGCGCGGGTCTCGGCGGCGGCACGGGCCTTGGTGTTACGCCCGTCCGGCGGGAAGAAGGCATCGGGGTCGCCGTCGCGGCAGGCGGCATCCTGGCGCCAGTAGACCGGCCAGCCCTCGCCGAACGGCTGCGGCGGCAGATCCCGACCAGGCAGAACGGGTACACCGGCGCTCATCGCGCGACCTCCGTCCGGACCGAGTCGGACGGCGTCGGGGACATGGGTTCGGCGGGGCTACCGACCGGTAGCATGCCGGGCAGAGTGGGCATACCGTCTCCTGCTGACGTTGCAAAGGCGGACAGGTGCGCTGCGGACAGGCAATACCCGGCGTTGCGCCGCACGCCGGACTGGTGGTGGGGCCTACCTGCTACAAGCCGAGAGCCCCCGGGCCCGTCCATGTGGTGCGACCGGAAGGTTCCGGTCTCCCGCACGGAAACGGGCCCGTCTCGTCTCGTTAACCGAGGAACGTAGACTTCTCTCGAGCGGATAGCAAGGGTTCCGAAACGCCCACGTCCGGTCCTCTGTGGAGGTCGATGATCCGCCGGCTGATGTGGCCGCGGGTCCCACCCTCTCAAGCCCCTCGTAACCATGTAACTGCTTTGGTCCGACGTGTGCTGCAGGTCTCGTGCCTGCGAATGTTCCTGTCATGCAGGCTTTTTGGGTAACCAGCAAGATCATTTGTTGGGTGCCGGGTGGGACGGCCGTGGCACATGGGGGTGCCTGATCTACCCGATTCGCCGCCGGGTCGGGCTCCGGTTGCCGGCAGGTAAAGGGGGGCTGGCCGCCGTCCCGTCGTTCAGGTCGGCGGCCTGCGGGGGCCGAAATGTGCTGAGGACCACACAGGGGTACGGGCGCCGTCCGGCGTCCGCCGATCAGCCTCGGCTGATCGGCAGGCCCGCCGCGGCCCAGGCGTGGAACCCGCCGATCACGTCGGTCGCCGCGGTCAGCTGAAGATCCAGCAGCGCCGCCGCGGCGAGGCTGGAGGTGTAGCCCTCCGAACAGATGATGATCGGCCTGATGTCGTCGCCGGTGGCGAAGGCCGCCCGAGCCTCGCAGGTCGGATCGAGACGCCATTCCAGCACGTTGCGTTCGATGATCACGGCGGCCGGAATCGCGCCCTCGGCAGCCCGCTGCGCGGCCGGCCGGATGTCGATCAGGATGGCGCCGGCGGCGACGGCCGCCGCGGCCTCGTCGGGCGTGAGCCGATCCAGGCGGGCCCGCGCGGCCGCCAGCATCGCGTCGATGCGGCTGCCACTCGCGCCGCCGCTCACACCGCCGCCGCCGCTCACACCGACATCCCGGACGTCAGGCGGGGCTGGCCCGCACGGGGCCGCGGCGCGAACGGGGCCGCCGCCGGCGGGGTCGCGGTCGTGACCCGTGCCGCCCCGGCGCCGGCGGCGACGACCGCCGACTGGGCAGCACGCTGTGAGACGTCCGCCCGGTCGAGCGGTACGGGCTGGTCGAGAGGGGCGAGCTGGCGAGGCGCGTAGCGCAGGGGAAGCTCGGGGGGCGAATAGGCGTGGATGGTGGTCGCCCGCAGCTGGCCGCGGTTCACGATCCGGTGCACATGGTCGGTCCCGAAGCCGGCCACCGCACCGGTGCCGTGCTGGCGGGTCCGGGTGATGCTCCAGTCCCGACCGCACTCGTCCTCGTCCAGGACGCCCGCCGCGACCGCCAACGCGCCGAGCGCGCCGCCGTGGTCGTGGATGTCCGTCTGCTGGCCGGGGCACCAGCCGATGAGCCACACCTCGACGGCGCCGGACAGGACCAGGCGTGTGTACCAGCGCCGGCGCGGATCGTGGCGCACCAGTGGCCGCCAGAGGTGCTCGGCCGCGGCGAGGCCGGCGACCAGGTCACGCAGATCGGGCAGTTCCAGCTCGCGCGGCTCGTCGACCAGGAAGCGCTCGGGCACGAACGGGACACCGGCCCGCGTGGCGGCAGGCGCTGTCGGCGCGGGCTGGACCGACTGGAGCAGGGCGGGATGGATCAGGGGCATCGAAGCTCCTTCGAACACCGTCGCCTCTGCGACGGACCACTGGAGGACACCGCGAGGCGTCTGCGGATCGGCCGGGGGCACGGCGTCGACCGGAACGTTCATGGGTGCGGGGCCTGGTTGCGCCGAACGGCAGGCCCGCGGCCCGGGCAGGCCTGTCCGGAGCGGGATGAGGCGCGAGTGTGTGCCGCGTGTAGGCGCTTCGGCAGCCACGTGCGAACCGGCAGCTACACCGCAGCCATGCCCTGGAGCGCCTGCGCCGCGCTCGGGCGGTCTCGTCGCTCTCGCCCCGCCAGGTCCACGGCCTGCGGGCCACCGTTGGCGGAGCCACCGACGGGGGTTGGCCGCAGGTGGGGCGGGCCCTGCCCGCAGCAGGTCACCGTGGCGAGAAGTAGGAGGGCTCCCGGTACGCGGACGCCGCCGAGCGGGCCGCGGCGGCGCACCCGGCGCCACGAAGAACCCGCAGCGGCGTGGAGCTGCCAGGGGGCGACGAGGCGGCGCAGCGCCGTGTCGGACCTGAGGGCAGGCTGCGCGGCGTGACGCCGCGGCCTGCGAACGTCAGGCCCGGGTCATACAGGCCGCGGCAACGACCCTGCTCAGGTCGGTCACGCGGTCGCTGTGCAGAAGAAAGCCAGAGGCGGCCATGCATGAACTGTACGCCAACGCGGTGCGGTCTCGTGGCAGGGCGCAGTTCGTTCGATACACCCGGCAGTGTCCCAGACCGGCGCCTGTCTGGTTATCGTCACGTGAGGCCTGTGGACGGGAGATGCGAGATGGTCCAGACCGGCTCGGGGCCGGACGCACTCGTGGCCTCGGTGGGCAGCGCTGGTTCCAGCGGAAGTGCACACGGCCCGCCGACGACGCCGACGGGGGAGATCTTCACGGTTCAGAGCCGCATGCGCGGCCTGCTGGACGCCGTCGTCGACGTCGCCCGTGAGCTGAGCCTCCCCGTCACCCTGCACCGCATCGCACAGGCGGCGCGCTCGCTGGTGGACTGCGAGCTGGGCGTGCTGGGGGTGCTGGGCCCGGACGGTGAGATCACGGACCTGATCAGCGGCGGTGGGACCGGTGACGAGGTCCCGGCCGGCATCGTCCGGATGCCGCGCGGGCGGGGCCTGATCGGCGAGCCCGCCGGGGAGAATCCGGCGCCGGCCGCGGCGGTGACAGGCGCGGTTGTCGTGTCGCCCCAGGCCCTCGGCTTCCCGCCCGGCGGCTGCAGCTTCCGGACCTTCCTGCGGGTGCCGATCGCCGTGCGCGGCGAGGCGTTCGGGAATCTGTACCTCGCCGGCAAACGCGGCCCGGAGTTCACTCAGGAGGACGAGGACCTCGTCGGCGCACTGGCCGCCGCGGTGGGCTTCGCCATCGAGAACGCACGTCTCTACGAGGCGGCCAGGCGGCGTCAGGCGTGGCTCACGGCGAGCGCCGAGATCACCACGGCGCTGCTGTCGGTGGCGGAGCCGGTCGAGGCACTCGGGCTCGTCGCGCGGCGGGCCAGGCAGGTCACCTCGGCACGCCTGGCCGCGATCGTCTCGCCGGCGCGCACGGCCCGCGCGGGCGCCGCCGGGCCGGCCCTGACCAGCCCGTGGCGGCCGGCGGCGGCGCCCGGTGTGCCCGGTGCGTACGGCTCCTCGGGTTCCTCGGACGACTCCGATCCGTCCGGTGTCCTGGGTGCGTCCGGTGCGTCCGGTGCGTCCGGTGTGCCGGGTGCGTCCGGCGACGGGTTCGCGGTGCCGCTGGAGATCGCGGTGGCCGACGGGGCGGGCGCGGAGAGCCTGCAGGGGCGGACCCTGCCCGAGTCGACGGGCCTGCTCGGCGTCATGCAGGCCGGCCGGGCCAGGATCATCCCGCCGGAGCGGGTGGACCCCGCGGCCCGCGATCTGCTGGGCGAGGTCGTCGACGGGCTCGAGATCGGCGCCGTGATGATCGTTCCGCTGTTGGCGGCGGGGCGGCCGCTGGGGCTTCTGGTGCTTGCGGCACCCCCGGGAGTGGCCGTCTTCGAGCACCTCGACCTGGAGATGGCGGCGGCGTTCGCCGGGCATGCGGCCCTCGCACTGGAGATGGCCCGGGTGCAGCGCGAGCGGGAGCGGCTCGCCGTGTTCGAGGAACGCGACCGCATCGCCCGGGATCTGCACGACGTGGTCATCCAGCGGCTGTTCGCCACCGGTCTGCAGATCCAGGGTCTGTCGCGGGTGATCGACGGCCCCGCGGCGGCCCGGCTGACCTCCGCCGTCCGCGAGCTGGATCAGACGATCGCCGACATCCGGCAGACGATCTTCTCGCTGACGGCGGCCTCCGGGGCGGTCGACCTGCGGGCCGAGATCGCGGCGATCGTCGCCCAGGCCGAACAGGCGCTCGCCATCCGGCCGACCGTGCGCATCGACGGCCCGGTCGACCGCGGCATACCCACGGTGATTCACCCGCATCTGCTGGCAGCCATCCGTGAGGCGCTGTCGAACATCGCTCGCCACGCTCGGGCCACCCGGATCCAGGTGCTCGTACGGGTCACCAACACGGACGTCTCGGTCCAGGTGCGCGACGACGGCTGTGGCCCTGGTGGTGCCTCCCGCAGCAGCGGCCTGGCGAACCTTCGCCGCCGCGCGCTCGACCTGGGCGGCCGGATGGAGTTCGGCCCGGGGGAGGGCGGCATCGGGACCACCGTGCGGTGGCATGTCCCACTGGTTCAGCCGGTTCCGGTGCCGCGGGCGCTGAGCCGGCCGGGCCGTACGGCCCAGCCTCCGAATATCACGACCCCGGGCGGCGTGGTGGACCCCGGAAGCCACGGCGACAGAGCCCCAGGGGCGCTCTGAGCGCCCGGACGGCGCCCTGTGGCCGAGCGCTCGGGAGCCGGTGGGTGTGCCAGCGGGAGCCGGTGGGTGTGCCAGGCCGACAGCGTGGGTCAGGTCGACAGTGTGGGTCAGGTCGACCGTACGGGTCGGGTCACGGCGTGGGTCAGGTCGACAGCTTGGTGGCGAACACCGCCGCCTGTGTCCGGCTCTCCATACCGAGCTTGGCGAGCATGCTCGACACGTAGTTCTTGACGGTCTTCTCGGCCAGGAACATGCGCGCGGCGATCTGGCGGTTCGTGAGCCCCTCCGCGATGAGGGACAGGATCCGCCGCTCCTGGTCGGTGAGGCCGGAGAGCCGCTCGTCCTCGACCGGACCTTCCCGCAGCCGGTAGAGCACCCGTGAGGTCACCGCCGGGTCGAGCAGGGACTGCCCTGCCGCCACCTGGCGCACCGCGTCGACGAGGGCGTTGCCGCGGATCTGCTTGAGTACGTAGCCCGCTGCCCCGGCCATGATGGCGGTGAACAACGCGTCCTCGTCGTCGAACGAGGTGAGGATCAGGCACGCGATCTCCGGGGCGTGGGAGCGGACGTGCCGGCACACCTCGATGCCGCTGCCCTCCTGAAGGCGCGCGTCGAGAACGGCCACGTCCGGCCGGAGCATGATGATCTCTGCGATCGCGTCGTCCGCGCGCCCCGCCTCGCCGACCACGACGATGTCGGCCTCGTCGGACAACAGGTCGCGCAGCCCGCGGCGCACGACCTCGTGATCGTCGAGGAGGAAGACGCGGATCGACCCCGGGCGCGACGACCTGACAGGCGCTGCGCCGGTTTCGGGACTGCCCGTCGTTAGCTCTGCCACCGTTGACTCCGCCCGACCCCGCCGTCGTTGAAGACCGTCATCATCGTTGAGGGCACGCGCCATCGTTGAGCCTTTTCCGTCTCACGTTTGTCGAGTGCCGTAGCCGCAGGGCCGTAGCCACAGGACAGAGTCGACGATGGAAAAGGCTCATTGAAGGCCGTCGCCTTATGTCACGTGCAGCACGCAGATTATAACTCTCCCGATCGGGGACTCCGGTGGGTTCGGTCGTTGTGGGGCGGTGCTCCGGACCGGCGCCGACCGCGATCCACTCCGGATGGAGGGCGGGCTCGACGGGTGGCGGCCGGCCGGTGTCGCTCTTTGGTTGCCTATCCGTCGCTTTTTCCGAGATGTCTGATGGCTGCCCGACCGCCGCTGGTCGCCCTTCCATCACCGTGCGATCGCGGCGTGGTCACAGTGCGGTGGTCGCCCTGGCGGGGGCTGCCCCGCCACGGTCGAGGGCGGTGGCGGCGGGCTGGGCGGCTCCGACGCCCGGCCGTGACGCCGCGGGACCGTGTCGCGAGGCGATGGCCCGGCGCCCCAGCAGCGCGGCGATGCCGATGGTCAGGCCGGCCACCGCGGTGACGAGCAGCCCGTGATGCGCGCCGCCGCTGTCGACGAGCATGCCCGCGACGGGTGTGCCGGCCGCGAGCCCGCTGACGACGGCCATGGTCAGCCAGGTGAAGCCCTCGGTCCGGGCCTGGGCGCCCACCAGCCGCTCGACCAGTGCGTTTCCGGTGATCAGCGTGGGCGACGAGGTGGCCCCGGCCAGTAGTGCGAGCGGGATCATCAGCGGCAGGGTCACGCCTGCGAGTGGCAACGTCATGCCGAACGCCATGAAGGTGGCGGCCCGCAGGAAGCGGTCGGGCAGCGGTCGGGACTGTGCCCGCGCGCCGTAGACGAGCCCGGAGAGGGCGGAGCCGCCGGCGAACAGGCCGACCAGCAGGCCGCCGACCGCGGCCAGGCCCTCCTCGCGGGCGAAGGCGACCATCGACACGTCCACCCCGCCGAACGCGATGCCGATACAGAAGAAGACCACGAGCACAGTACGAGTTCCGGGATCGTGCAGCATTCGTGGCCTTGTAGTGATCTCTGCATCGCGTGGTCCCGGGTCGGTGTCCCGCAGGAACACCAACGCCGTGGTCCCGGCGGTGAGAAAGACCATCGCCGCGATCAGCCCGGCCGCCGGCGTGACGAGCACGGCGAGCATGGTGACCAGGACCGGCCCGAGCACGAAGACCAGCTCGTCGAGCGCGGACTCCAGCGCGAGGGCGGTGCCAAGCAGCTCGTCCCCGGAGAGCCGGGCACTCCAGCGGGCCCGGGAGCACGCGGCCACCGGCGGCAGCGAACCGCCGGCCACCAGGGCGGCGGCGAACCAGACCGGGCGGGGTGCGCCGGCGGCCACGGTGGCGATGAGCGCCGCCATGGCCGCCAGATGGCAGACCAGGCAGGCGAGCAGCACCCGGGCCTGCCCGAGGCGGTCGAGCGCGCGCCCGAGGCGGGGTGCGAGCAGGGCCTCGCCCACCGCGCTGGTCGCCGCGACCGCGCCACCGAGCCCGTAGGAGCCCGTCCTGGCCTGGATGAACAGGACGGTTCCAACGGAGACCATCGCGATGGGAAGCCGGCCGATGAACGCCGCGGGCACGAAGCGGACGGCGCCCGGCGTCGCCAGGGCGCGGTGATATGCGGTGGTCATAACCGGATTCACACTGCCCCATCGGACAGGCCCGTGACCAGCGATTTTGTGCCACATCTGAGCGGCCGGCCAGATGGGGCGGCCGGTGAGACGCGGCGGCCGGTCAGATGCGGCGGGGGCTCCGGCTGCGGTGTATGGCGCCCACTGCGGGAGCCCTCGTCTCAGCCGCGGTGGCGGGGCCGGGACGCACGACGCGCCCCACCAAGGCCGGGCGGCTCCCGGACCCACCGCGGCTGCGCCGCCTGGCGGGGCGAGGGCCCTGCGGCGCGCAGGCGCTGGACGAACGGGGCGACCAGCACGGCACCGAGCACGAAGCCGACCACATGGGCGCCGTAGGCGACGCTCCCGCCACCGGAGACGCCGATACCGGTGAAGTACAGGTACTGCAACGCGAACCAGAACCCCAGCACGATCCAGGCCGGCAGCCAGAAGGGCAGGAAGAACAGAACCGAGACAAGGCCGATCACCCGGGCGCGCGGGAACACGACGAGGTAGGCGCCGAGTACCCCGGCGACAGCGCCCGAGGCGCCGATGAGGGTGTCGGTGGTCTGGCCCTCGAAGAGAGCGAAGCCGTAGGCGGCCGACATCCCGCAGGCCAGGTAGAACAGCAGGTACAGCAGGCGGCCCATCCGATCCTCGATGTTGTTGCCGAAGACGCCGAGGAACAGCATGTTGCCGATGAGGTGCAGCCAGCTTCCGTGCAGGAACATCGAGCTGAGCGCGGACAGCACCGGTGACTTGTGGAACGTCGCCGGCGACTCCGCCAGGCACCCGACCCGGCCCTGGCTGTCCACCGTGAGCCGCCCGGAAGCCGCCGACGGAAGCTGCCTGTTGGTGAGCAGCTCCTTGGGGATCGCGCCCCACTCCGCGTAGAAGCGCTGCTGTTCGCAGACGTTCTGCGGGCGCGAGGCCTGCACGCCGGCGACCGAGCTGACCATGGGCGTGAAGAACACGAAGACCACGACGTTGGCCGCGATCAGCAGCCAGGTGATGACCGGTCTGCGCCGCAGCGGGTTGATGTCGTGAATCGGAATGACCACGACGTCATCCTGCCGTACCCGATCGAGTCGGTCGCATCGTCTCCACCATCGCGATGGCCGGGCGGGCAGGTGCCGGGATGCGCGCGGGCCGCCTGCCGCCCCCGCCAGGCCCTGGCGCCCGCCCTCCCGCGGGGGACGTCCTCACGGGGACGCACTCGTGGGGAGGGCACGGCGCCTCAGGACGAGAACGGTTCCAGGGCCGAGAACAGTCTCAGGAGGAGAACAGGAGGCGGGTGAGCCGCCCGTGCCCGTAACCGTGCCCATAGCCGTGGCCGTGGCTGTGGCCGTGCGAGCCCCAGGCAGGCTGGCTGTAGTGGCCACCGGGCGGCGGCATCGGCGCGGGCGGGGGCGCCGGCTGCGACCACTGGGACTCGAGCCGGGTGATGGCCTCGAGCTCGCCGTAGTCCAGGAAGATCCCGCGGCAGTTGTCGCACTGCTCGATCTGGACTCCACTACGGGTGTAGGTCCGCATCGCGCCATGGCACTTGGGGCATACCAGGCCATGTCCAACAGAGTAGTTCATCCCTACCCTTTCCATGCGTACAGTCGCGCCGTGGGGCGGAAGCTACGCCACGGCGCTCACCTACGATCGCCAGGGGTCGCTCCGGGCGGGCCCTCGGCGCGGAGGACCAGCGAGAGATTATCCGTCGATGGTCAACAGAGGCGAGGTCCGCACTTGGTCGGCAGGCCGACTGGACCAGGCCGACTGGACCAGGACGAGTGAAAACGGTGCCGTCACCTCGCACCGACCTCGCACCGACCTCGTGCTGAGCGGTGGTCGGACGCTGTGATGTCCGGCTCCGGCGGAGTCCATAGTCCGTGAACGGGGCCCCGGGCGTCGTCGGACGTCGGGCAGGTGACAGGGTGCGGCGTTGCCATTCCCGGGCAACCGCTGCCGCCGCTGATTCTGAGCAAGAAGTGACGATTATGGCTGCGGCAGCGACCGAAACCCTCACTTCTTGCGGATTGTCAAGTGACTCCGGGCCTTTTTGTCCTGTTAGTGTGAATTGTTCGCGCTGTGCGGCTGCGCGGGATCCCCGCGCCCGGCATTCGTGATCAGGTGCCCGAGGCCAGTCGGCGGGCGCAGTCGAGGAAGGCCCGGGCTCCTTCGTCGAACGGGGTGCCGCGCAGCAGGTGGTCGGTGATCGCGCCCGCCGCGTACTGCACGGTCACCGCCCGGGCCGGTCCGTCCACCGCCGCCCAGGGATCCGGGTCGGCGCCGAGGGCGACCCCGCCCGCGCCCCGGTAGGCGTCGACGAAGCGTGACCAGACAGCGCCGGGAAGCACGCCGGCGGCGAACCACGCGGCTGGGCGGGCCAGGTCCCAGGCGGGGTCGCCCCAGCCCAGGTCGTCGATGTCGATGATCCGCCAGCACTGGCCGGCGGTGGTGGTGGCGGTGGCATCCGGCTCGCGGGGCGCCCGGACGACCTGCCCGAGGTGCCAGTCGCCGTGGATCAGCGCCACCCGCCCGCCCGGCCGGCTCGGTGCCTCCCGCAGCCAGGGTGGCAGTGCCGCGTGCGCGCGGCGGACGTCCTCGGCGAGACGGAGGATCTCCGCGGCTACGGGTCCTGCCGATCCTTCGCCCGCGTTCGAGAGCCCTGTCTCCATGTGGTCCATGACGCGCTGCAGGCGGGTGCAGACCCCGGCGGGTGGCACGCTCAGGGGGTGCAGGGCCGCGAGGTCCGTGGCGTGCAGGCGGGCGAGCAGCTCGGCGGCGGCCTCCCAGGGAGCGGCCTCGACGTCCCGCTCGACCTCGGCGAGGCCCAGCGCCGTCGCGGCCGGCCAGGCGGTGACGAGCCGGCCGTCGATGGTGGCGAGCAGCTCGCCCTGGATGCCCAGTCCACCCTGGATGCCCAGCCCATCGTCCTCACCGTCCCCGGTTCCGAGACGCAGCGGGGGCAGGAACAACGGAGCCAGCCGTGGGTCCGCGGCGAGGCGCAGCCGGGCCAGCAGCGGGCCGGCGGCCTCCTCGGCCATGTGGGTCTTGACGACGATGTCACCGTGGCGAACGACGTGCCGGCCCTTGCGGTCGGTGAGGACCTCCCCGCCCGGTCGGGTCAGCTCGCCCGCGCCCACCGTCCGTGGTGTGGCGCGCGGGCCGGCGCTCTCGGTATGACCGGTGCTCATCGAGCCTTTTCCATAGTCGACCCGGGCCTGTGGCGGCCCTGACCGCGCGCCGTGAGTTGGAGAAGGCTCATTGGTCTGATTCTCCGCCTGGTTGTCGGCGGATGACCACGGGCCGCCCGGGGATCACGGGCCGCCGGGACCACTGGGCGCCCTGATGCAGCCCACCCCGCTCGACCCGTCCGGTGTGCTTGGCCCGGTCGGCCACTAACGTCGGCTGATGCAGCCGCTGAGCCAGGCCGAGGCCGTCGCGCGAGCCGAGCTCGTCCAGGTCCGTTCCTACGACGTCGATCTGGACCTGACCGGGGCGCCGGACGGCCCGCGGTTCACCTCGACGACCACGGTGTCGTTCACCTGCCGGGTTCCGGGCGCCAGCACGTTCGTCGACGTCAAGGCCGTCTCGCTGGACCTGGTCCGGCTCAACGGCCGGGAGCTCGGCGCGTCGCCCGCGCCCGACGGCCGGCTTGTGCTGACCGACCTGGACGTCGAGAACACCCTGGTCGTCCGGGCGACGATGGCGTGCACGAACACCGGGGAGGGGCTGCACCGGTTCACCGACAGCGAGGACGGCGAGGTCTACCTCTACGCGCAGTCCTTCCTCGACGACGCGGCGCGGATCTTCGCCTGTTTCGACCAGCCCGACCTCAAGGCACCACTGCGGCTGGCCGTGTCCGCTCCGGGCGGCTGGGAGGTGCGGGCGAACGGTGCGGGGAGGCAGGTGGCACCGGGCCGCTGGGAGTTCGAGCCCACCGCCCCGCTGGCCACCTATGTGGTCTCTCTGGTGGCCGGGCCGTATCGGGTGTGGAGCCGCACCCACGACGAGGTCCCCCTGGCGCTGCTGTGCCGCCGGTCGCTCGCGCCCTATCTGGAGGCGCAGGCGGCGGAGATCTTCCAGATCACCACCGAGTGCCTTGATCATTACCACGAGCTGTTCGGTATTCGCTATCCGTTCGGAAAGTACGACCAGGCGTTCGTGCCCGAGTTCAACATGGGCGCGATGGAGAATCCGGGCCTGGTCGTCTTCCGCGACGAGCTGGTGTTCCGGTCCGCGGTGACCGAGGCCGAACGGGAGCGCCGTGCCGTCGTGATCGCCCACGAGATGGCCCACATGTGGTTCGGCGACCTGGTGACCATGCGCTGGTGGGACGACCTGTGGCTCAACGAGTCGTTCGCCGAGTACATGGGCACCCGGGTGACGGCGGCGGCCACCGGTTTCACCGAGGCTTGGACGAGCTTCGCGGTGGGCCGCAAGAGCTGGGGCTACGCGGCCGACCAGCGCCCGTCCACCCATCCGGTGGCGCCGCCCGCCGTCGCGGACACCGCCGCCGCGCTGCTCAACTTCGACGGCATCTCGTATGCGAAGGGTGCCTCGGCGCTGCGCCAGCTCGTCGAATGGGTGGGGGACGAGGCGTTCCTGGCCGGGCTGCGCGCGTACTTCACCGCGCACGCCTATGGCAGCGCCACCCTGGCCGACCTGCTGGCGGCGCTGGAGCAGGCCAGCGGCCGGGACCTGGCAGGCTGGGCGCAGGCCTGGCTGCGCCGGCCCCGGCTCGACACGCTGCGGCCGCGGGTCAGCCTGGACGAACAGGGCGCCTACGCGGCGGTCGAGATCGTCCGGACAGAGCCGGCCGGGGAGCCCGCGGCGCGGCCGCACCGGGTGGGGATCGGCGTGTTCGACGCGCCCGCCCAGGGTGGTCCGGTGACGCTCGTGCGCCGGGCGACGGTCGACCTCGAGCCGACGGCCCCCGGCGGGCGCACGCCGGTGCCGCAGCTCCTCGGCACCCGGCCGGGTCGGCTGCTGCTGGTCAACGAGGGCGACCTGACGTACGCGAAGATCAGGTTCGGGCCGGAGGACCTGGCGCGGCTCGGCGCGGTGCTGGCCGATCTCGCGGATCCGCTGGCGCGGTCCGTCGTGTGGTCCGCTGCCGCCGACCTGACCCGGGACGCGGAGTGGCCGGCGGCCGACTACCTGACGTTGGCGGCTCGGGCGTTGCCCACCGAACGCTCGGTCGCGGTGCTCGAGGACGCGCTCGGCTTCGCGGTCGGCACGGTCGTGCACTGCTACCTGCCGGAAGGGGACCGCTCGGCCGCCCGGCGCATGGTCGTCGACGCCTGCCGGTCGGTGATCGACCGGGCTGCCGGGCCGGCCCCGGCCGGCGCGTCGGCCGGATCGGCCGGATCGGCTGGGGCTGGCGGTGGTGCCGGGCCTGGTGGCGCTGCCGGGGCCGGGGCCGGGCTGGTGCTCGCCGCGGCCCGCGGGCTGGTGTCGTGCGCCGAACGGCCGGAGGTGGCGCGGCTTCGGGGCTGGTTGGTGGGCCGGGACGTCCCGGCCGGGCTGGTCGTCGACCCGGACCTGCGCTGGCGCCTGCTCGACCGCCTGGTGGCGTTGGACGAGGCCGGCGAGGCGCAGATCGCGGCGGAGCTCGACAACGACCCCAGCAGCCGTGGCATCGAGCAGGCGGCGCGGATCCGGGCCGCGGTCGGCGACCCGGCGGCGAAGGCCCGGGCCTGGCGGACCGTCACCGCGGACGAGGCGATGTCGGTGCGGCTGGTCGCCGCGACGGCGCAGGGCTTCTGGCAGCCGGACCAGGGCGATCTCACCGATCCCTACGTCGAGCGGTATTTCGCCGAGCTGCCCCGGGTGGCGGCGCGGCGCTCACCGCACGCCGTCCGGCAGGTCGCGGCGGCGGCGTTTCCGCGATACGCGGTGCGGCCGGCCACCCTGGCCGCGGCGGAGAGCCTGCTCGCCGGCCCGGACGCGGGACCCGTGCTCTCCCGGGTCGTCATGGACGCGGCCGACGACCTGCGCAGGGCCGTGGCGGCCCGGGAGGTCCACCGGCGGGCCTGCCCGCGGGGATGGCCGGGTGTGCCCGCCGACGGTGCCGCGGCCAGCGGTTGACGGGTCAGCGGTTGCCGGGTCAGCGGTTGACGAAGGTCGGGGCGCGCCGCTCGCCGAACGCGGCGCGGGCCTCGGCGTAGTCCTCGGTGGACTGCACGACCGCCATGTGGGACGCGATGAGGTCCAGGTTCGTCCGCAGGTCGAGGTTCTGGGACTGGTAGACGGCTCGCTTGATCATCGCGGTCGAGATGGGGGACATCGCCGCGAGGCGACCGGCGAAGGCGTAGGTTTCGTCGAGCAGGACCGCGTCGTCGTAGACACGGTTGACCATGCCGATCCGCTCCGCCTCGACGCCGTCCACCGTGTCGCCGCTGAGCAGCAGCTCCAGGGCCTTCGCCGGCCCGACCAGGCGGGGGAGCAGGTAGGTTCCACCGTCGCCGGGAACCAGGCCGATCCTGATGTAGCCCTCGGACAGGCGCGCGGAGCGGCCCGCGAACCGCAGGTCGCACATGAGCGCCATGTCGAGCCCGGCACCGACCGCCACGCCGCTGATCGCCGCGATCAGCGGCTTGCTCAGATCCAGCACCGCCCGGGCGACCTTGTGGACGCCTTCGGTGAGCATCCGGCGGCGCGCGATCGGGGTGGGCTCGATCCCGCTGAGGACCGCCAGGTCGATGCCGGAACAGAAGGCCCCACCGGCCCCGGTCACCACCACGACCCGCACAGCCGGGTCCGCCTCGGCGGTCCGCAGGACCTCCGCCCACCTGTCGATCATGGTGAGGGTGAAGGCGTTCTTGAGGTGGGGCCGGTTCAGGGTGATCGTGGCGATCCCGTCGGAAACCGAGTAGATCAGCTCGTCGGGCTCGGCCGTGTCGGTCCCGGGCAGGTTCTCGTCGCTCATCTGGCTGTTCCTACCAGCCCGGTCCGGCAGAGGCCGGCCGACGTGGGGTAGCAGGCATTCTCCGGCCACGGCCCGGCAGGTGCCGGGGCAGGCACCGGCTGGCCGGGTACTGGCCGCAACCCGCAGGCACCGACGGGCCGGCCCGCCCACGGGGCTGCGGCCCCGAGGGCGGGCGGGTTGTCGGGGAGGTACGCGGGGACCTGCCCCGGTCGGGGTCAGTGCGGGCGCTCCCACCAGTGGTGCCGCCCGGAGCGCGCGCCCGAGCCGGCGCCGATCGGCGCGTTCTGGTCGGCACGGCGCTCCTGTTCGGCCCGCTCGCGGTCGCTCATCGCCCGCCCGGCGGCTTCCTGGTCGGCACCGGTGCCCGGCCCACGGTGGCCGTCGGCGCCGTGGGTGTCGACGGCGCCGTGCCTGTCGACAGCGTGGTCGGCCGAGGCGCGCGGCTCAGCGTGCCCGTTGTGGAACCGGCGCGGTTCGTCCGGGTAGACCGAGGCCTCGTCGAGCCGGTCGGACCCGGCGCCCACCGGCTCGCGGCCGGCCGGTTCGCGCCCAGCGGACTCGCGACCGGCGTACTCGCGGTCCGCGTATTCGCGATCGGTGTACGAGCGGTCCGCGTACTCGCGGTCGGCGGGTGCCGCGGCGGCGCCGACCTCGGCGTGACGTCGGTGCCCGCGGGCGGGCCGACCGGTGGGCTCGGCCATCCCGAGCCGGCGGTTGCGGGCGGCGGCGACGTCACGCACACCGACCACGCTGAGCCGGCCCAGGGCGCTGGAACCGAGGAACAGGATCAACGAGCCCAGCCCGTAGAAGAAGCTGATCATGATCAGGGTCTGGCGGGTCTTCCCGCCGAGCGGCGTTCCGAGCGCCCCCGGATTCCAGATCTGGGACAGCGGAGCTCCGAGGACGAACCACAGGCCGGCCACCGCCGCCAGAGCCGCGCCGATCAAGGCGTTCGCCCGGTTGCGGCTGAGCATCAGGATCAGACCGGCCACGATCGCCACGATTCCGGGCAGCACCGACAGCCAGAACCGGTTCGCGGTCCAGGACCACGCATCGGTGGTGAAGCCGAAGTCGAAGTACGGCCCCACGAAGGGGATGAGCGCTCCCCACAGACCCGCCGCCACGAGCAGGAGCCCGCTGAGCGCGCCCTTGGTGCGCGGGACGTGCATCATGTCTCGGCCTCGTGGCCGTTCGATCACATTTGTGTCCATCGCTTCTTCCTCCCCGGCTGACCGGTCGTTGACCTCACCGCGGTCTGCGGTCGTTCGCCGACTGGGTATCGGTCGCCGACTGGGTCGTGGTGACGTGGGACATCACCCCCGCCGGCAACAGCGCGAGGGCTGCCAGTGCCGCGACGCCCGCGGCCAGCCCCAGCAGCACCCAGGCGTTGAGGATCATCCCGACGAGTGCGAGCACCACTCCGACGACGACGACTGCGGTCAGTGCCCAGACGAGGATTGGTCGCTGCTGGGCCGGGCTGGTGTGCACGGTCATCGGACACCTCGGTGTGGTTGGTGGCCGCGGTCTCGCACGCGGACCGTTCCGTATCGGGGTACCCCGGTCCGGCGCATCCCATCGGGGGATCCGGCCACCAAACGTGGGACGACCTCGGCTTTCGTGCCGGTCGCCGGCGCGGCGCTGGGTAGTCTGGCGTCCCATGGGCCGGCCGAGCCGTCCCCGTCGGGGAGGACCCCTGGCAGGGACCTGCCTGGCAGTGCTGGCCGCGGCCGTCTTCGCCCCGGTCGGTACCGCCGTGCTCGTGGTGCACGAGACCGCCCAGAACGCGGCCTTCTACCGCGGCGCGCTGGAGACCGCGCAGGTCCACGAGCGGATCAGCGACGAGGTCCTGACCGACCCCCGGCTGGCGGACGTGACCAGTGACCTGCTGGCCGATCTCCCCGTCGACCCCGACCTCGTCGTCGACAACCTGCAGCTTGTGGTCCCTCCGTCCGCGCTGCGCGGGCTGACCGACGGTGTCGCCGACAACGTGGCCGCCTACCTGGATGGCAGCCGGGCGGAGTTCGTCCTCGCGGTCGACCTGAGCCCGGTCCTGGACAACATCGGCCGGCTGGCGTCGGTCTACCTGGCCGGCCAGGTGTCCGGCGCCCCGCGCTACCGCACCGAGGACGTCGCCGCGGCCCTGCGCGACGTGCTCGACGGGGTGGACCGGGTGAGCCAGGGCCGCCCGCCGGCCTCCGTCCCCGAGATCGAGCTGACCGACGACCAGGCGGCCTGGGTGGCCGACCTGCTGCTGAGCAGGGTGGCGGAGCCCCGGCGGCCGCACGTGCGGGAGCAGGTGCTGGTCGCGCTGCGCTCCGGCGACCTCGGTGAGGCACTGGCGGTCGTCGGTCCGCTGATCTTCGCCGGGGACGTCTCGGCGGTCGCCGACCTGCGCGCCCGGCTCGCCGGCGGCGCCGTGCTCGACCTGGGACGTCCGCTGTCGGGCGGTCGCGGCGGATCGGCCGGGCTCGCGCTGCGGACGGTCCACGGGATCGGCGGCACGGGCATGGTGATCCTCGCGGCGCTCTGCTTCGCGCTGCCCGCCTGGGCCCTGGTGCGTGCGCTGCGCCCGCCCAGTCGGGCCGGTCCGCCTGGCCCGATCGGGCGGCCTGGTGCACCCGGACTGTATGGCCCGTCAGGTCGGCCTGGCCCGTCCGGGCGACGCGCCCCGTCGTCCCGGCCCGGGCCGGCGGCCGCGTTGCGGACGGTGAGCCTGGTGCTGGTCGCCGCCGGAGCGACCGCGACCGCGGCGAGCGTCGGGGTGACCGCCGCGATCGGCGATCCGCTGGTCGCGCTGCGCGGCCCCGACTCGCCGCTGCCGCCGGCGGGTCAGCGGCTGCTCGCCGACGTCGGGCAGGTACTCGTCGCCGACGTCCGGTCGACCTGGCTGGCCATGGCGGTCGTCCCGCTGCTGGCCGGGGGAGTGCTCGCGACCGTGTCAGCGCTGGCCAGCTACCTCTACCGGGCGCGGGGGCGGGTCCGGCGCCTGCTGGCGGTGGCCGGCGCGGCCCTGATGTTCCTCGGGGTGTCCTGGACGGTGCTGCCGGGCCAGGCGGGAACCGGCACCGCGTTCTGCAACGGCGGGGTCGACCTGTGCGCCCGGCGTTACCCGGACGTCCTCTATCCGACCACGCACAACGGCATGGCATCGGTGCGGGCGGGCTTCCTCGGCGCCGTGCAGGACCCGGACCTGGTCGGTCAGCTGGACAGCGGGATCCGGGCGCTGATGCTCGACGTCCATCACTGGACGACACCCGCCGAGGTCGAGTCGTTCCTGGGCGAGCTGCGCCCGGCCGCCCGCGAGGCCCTCGCCCCGTTCGCCACCGGGGCCCGCTCCGAGCGCCCCGGGCTCTGGCTCTGCCACGGGATCTGCCAGCTCGGCGCCACCGCGCTGGACGACGCGCTCGCCGGCGTCGCGGGCTGGCTCGCCCGCAACCCGGCCGAGGTCATCACCCTGATCCTGCAGGACGAGGTCCCGCCCGAACCGGTCATGGCCGCCTTCCGGGCCGCCGGCCTCGGGGACTATCTGGCCCGCCCGCCCGCACCGGGACGGTCGTGGCCCACGCTGGGGCAGATGATCGACCGCGGCCGGCGACTCGTCGTGTTCGCCGAGAACGGTGACGTACCGGGCACCTGGTACCGCAACTTCTTCCGCCTGAACGCGGATACACCGTTCGACGTGCGGATCCCCGGCGGTTTCAGCTGCCGGCTCGGCCGGGGCAACGCCCACCCGCAGATGCTGCTGATCAACCACTGGCTCACCGACCATGCCGCGACCCGGGCGGACGCGGCCCTGGTGAACACCGCGTCGGCGCTGGCCGCGCACACGGAGCAGTGCGCGGCCAGCGGGCTGCGGCCCACGTTTCTCGCCGTGAACTTCGCGACGGTCGGTGACCTGGTGCAGACCGTCGCGAACTACAACCGGCGCCGCCCACGCTGACGACCGATGCGGGCCGCCGCGGTGCGCCCGGCCAGCCCGCGGTGGCGGCCAGAGCCGTCGGACATTTCCGCCGGGGTGGAACGGACGCGACATCCCGCAGGTAGCCCGGCTGTCGTGCCGTTCGAGGACGGCGCCGTCGGGGGAGGAATCCGGCCATGGAATCGCGGCGGCACCTGCCCTTCCGGATTCTGGGGCCGGTGGAGGTAAGCGCGTCCGACGGCAGCGCCGTGCCCATCGCGCAGCCGAAGAAGCGGCGCCTGCTGTCGCTGCTGCTGCTGGTCCGTGGCCGGTGGGCGAGCACCGAGCACATCCGCGCCGTGCTGTGGGATGTCGACCCGCCACCGTCGGCCGTCGGCAACATCAAGACCTACGTCTCGGAACTGCGCCAGGTTCTGCCGGAGGGTGAGACCGCGGGCCTGGGCCGGATCCAGGGCCGGCACGGTGCGTACCGGCTCAACGCGGCGGCGACGGAGGTCGACGCCTGGCTGTTCGAGGATCTCGCCCGCCGCGGGCAGGACGCCCGCTGGAACGGCGACGCCGCCCGTGCCGTCGATCTGCTCGGCGACGCACTGGCGGTGTGGCGGGGCGAGCCCTACGAGGATCTTCCGGAGGAGGTCGTCCGTACTGAGGCGGCCCGGCTGCGGGAGCTGCGGGCCGTCGTCCACGAGGACCTCGCCGACGCGCTCCTCGACCGCGGCCAGTACGACCGGGCGCTGCCGATGCTGCGGGCGCTGACGTTGCAGTACCCGCTGCGGGAGAGGTTGTGGGAGCAGTTCCTGGTCGCGGCGAGCGGCTCCGGGCACCGCGCCGACGCGCTGGCCGCCTACCGCACGGCCTACGACCTGCTGTCCCAGGAGCTCGGGGTCGAGCCGAGCGTCGAGCTGCGCCGGATTCACGCCCAGGTGCTCGCCGGCGAGCCGGCCGAGACCGCCGCGGCGCGACGGGTCCGGCACGGAGCCGGTGCGCACCTCGCGGACCTCGCGGACCTCGCGGACCACGCGGACCACGCGGACCACGAGGGCCAGGGCGGCCGACCATGGCCCAGCGGTGCCGGACGAGAGGACGGATCCTGACATGTCAACCCAGCTGCGAGAGCATGTCGTCCGCACCCGCACCGACTACGGTGCTGTGCTGCTGGACGAGCGGACCGGCCGGTACTTCACGCTCAATCCGACCGCCGACGTGGCGGTCGGCGTCCTCGCCGGCGGCGGCACCCCCGACCAGGCCGCGCACGCGGTGACCGAGGCCTACGAGGTGGACACCGCCACCGCGCGGGCCGACATCGACGCGCTGGTCGCGCAGCTGCGCGACGCCGGGCTCGTCCGGTGACCATGGTGACCGCCCACGGCATCCGTGATCGGGCGTGCCGGCCCGGCGGACGTGGCCAGCCTCCGGGCGATGGCCCGGTCGGACGTCGTGCCCGCGCTGGGCTGCATGCCCCGATGCGACGTCGTGCCTACGCCGGGCGTGGTGGCCCCGCCTGGCGCGACGGCCGTTCCGGGCGCGGGCCCACCGGCTGGCGGCGGGCCGTGGACACCGTGGTCGCCGTGCCCGTCGTCGCGGTCGCCCGCGGGCTGACGAGGCTGCCGCCACGGCGGCTTCGGCGGGTGATGGAGGTGCTGGCGGCCGGTACCCGCCCGGCCGGGTACGGGCAGACGCTGGCCGCTATGGAGGCGGTCACGGCGGTGAGCCGGACCTGCCGTGGCCCGGCCGGATGCCTGCCGCGCGCGGTGGCGACCGCGCTGTTCTGCCGCGTTTCGGGGAGGTGGCCGACATGGCGGACCGGAGTCCGCGTCGCAGGCTCGTTCGCGGCGCACGCGTGGGTGGAGGCCGACGGGCTGACGGTCGGCGAGTCGTTTCCCCCGGATGCGTTCCGACCTGTGATCACAGTCCGGTCGCGGCCGCGGGGCCGGGTGCGTCCGCGGTGACGCCGGCCGCCGACGGGTGGCCGGCCGGGTGGCCGGACGGGGCGCCGCCGGTTCCGCCTGGCCACCCGGCCTACGCCGGCCCGCCGCCAGGACCCCCGCCGCCCGGCCCGCCGCCGGGTTTCCCGCCGTCCGGCCCGCC
>NZ_ADGX01000031.1 GCF_000177675.1 Parafrankia sp. EUN1f
AGTTCTCGTAGACGTACCCGTCGGTGAGGTCGTTCGTCCGCACGACGACCTCGGCGGCGCCCGCGTGCAGGTCCGCGACGATGCTGATCTCCCGCCCGGAGAGGTCGACCAGGTCCCGGGACTCACCCGGAGCGCCGGCCCGCCCGGACCTGACACCGATCTCCTGACACCGATCTCGGAGGGAGGACCGATGGCCTCGACCCTGCCCGCGGACGACGTCACCCGGATCCTGCTGGATCTGTTCAGCCCGGCGAACCGCGCCGACCCCTACCCGCTGTTCGCGCAGCTGCGCGAGGGCGGGCCGGTACACGAGACGCCGCTCGGCATCCGGCTGGTGACCCGGCACGCGGAATGCACCGCGGTGCTGCAGAACCCGTCCTGGGGGCACAACCAGGGTCCGGACGGCGCGTTCCGGGGCGGCGACTCGTTTCTTTTCATGAACCCGCCGCAGCACACCCGGCTGCGGGGAATGGTCAGCAGGACCTTCACCCCGCGCATGATCTCGGGGCTGGCGCCGCGCATCGAGCGGCTCGTCGACCAGCTGCTGGACGCGATGGTCGAGGCCGGTGAGACCGATCTGATCGCCGCTCTGGCCTATCCGCTGCCGATGACCATCGTGTGCGAGCTGCTGGGGATTCCCGTCTCCGACTATCCGGTCTTTCACGAGTGGTCGATCGCCATCGCCCGCGGGCTGGACCCGGAAATCCTGCTCAGCCCGGAGGAGAAGACCCGGCGGGACGAGTCGACGGCCGCCTTCTACGACTATTTCCGGGAGCTGGCCCTGTCCCGGCGCGACCAGCCGGCCGGCGATCTGATCAGTGCGCTGGCCGCGGTCGACGAGAACGGTGACGGGCTTTCCGACACCGAGCTGCTCGGCACCGGGAACCTGCTGCTCAACGCCGGCCACGAGACCAGTGTCAATCTGATCGGGAACGGCCTGCTCGCGCTGCTGCGCCACCCGGAGCAGTTCGCCGCCCTGCGCGCCGACCCGCAGCTGGTTCCCAGCGCCGTCCAGGAGCTGCTCCGTTTCGACGCGCCGATCCAGCTGATCCCCCGCGACGCGCTGACCGAGCTGGAGCTCGCCGGCGAGACGCTGCCGCCCGGCTCCGGGGTGGCGGTGCTGCTCGCCGCGGCGAACCGTGACCCGGCCGCCTACCCGGACCCGGACCGCCTCGACGTCACCCGCTTCCACGGACGCCAGGCGGCTCCCCCGCGCCATCTCGCGTTCAGCCTGGGAGTGCATTTCTGCCTCGGTGCCGGGCTGGCCCTGCTGGAGATGGAGACACTGCTGCGCCGCCTGATCGAGCGGGGAATCACCATCGACCCGCTCACCGACGAGCCGGCCTTCAAGCCGAACGTGATCCTTCGCGGGCCGGAACGCCTTCCCGTCTCGGTACACGAACCGGCTCCGCGGCGGGCGTAGGCGCGGGCGCCGGGTCAGAAGTTGCGGCGCCGGAAGGAGGCCGCCGCGACGCTCCAGACCAGGACCACCCAGACCACCGCCCACGCCAGATAGGCGGCGGTCAGCGAATGCACGCTGAGGAACGGGAAGGCCTCGAACTCACCCGCGGCGAACCTGTGCAGCACCGACGGGTCCTGGAAGCCGCGCATCGCCCCGCGCCAGAGTCCGTCGGTGGGCAGCAGGATTCGTGAGACGGTGCCGACCCGTTCCACGGCCTCGTTGTCGAGTGCCGCGCCCACACCGCCGATCACCCCGGCGACCCAGGCCGACCCGAACAGCCCGATGGAGACCACGCCGGAGGCCATCGGCGACACCGCGGTCGACAGCAGGACGGCGAGGGTCAGCAGCACGATCACCTGGGCGGCGAGCAGAGCCAGCGCCGTCGCCGGCTCCGGCGGCCAGTAGCCGGACGTCGCCAGCACGACCAGGCACTGCGCGAGGCCGGCGAGCACCACGTAGACGGTGCCGAACACGACCAGCCCGAGCCATTTTCCGAGCAGGAACGCCGAGCGCCGGATCGGCCGGGCGAGCATCGCCAGCGCGATGCCCGACTCCGTCTCACCGGCGAGGGTGGGGCCGGCGAGGAAGGCGGTGCCCAGGGCCGCGATCAGGCTGAAGCCGAACATCACCAGGTTGAGGATCTGGGAGCAGGCCATCAGCTTCTCGCCGGAGGTGAGCCCGCCGTCGTCGGCCGCGGCGCCGAGCTGGGAGAACCCCCAGGCGCTGAGCGCCAGCAGCAGGACGGTGAGCACCCCCAGCGCACGCATCACCTTGCGCCGCGACGCCTCCCGCAGGGTGAGCCCGGCGATGGTGAGCACCGTCCGGACTGGCATCAGCCGCTCCGGAGTCGTCCGGGGTGCCGTCCGCCCCGGCGCCGGCTGGGTCGGTGTCGGCTGGGTCGGTGTCGGCTGGGTCGGTGTCGGCTTCCTGGCCTGCGTCGGCTGCGTCGCCTGCGCGGCCTGCGCGGCCTGCGCGGCCTGCTGCGTTGTCAACGGTCTCCCTCCGGCTGACCGGCGGCGCCGGTTCGCAGAATGCCGAGCAGGCGTTCCTCCAGGCTGATCCGCGCCGGCTCGACCGCGTGCACCCGCACGCCCAGGCCGACCAGCTCGGCGACCAGCCCAGGAACGACGTCCCCGCTGCCCCCGGTGGCACCGGTGGCGCCGGCCTCGTCGGGCGGCAGGGCCACGGTGTACCAGTCGCCGGACTGTTCGACCCGGCCGACGTCGGCGAGACGTCGCTGCGCCGCCGGTGGGACGTCGGTGAGCCGCAGCCGCAGCTCACGCTGGCCGAGGAGCTCCGCCAGGGTGCCGGCGGCCGCGACCCGGCCGTGGTCGAGGATCACGACGCGGTCGCAGACCCTTTCGACCTCGCCGATCAGATGCGAGTTCAGCAGCACCGCGACGCCCCGCGAACGCAGGTCCAGCACGATGTCACGGACGTCGGCGCGCCCCAGCGGGTCCAGCGCGCTGGTCGGTTCGTCCAGGATGACGAGCTCGGGGCGGGCGACCAGCGCGACCGCCAGCCCCAGCCGCTGCTGCATGCCCTTGGAGAAGCCGCCCACCCGGTCGTCGGTGCGGCCCGCGAGGCCGACCAGGCCGAGGCAGTCACGCCGCTCCCCGGCGGTGACGTCGGCGCCGGAAAGCCTGATGTGCAGGGCCATCACCTCGGACGCACTGAGCCACGGCTGGTATCGGAACAGCTCCGGCAGGTAGCCGACCCGGGCTCGCGCGGCCGGGTCGGTCGCCGGCCGCCCGAGCAGCAGCACCTCGCCGGCGTCCGGGCGGACCAGGCCGAGGAGCATTTTGATCACCGACGTCTTGCCGGCTCCGTTGGGCCCCAGCAGGCCGACCACCTGCCCGCGGCCGACCTCCAGGGAGACGTCCTCGACCGCGGTGCGGCGACCGTACCGCTTGTTCAGTCCCGAGGCCCACACGGCGGACGACGGTCGCAGGTCCCCGACCAGTCGTGCCGCCGCGTCGAGCGCGGGTCCTTCGGCGATTGTGGTCAACGCAGCTCCCTGGCGACGGTGAGGATCTCGTTCTCGGACAGCGAGCCGGCGACGGCGCACACCACGCCGCCCTGCACCCAGACGACCGCGGCGAGAGTGCCGTCGCGGCTGGTCAGCGCGGTGGCGGGAATACCGTTGACCTTGACCTGCCGGGTGGTGGCCTCCGCGGTGGGCACCGGCAGCGGCAGGGTCGAGCCGTCAGCGGCGAAGGTGCGCAGCTGGGCCGCGACGTCGGCCGGCAGGCCGGGCAGCGACAGTATGTAGTCGCGGACCGTCTCGAACGGGACGCCGGTCGAGAACGCCCGGGGCGCGACGGCACGGGCGACGACGAGGCCGGGCGCCCCGGAGCCGGAGGACCAGACCCGGGCCACGCCGGGGCCGGCGACCATCCGCACTCGGGTGCCGTCCAGGCCCGGGGGTACCGGCGGCAGCGTCTCGCCCTCGTCGGCCGCAGTGCGGGCGGCTCGTTGCGCCGAGAAGGTGAACACCGCCTCGACCTGGTCGATCGTCTCGTAGACCGGCTCACCGGCGATGCCGGCCGGCAGTCTGGTCACGGCGGGCAGGTCGAGGCCGGTCCGCCTGGTGGCGGTGGCCGCGGAGTCCACGTCGCGCAGGTCGGGTTCACTGGCCATGTCGAGGTCGCCGTAGGCGCCCAGGTCGGGCAGCGCGACGAGGTCCTCGGGGCCCAGGCCGATCACCGCGACCCGTTCGGTCTGGAAGATCTGCAGCCAGCCGTTCGCGGCGGCGGTGCCGGCGCCGGCGAGAACCGCGGCCGCGACCAGCGCGGCGACGGCCGGGCGACCCGCGAACCGCCGCCCGAACGACGGCCGACCGGTACGCGGACGGGCGTGCGGGCGGCGACGCTCGCCGGCGGACGCCTTGCGCCCTGTTCCCGTGGCGGGCATGGACGCGACCAGGCGCCGCCAGGCGGCATCGATGTCACCGGCGGCGTGCTCACCCGCGGCGTGCTCACCCACGGCATGCTCGCCGACGGCATGCTCGCCCGCGGTGTGCTCGCCGCCCGCGGGAACGGCGAAGGACAGTGCGGCGTGGACGGCGTCGGCGTCGGCGCGCATGGTGGCCAGCACGGCCAGGCAGCGTGGGCAGGCGGCGGTGTGCTCGCGGTCGGCGTCGGTCACTCCGGCCGGCTCGTCGAGCAGCCGGCGCAGCACGCCGTCAGACGTGTGACCCATGGCGGTTCAGCTCCTTGCGTAGTGCCGACTCGGCGCGGCGCACCGTGGTGCCGATGCTGGTCGGGGACAGATCGAGGGCGGCGGCGACGTCGGCGTAGCTCAGGCCGCTGTGACGCAGGACCAGCGCCACCGCCTGGGTGCGGGGAAGCTGGGCGAGGGCGGCGCGCACCCGGCGGTGTTCGTCCCGCCGGACCACGGCGTCGGCCACATCCGGCACGGTGGCGTGCTCGGCCGTGGCGGCGGCTTCCTCCCGCCCGGTGCGGCGACGATGCGAGCGGATGGTGTTCAGCGCGGTGTGGGCGGCGGCGACGCAGAGCCAGCCGCGGGCCCGGGCCCCGGGAACCGAGCAGCCGCTGAACGACAGGAAGACCTCCTGGGCGACGTCCTCTGCCTGATCCCGGTCGCCGAGCACACGGGCGGCCACGCCGACGACCACCTGGTAGTCACGCCGGAACACCTCGTCGAGGTCAGGCCGCACCGCTGCCGCCTCGCCCGCCGCCTCTCCGCGCGCCGGGCGGGATCGCGCCACCCGGGCGCCCCTCCCGCCGCCGGCGGAGATGCCCCCTTCGCCGCCTCGACGGGCCGCGGTGACGGCAGCCGCCCCGGGGCCCGCCAGGACAGGGACACCCGCCGCCTGCCTGTGCCGAATCAGGTCCATACCCACACAGCACCGCCCGGCGCGCGAATGTGACACACAGCCGCGCCCTTGTGCGACCGAAGGTCGCTGCGGGAGCCACGGGAGCCGCGGGCGATGCGGGAGGTGCGGGAGGTGCGGGAGGTGCCGACCGCGATCGGATCCGGTGACGCGGAACACAGGCCGCCAGCGTGAGGTTGCGCTGTGCATGGTCACTCTCGGATCCCTTGGCATCGCCGCCTCCAGCCTGCCGACTGACGGGCCCGACGCTGAAGTCGCCTTCGCGCGCGAAGCGGAGGCGGCGGGCTACTCGACACTTTGGCTGGCCGGAGGCCAGGGCAACAACCTGCCCGTCATCGACCGGGTCGTCCGCGCGTCGGAACGCATCCAGGTCGCCAGCGGCATTCTCTCCGTGGACGTGGTGCCTGCCGGCGAGGTCGCGCGGACCTACGCGGACCTGGAGGAGTCCTTCCCCGGCCGGTTCGTCGTCGGCCTCGGTGGCGCGCACGGTGCCCGGCCGCTGCACACGCTCAACTCCTATCTCGACGTTCTCGACACCGAAAAGCCCGAGGTACCGGCGTCGGCACGGATCCTCGCCGCGCTCGGCCCGGCGGTCCTGGCGCTCGCCCGGGACCGCGCGGCCGGCGCCTACCCCTTCCTGGTCACTCCCGAGTACGTCGCGCAGGCGCGGGCGACGCTCGGGGCCGAACCGGCGATCGCCGTCCTGCTCAGCGTCATCCCGGAAAAGGATCCGGCGACCGCGCGGGCCATCGCCGCCGACAACCTCAGATTTCTCAGCACCGTGCCCGGCTATCGGCGCAGTTTCGGGCGCATGGGATTCACCGAGCCCGAGATCGCGGGTCTCGACGCGAGGCTTCTCGACGCGGTGACGGCGTGGGGCGATCTCGACACCATCGTCGCCCGCATCCGCGAATACCAGGCCGCCGGCGCCGACCAGGTCGTTCTGCGGATCAGTACGGGCAGCCAGCCCGCCGGCGAGTGGCTGGGCAGGTTCGCCGACGCGCTCCTGCCCTGAGCACCGGATCCGGCGGTGAGGGCTCAGCAGCGGTCAGCCCATTTCAGGGCGACCAGCGCGGTCCGCAGCGTGGTGGCGGCGGCCGGGGCCGCGTTCGCGCCTCCGGTGAGATGGCCGCCGGCGGGTGCCTTCAGGTAGACCGCCACCACGACCTCCGGCTTCTCGGCCGGGGCGAACGCCACCATCCAGGCGTTGGTGTCGGGGTTGGCCGAGGCGGGCCCGGTCTCCGGCGTTCCGGTCTTCGCGGCGACCTGGGCGCAGGGAACAGCGGCCCTCTTCGCCGTGCCGGCCTTCACGGCCTCGACCATGCCGGTTCGGATCATCTCGGCGTTCTCCGGCGGGATGACCGGCCGCGGCTGACCCGCGGGTTCCTTCCAGAGGACGGTGCCATCCCGTTCGCCCTGCTCGACGATGTGCGGTGGACGCAGCCGGCCTCCCTCGGCGACAGCCGCGGCGACCAGTGCCATCTGCAGCGGCGTCGCGTAGACGCATGCCTGGCCGATGGCCATCTGCTGCGGCAGGCAGCTCCTGTCGTCCCCCGTGTGGGACTCGATGGAGGACACGGCGACCGGCAGGCCGTCCAGGTCACAGTGGTCCTTCCCGATCGGCTCCAGCCCCAGGGTTCGGCAGGCTGGTGCTCCATCGGGCTTCTCCGCGGGGTCGGTGCCGGGCATACGGAACCCGAAGGCGGCCGCCTCCTGGGTGATGCGCTCCGGGCCGAGGTCCTCGCCGATCAGGGCGAAGGCGGTGTTGCAGGACTGGCGCAGCGCGTCCACCAGGGCCGGGATCCCGATCATGTCCCTGGCCGGGCATCTGTCACCGCCGAAGTTCCGCAGCGAATGGCCGTCCGGCAGGGGCAGGCTGGTGTGGGGCGCCAGGGGCAGGTCGTTCAGCCCGGCCGGGTCGATCGCGGCGGCGGTGACGATTTTGAACACCGAGCCGGGCTGGCTGGCGTCTCCGGTGACGGTGGTCGCGAGGCCGTCGTCGGCGGCGATGGCCAGCACACCGCCGGTGCGTGGGTCCAGGGCCACGACCGCGCCGCGGGCTCCCGGGGCGGCCTGCTTCGCCTCCGCCAGCGCGCGGACCGCCGCCTCCTGAATCTCGGCGTTGTACGACGTCCGCACGTCGGCGGGCTGGCATCGCTGCCCCAGCAGACCGCGTGGGCCGGCCAGGCCCTCCTCCGGCCGGGTGCCGCATTCGAGCTGCAGCGCCCAGGTGTTCTCCAGCCCGGTGCCGTCGGTGTCCTTCCTGGACGGCCGGAAATCACCGACGGGCAGGCCCGTGGACGTCCCGTGGCGGGTGGCGTCGACGCCGGACCCAACCGTTGCGGCCAGGACCAGGCCGTCGGCGGAGAGGATCCGGCCCCGGTTGAACGTCGCCCGCTCGGTGCGGGCGATCCCGCGGCTGCGGTCGTGGTCGTCCAGCCAGGCGCCGGCGGTGAGCAGCTGCGCGTTCAGCAGCGAGCCGGCGGTGACGAGTGCCAGCAGCCCGGCGAGTGCCGGCGCCCGCCAGGTCAGCGGCGACCGACGCCGGGCTCTCGTCACGTAACGGCCGGCCGCGCCGGTTGGACCGGCAGCGGCGGGACCGGGGTGGGGGCGGTGGAGCCAGCGGGCCGCGGGCCGGCGCAGCCCGCGGCCAGTCCCACGATGCCGAGCACCACCAGCATGGACGTCCCACCGGCCGAGAGCAGCGGGGTGGTGATGCCGGAGATCGGCAGCACCCTGGTCGTCGCCAGCGCCGGCCAGACGATGTTGGCGGCCAGCATGACGGAAAGCCCGACCAGCCAGGCCCGCAGCCAGGACTCCTCACCGGCCCGCCGGGCCAGCCGGAACAGCTGGATGAGCAGCAGTGCGTACAGGGCGCCGGTCAGCAGGGTGCCGACGAGGCCGAGCTCCTCGCCGAGCACGGCGAGGATGAAGTCGTTCTGGCGCTCGGTGCCGATGCTGTCCACCCGGCCGAGGCCCGGCCCGGCGCCGAGCAGCCCGCCGCGGGCGTAGGCGAGCAGCGCCTTCCCGGGCTGTTGCAGCGCCTTGCCCGGGCCGTGTTCGCCCATGTAGAAGGGGTCTTTCCAGAGGGCGAGCCGGTCGCCCAGCACGCCGACGCCCAACAGCATCGCGACCGCTGCCAGCGCCGCGAAGGAGACGGTCGCCGCCGCGGCGTAGCGCCAGCGGCCGGTGAGGTGGACGACCAGGCCGACGATGCCGATGAAGAGCACCACCGCCGGCCCGAGGTCGGAGAGCTTGACGAAGAGTCCGGTGGCCACCACGGCCGGTACCAGCGCGTACTCGATCAGCGCCCGGCCGGCCCCGGGGGGCCGGTAGGAGCCGAACAGGCGGGGGGCGTCCGGCGGCGCCTTCAGCTGGAACGCGATCCAGCCGAGCAGGCTGAACCGGAACACCTCGGTCGGCTGGACGTGCAGCGGGCCCAGCGTGAGGCCGATCTGGGCGCCCCGCTCGATGGGTGCTCTCAGCGCCAGCACACCGGACACGACCACCAGGATGAGCAGCGCGTTACCGGTGCGCCCGTTCCGCTTGATCCACCGGTTTCGCGCCGGGCCCTCCCGGCGCCGGTCGGTCTGCGCCAGCGACCGGCCCAGGTAGAACAGCCCGACGCCGACGGCGACGGCGACCAGGTAGGCGCCGAGCGAGATCTGGTCCCCGACACCGACGCGCATCCGCAGGACGAACCCGAGCGCCGTGAGCGCCTGGACGGTGACCACCAGCAGGCCGAGGGCCGGGTCGCGGACGCGGCGGGCGCCCCGGAGCAGGAGCACCGTGATCACGGTGTGGAGGGCGACGGTGGCCACGGCCCACATCGGGTCCACCATGACCGGCCGGTGCCACCAGAGGGCGAAGACCAGCGCGGCGAAGAGCAGGCCCGGCCACGCGGCATGCGAGGGCGTGACCGTGTCCCGCGACCGCCGTCCGCCCACGGTGCCGACACCCGTGGCGGCGGTTCTCACGTGAGCAGCGGCAGGAAGATCGCGATGACGATGACGGTCGCCGCCGCCATGCAGAGCCAGAAGACCACCCAG
Organism: Parafrankia sp. EUN1f; assembly: GCF_000177675.1. GTDB lineage: Bacteria > Actinomycetota > Actinomycetes > Frankiales > Frankiaceae > Parafrankia. The sequence continues at coordinate 9,368 of NZ_ADGX01000031.1, forward strand.
CTCTTCGGGGACTCGACCTTCTCGGCGCGCGCCTGAACAGGTGGATCCGACTGCTGTGTCGCTTTCCCCGGCCTCGGTGCCTGCCGGCCTGCGGGACTGCCGGCGGGCGGCGACGTCGGACGAGCCGGTTGGGCCGCAGCCGCCTGTTGGGCCGCAGCCACCTGCCGGGCCGCAGCCGCCCGCCGAGACTGAGCCGGCCGCCGAGGCTGAGCCGGCCGGCGCGGCGGGCGTTGGCGGGCGGTGAGCGGGGAGTGGCCGAGCTGCGCCAGCCACTGGTCGACGACGAACGCGCTCAGTACCATCTCGGCCGGCGACGAGGAGGGCGCCTCCCGCGCGACCGCCAGAAGCTCGGCGACCAGGCCCGGTGGAAGACCGTGCTGGAGGAGACCGCCCAGCTCCTCGGCGAACTGCCAGCCGTTGTCGGCGCGCGGATCTTCGAGTTCCGGCCGGAACAGCAGGTCGACCATCAGACGGCGTTCCACGGCAGGCTCGGGCAGCAGCGCGGACTCCGGCAGCACCGCGGACTCGGGCAGCAGCTCGGGCAGCTGCGCGGGCTGGGCCCACAGCGGGTCGAGCTTCGGGCCGACGAGGTGGCGGCGGATCTGCCCACGCACCCTGGCGGGCTCGAGCACGCTGTCGGCGACGACTCGAGCGTCCCCTCCGTGCCCGAGCCGGTTGTTGAGCACGTGCAGCGTGACGGCCAGCGTGGTCGCCAGGGTTGCGGCGTCCGTCCCGGTGGGAAGTTGTTCGGCGACGCGCCCGACCGGCACGCCGGCCAGCACGAGCGCGAGCACCACGCCGAACTCCCGTCGCTGCGCCGGATCGGGCAGGCCGGCCGGCGGGTGGTTCCCGGCCCACGGGCGGTCCCGGTCGGGGTGGCCGGCTTCGGCCCAGATCCTGATGGCGGTCTGCGCGACGCGCAGCCGGCCGACGGCGCCCGGCTCGCCGGCACCGATCCGTTCCCACCAGCGTTCCACGACGGTCCGGACCGAGGCTGGACCGAGGCCGCATTCGCTCACGGCACGCTGGATCGCGCGCTCGACGTTCCTGTCGAGGCCGCCCACGCCGCCGGCGGTGCCGTCACCGGCGTCCGCCGCGGCGGCGAGGGACTCGTCGAGGACAGCCTCGACGAGTCGCTCACCGAGGATCGCCCACACGGGCTCCGCGGACGCGACCCCCACCGGGGCCGTCCCCATCCTCCAGCCGCTGCGCAGCCAGTGGAAGCCGTCCGCGCCCAGGCGCCGGATCTCGTCACGCAGCAGCGCGGCGGTCTCCGGTCGCCCGATCTCGGCCGGTTCTCCGTCACCGCCGCGGCCCTGCAGTACCCGGCGCAGGGACCAGAGACGACTCGAGGCCGCGATGGGCGCGCTCGCGGCGCGGACGACCCAGCGCTCCACGGCGGGCAGCGAGTCCGGCAGCGGATCCGCGAGCGCGCGGGCCACCGTGACCACTCCGCCCGACCCGTACTCCCGGTAGGCCTCCACCAGCTCGACGGCGACCTCCGCGGCGGCGCCGTGGCCCTCCGGGGGCAGCGAGGACCCATATCGCACACGCAGCCGGGTCTGCTCGAAGTCGGAGTGGCTCGTCCGGTCGAGAAAGATGTGCCGCAATGGGGACCGGCGCTCCGCCGTCTCGGCGGTGGAGAACGACCAGTCGTGACCGGGCAGTCCGCCCAGCAGGTTGTCGAGCACCTCGATGAGGCCGAACATCAGAGGGTCGACCCAGCCGGGGTATCCGACGGCGCTGACCTGGCCGGCCGGATCGGCCAGCACCCCGGCCACCAGCTGTACGAGGGGTTCGTCCAGCTCGCGTGCGGTCACGGCGAGCTCGCGCAGCGACGCCTCGACCTCCGGGGTACGCAGTCCCGCCGCGGACGTCGGACGTCGCAGCCGGACGGCGTCAACCTGCCCGGCGGCCGGTCCGAGCCCGCCGTGCCACCCCGCGCCGAACCAGCGCGGCCAGGCCCGCAGGGCGAGCGCCAGGCGGGGTGACAGGATGTGCTCCGGGCCGACGAGGGCATGCGCGAGCACCGAGACGCGGCCCTGCGGGTCGAGCGCGGGGACCCTGCGGATGACCGCCGCCTCCCCCTCGGCGTCGTCCGGCCCGAAGCGCAGGTAGCACAGCGATCCGTCCGGTCCCTGCCCGGAGGCGGCCAGCACGGTGCTGAGCAGCCGCGTGTTCCAGGCCGCGAGTCGCCGCAGGTCCTCCAGCGAGGTCAGCGCCGGCCCGACGCCCTCCTGGCCGAGGGGCGACTGCCGACCCGGCACCCAGTGGAAGGCGATCTGATGGATCGGGTGCGGATCCGCGGCGCTGCCAGGGCTGGACACGTCAGATGCCCACCTCTCCGGTCCGGTCGCCGACGAAGACCGCGCGGTCGATGATGCCGGCCATCGCCAGCACCGCCACCAGCGGTTCCAGCACCCGGTTGGGCTGGACGCGGCGGCGGTAGTACCCGGGCCGGTCGAGGGCTTCCTCGGTTCCGGTCGCCGAGGCGAAGTGCAGGGTCGCCCGCCGGCATTCACGTACCGGCGCGAGCCAGGCCGTGGCGTTCCGGCTGTACAGCAGCCCGTAGGCGACGGAGCTCTCGTCCAGGATGTCGTCCAGGTCCACCTCGCCGCGGGTGCGCTCCCGGCGGTACCAGTCCTGGACCGGAGGCTGGAACCGCAGGACGTCCGACTTGTTCACGACGACGGCGGCGTCGATGTCGAACAGGCCGGTGCGCTGATCCATCCGGCCGACGAGCTTGAGCTTCCCGAGGACGGCGTTGAAGGCCTCGTCGTCGATCTTCCCCGGGCGGCCCGCCAGCCCGCTGTGGTGCGGGTCGACGACGAAGACCAGGGCCCCCGCGGCGTTCACGAAATCGGAGGAACGCCGGTTGCTGGCGAAATCCTCGCCCCGGATGTCGTAGAAGGTGACGAGACGGTCCCGCCGGGTCCGGAGATTGGTGATGATCACGGCGTCCACGAAGGACACCGCCTCGTCCTCCGGCGTCAGGGTGGCGGGCAGTACCGCCGACCTGCCCAGCAGCGGGTCCACCTGGTCACGCACGTATTCGCGGTGCCGGCGCGGGTCGGCCACCGTCACCGACAGGCCGAGATCGTCGAGGCCGCGCTGGTTCACCAGCTGGCCTATCATCGCCGCCAGCAGGTGGCTCTTACCTACCGTCGTCGCCCCGACCATCCCGATGACGAACGGCTCGCCGTACCAGCCGTAGGGGTAGAAAAGGTAGTGCGTCGGGTCCTTGAAGGGATTCGGGCACCGCAGGTATTTGGTTGCCAGCCAGGCCTGGAAACGCCGCCGGTGCTGGTCCTGGTCGTCCTCCCGGAAACTGCGCAGGAGGCTTTCGTCGACGGGCTCGTACACATCCCGGTCGGCGTCGTACTCGTAGAACTCGCCCTCGTACGCGTCCGGCCATTCATCGAAGACGTACAGGCAGATCGGGCATCGTACCTCAGGCACAGCTCTGTCCCCCGTTCCTCACCACCGCTAGAGGCTGCCCAGACCGACGATCACCACAAGCAGGAACACCACGATCGTGACGATGGCGACGATCACCTTCATGGCCAGATCACCCGAGACCGGGCCCAGTCCCGAATCCGAATCCGGATACGGATACGGATCCGGTGGAGGCTGTCTGTTGGAAATCGACTCGTCGTGGGGTTGTTCGGGCTCGGGTTCGGGCCGGTGGCGGCTGTGGCCGGGCCGCCTGCGGCCGGGCGGAAGATACGACGGCGCAACCGGCGCCCGGCGCCATTCCTTGTCCTTCACCAGGCCGTTGAACCGGTCGCGCCCGGCCAGCATCCCCGCGGGGTCATACCGCGTCCGGTGCTCGGGCCGCCGTTCGCGCAGCCGCGCGAGCATGTCCGCCGCGACCACCGGGGAACCGGGCTCGAACACATCCGCGAAGAAGCCCTCGGGAAACAGTGTCGAGATGTTCGGCTCGGTGACGGAGGAGTTTCCACCGGACCAGTCCGGGACCGGGTCCGGGTCCTGCTGGTCGCCTCGGGACCAGTAGCCGTCGGCATCAGGGCGCCAGCCGGGCAGCGACTCCGGCGGCTCGCCGGTCGCGGCGTGCAGGATGAGCCAGCAGGCGCGGGAGACGTCCTCGGTGAAATCGGCGATCAGGTCGGCGCGGGGCGGGTCCAGCGTGCTCCACGGCGGCGCCTCGACGTGCGGCCGGTGCGCCCCCGCCCAGCAGGCGTGGCTGAAGTCGAAGATGAGCGCGGTCTGGCCATCCCAGAGGATGTTCTCCGGGGTGAGGTCCCGGTGCACGATCTCGGCGGCCTGCAGCCAGTACAGCCCGTGGAACAGGCTGGCCGCGAACCGACGGCATTCGTCCACGCCCAGCGGGCCCGCGCGCCGCAGCCGCCGCCCCAGCGTCTCCCCCTGGGCCAGCGACGTCGTGAGGAAGAACGGGGCGTCGCCGTGCTCGCTGAAACCGATCAGGCGGACGAGCTGGTCCGGGTACCGGAAGGGGCGGTGGCGGTCCGGGCGCGGCCCGTTGCGCTCCATGGCGTGCCAGAGGGTCAGCAGGATCTCGATCTCCGCGCGAAGATCCTCCGCGGCCTGCCCGTCGGCCGGGGAAACCCGCTTGCGGGCGACGGCCTGCGCCACCCCGCCCGGGCCGGGCAGCGTGCCGCGCTGCACCTGGTACGGAGGGCCGCTGACCTCGTCCTTGGGGTCGAACTGCACCCACCAGCTCCCCCGGGGGCCTTCCGGGGTGTCGCCGTCGATGCCGCCGGCAAGACCGCTGTCAGTCATGGTCATGCACCACCCACCAGGCGACGAACGCGACGTTCCCGAGCAGGAGCACCAACAGGGCCATCTGCATGATCAATTCTGCTCACCGGTGCCCCACGCTCCGCGCCGGCGATGCCCGCACGGCCGTGTCGTCAAAGATGAACCAGCCCTGGTCCCAGAAGAGATTCAGCCAGGTGTGCCCCACCTGCAACGGGTAGCCCGGATCACGGGGAGACAGCGTGACCTCCACGACCAGCGGGGTGTCACCGACGACGGCCTGGTGACGCGGGTCCCGTGACGGGATGATCGTGACCCGGCCGTCGGGACTGACCCGGACCTCGGCATGCGCCTCGGCGGAGATGTGCGAGTCACGCCGGCGCGAGACGCCGAACACCAGGTCCCGGTTGATGACGGTGGCCGGGCCCAGCGGCCGGGAGCGGTCCCCGCCCTGGTCCCGGGGGTCGGCGAGAAACGCCTGCAGGCCCCAGTCGACCCGCGACTCCACCGTGAGCTGCGGCCGGCCCTGCCGGACCCCGGGACTGCCGTCGAGGATCACTGCGAAGTCGTCGTGGAACCAGACCTGTCGCCGGCCCTCCCGCTCCAGGGCGGCGGTGAGGACGTCCTGGACCGCCGGGCCCGCCTGGCTCGGCTCGAGCCCGAGAGTCCGTAACGACGCCTCGGCCCGCCTGGCATCGTCCGAGTTGAGCCGCACCCGCACCCGGCGGGGGGCGACGAGTGCCTCGCCGCAGGTCGCCCGCCGACTTTCGTCGAGTGTTCGCCAGGCGATCTGTTCCAGCACGTCAGATGAACAGTGACCACGTGCGCTGACGGCCTTGTGCCTGGCCCATTCGCGTAAACGGTCCCATTCCGGCCCGAGCCTCACGCGCGCCTGTCCCCCATATACACAGCCGGCCCCCCGGTACACGAGCAGTGCAGATTGTCATCTTATGATGCGAAGATTACTCACAACAGTGAGGGTCCTGCGCCCATCAGCACCCGGACAGCTGGCGGCCACGGCCTCCCGGTCGCCGTCAGTAGCCGGGCGGCCGGTGACGATGATGGTAGATTTGCCCCGCCGCTGGCGGTTCTGCCCCAGTCGGTAACCGGATCGGGGGCGGTACGGGGCACATGAGCAGCATCACCAGCAGCGTCACCAGCAGCAGTGCGGCGGGAGCCAGCCCGAGGTCCGGCCATGGCGCCTAGCGGGCCGCCGGTCCAGCGGCGCATCGGGCTGTGGGGAGCCACCCAGAGCGGCAAGACGACCATGCTCGCCGCCCTGCAGATAGCCGCCGGCCAGCAGGTCCGAGAAGACCGCTGGATGGTCATCGGGGCCAACCCGGCGTCGTCGACGTTCCTGAGCCGAAACGTCGACGTCCTGACCACGGACAAGAAGTTCCCGGTGGCGACGGAGGCCGCCGAGCCGCTCTCCTGGCTCTTCTACCGCCCGGATCCGGCGCCGCGCGGGCTGAACGCGTGGCTGCGCAGGCGGTTGCGGCGCCCGCTGGCCACCGGCCAGCAGGTGTTCGAGGTCAACACGCTGGACGTCGGCGGCTACATGTTCCGCAACCATCTCGGCGAGGTTCTCGACGACCCTTACCACGACTACTACGACGACGAGGACGAGGGGCTCCCTCTCTTCGACCCCGAGCAGACCGCGGGCGCGGACGCCGACGAGGTGATGCGCACCATGGCCGACTGCGACGGGCTGGTCTACCTGTTCGACCCGGTCACCGAGCACCGGGAACAGAACTCCTTCCAGTACTTCGCCCGGGTGCTCGACCAGATCGGCCGGTTGTCCCACGAATCCGGGCGGATCCGGAACGGCCGGCTGCCGCACTACCTGGCGGTCTGCGTCAACAAGATCGACGATCCGGGCATCTACCGGGTGGCCAGCCAGAACGGCTACATGCTCAGCGGTGACAACGACCTGCTGCTGCCCGAGGTGCCCCGCGAGTACGCCGCCGAACTCTTCGAGCGGCTGTGCGACGGCCGCGAGGCAGGCGGCGCCGCCCAGGTCCGCCGGATCATCCGGCGGTTCTTCGACCCCGATCGGGTGGCCTACTTCGCGACCTCTTCCATCGGGTTCTATGTGCAGCCGGGCCGGCTGTTCCGGCACCGCGACAACCAAAACGTGATCTTGGGGCCGGACGGGCGCCCACGGATCCGCGGCGAAATCCGGCCGATCAACGTGCTCGAGCCGTTCCTGTGGCTGGAGGACGAGATCCGGCGGAACCCGCTGCCACCGCCGATCATCCCGGAACCCGCGGAATCCTCGGAATCCCCGGAGCTGGACTCGGAGCTGGACTCGGATTTCTCGGACTTCACCCGGTCCGGCCCGCCCCCAGACCTGTGAGGCCAGAGCTGTGAGCCCACCGGCCGCACCACCCGAGCCGCCAACGCCGGCCGGGCCCACCCTGCGGGTCGGGTGGGCACTCATGGGCAAGGAGCGCGGCGGCTTCACCGACTACGTCGTCCTCCGGTCGAACGAGGCCTACTTCAGCAGGTCCGCCTACCAGACAATCCTGCACCGGTACTCCCCCGGAACACCGCCACACGCGCAGCGCACCAGCCTGCCCGGGTCACTGCCCTGGGTGACGGTGAGCTACGCCCCACTCGGTCGGAACACCGGGCAGACCGTGCTCGGGATCGCCGAACGCACCTGGTCCGACGAGGCCGACGCGTCCGGGCGCCCGATCGCGCACACCCGCTACGTCTGCGTCCCGTTCAGCGCGCTCGCCGCCGCTCCGGTCTCCTACGCGGGCCTGCACACCGCTCTGGCCAGCCCGACGATCCAGCGCCCGATGCTCCAGCACTCGGCGACGGGGACCCAGCCCGCGGTGACGGGGACCGCCGTGGGCAGCCTGCCCGTCACCGTGCCGCGCCTCGACCCGATGCGGATCGCGGATAGCCTGGCCACCGACGACGGGCAGTGGTTCCTGCTGGCGGCCGAGGCCGCGGCGCTCGTCCTGGCCGGCAGGGTGGCCATCCTCGGCTTCCCGGCCCCCAGCCGCGACGAGCCGACCGCGCGGACGCGGCTGCGTTTCCTCGACGCGGTAGCGGCGCTGCTGCCCTACGGCCAGCGGGCCCGGCTGACCGCCAGCACCTGGGCGGTCAGCGGCGCCGCTCACCGGATCCGGCTTGCCTTCACCGACCAGCCCCGCCAGGGTGACCTGGTTCTGCGCTGGCGCGACCCGCGACCGCGGCCCGACCAGCTGCCGGGCCCGGCCGCCGACTACTTCGATCTGCTGCTGCGGCTGCGCGACCAGGCAGGCGGATCACTGGCCGCCCTCGTCGCCCACCTCACCGGCTACCCGACCGCCTACCCCGCCGCCTGGCATCGGCTCAGGGCAACCGCACGTGCCTACTTCCACCTGCACGAGATGGGCGGGGGCGACACCGCCGACGCCCTGGCCGCCCTGGTCGCCCGGCGGCTGGCCCCGGGCCGGTTGTTGCCTTACACCGCCCCGACGGACGCCGAGCAGTGGCAGGCCGTCCAGGAGAAGGCGGTGGAGGAGGTCGCCGAGCTGGTGCGCGCCGCCTGGGACGACGAGCGGCCGCGCGACGACGACGCGACGCGGACGTTCAGCCGGCGGCTGCTGGCCGTGGTCGCGCAGGTGCCCCGGGACGACCTCGCCCTCGAACTGATCCGCCTGGCCGTTCTCGACGACCTCGGCCTCGACAGCGCCCTGAACACAGGTACAGCCACAGCCACAGACGCAGGAACCGCCGTCGAGCGCCAGGCGACGGCGACGGCGACGGCGTCGACGCGGCGCTGGCTGCGCTGGCTGGAGAGCGCGCCCGAGCTCGCCGACCAGACGCGCCCCTTCCGCGCCGTTCTCGACGGCTCCCCCAGCCCGGACGTCGTCGAAACACTCCACGGCCGGGCCCGCTACCTGCTGTCGCTCTCCCAGCTCGCCCGGCTCCGCGGAACCGGCGCCGCCATGATGGTCCTGCTGGATCCCTGGCTGTGGCAGACCGTCCCAGCCCTGTCGCCGCGGCACCGGCAGGACTGGGCCGCCGAGATCCGCGGCTTCCGCTTCGGCACCCCGAGGAGAGCGGCCCGCTACGACCTGCTCCTGCTGATACTGGGTGAAGCCCCCGCCAGGCCGTTGGGACGCCGGATCAACACCATGGCGAAGGACTACACGGAGGCATTCCAGGAGCACTTCACCACCCTGCTGCGGGAGCAGGGTGCGGACGGGCGGGTCGACCAGGCCCTGACCGCCCTGGCCCGTTCCATCCTCGACACCGGCTGGCCCCAGGACGAGGTACAGGTGGACCTCATGCTCAGGGTGCTGGAGCAGCTCGTCCGCCAGGTCCACGCCAACATCGACCAGCGTGATCGGCCACCCGGACTGGCCGCGCTGATCAAGGTGGTCGGCAGCTTCCTGATCAGGAACTCGTGGGCCAGGAACCTGCCAGCCGGCCGGCAGTGGCGCATCTGGCTACCGAAGCTCTGAGCAGGAGACCGGCCTAGAAGATCACTGAAAATCTTGGTGCGGGGCTGACTGAGGCGGATCGCTGTGGTTTGAGGGGGTGCGGCGGTCAGGGTCCAGCCGTTGGTGCTGGTGCGGGTGAGTCCGAGGGTGATCAGCCGGCGCAGGTTGAGAGCGGCGGCCCGGTGGTGGAACCAGGTGTCGTTCCGGGTCACGCCGCGGTAGGGCACTCGGCGCCCGCGCTGTCCAGGCCACCATCGCCTTCTGGTCGGACCGGCCCAGAGAAGGGATACGGCTGACGACCACGGGCCTCGACCACGCCAGAGCAGGGTCCGGCAAGGTTCGCCTGCACGCCGTGCAGGCCCGCTCCTACGCGATGATCGGAGCCGCGGACGAGGCGATGACCGCATTGGTCGCCGCCCAGCGCGCCGCCGAGGCAGACGTGTCAGACGACCTTCTCGACAGTGTGGGCGGCGAGTTCTCGTTCGGCGAGGAACGCCGGCTCCTCAGCGCCGCCGCCACCCATCTCGCACTCAGCCAACTCGACCAGGCTGAGCACGCGGCATCCCAGGCGATCGACCTGTTCACCGCGATACCGACCGCCGACAGGTGGACACCAGGTGAGCACGGCGCCCGCATCGATCTGATCGTCGCCCGGACGCTGGGCGGCGATCTCGACAGCGCGCACGACGCCCTCGTCCCCGTACTCGCACTGCCGTCCGAGCAACGCACGGGACGCCTGACGGGGCGGCTCCACCGGCGGTGACAGTCGCCGGCTGGCACGGCTGCGACCATGTCGGCCCGGTCCACGAGGGCAACACCCTACGCAGCGACGTGACGGTGGAGGACCTGACCCCGCTGCCGGCCGGCGGCGGACTCGTCGGCCTGCGCTCCCGGGTCCGCGCCGACGCCACCATCCCAGCCCCCGACGGCCGCACCGCGCCGACCGGCGGCGCGGGCGAAGGTGGCGGTGGCGGTGGCGGTGGCGACGGCAGCCGGGACGTCCTCGACTGGCGCTTCGTAGCCGTTCTCCCCTGACCGAAAGTGCCTCCTGGCAGGAGCTGCGCCGTCGCTCCTGCCAGGAACAGCACCGCGGCGCAGACACGCCGCTGGCGCGGTCAGCGGTGAAGAGTTCCCCGCGGCTGGTCCTTACATCGGGTTCCAGCCGTCAGTGCCGGCGAGATACTTCTGCGGGGTGTACTTGGCCGCCTGCGAAGCGCTCAGCTGTGGCCGGTTGCTGTTGACCGCCGCGCCCGGGCCAGAGTTCTGGTATTCGAGGAAGCGGGCGTTCCGCCAGGTGCTGCTCGACATGTCCGTCCACGGCTGCGAGCCGCGGATGGTCGCGCTCAGCGTCGACTCACGGTACAGGACCTGGGCGCCCTGCCGCCACGGCCGCCCGAGGGTGGTGACGTTGTTCGCCGCGCCGGTGACCGTCGAGCGGTAGAAAAGCATCCCGTAGGTCTTCTCGCGTGGCGTGCTCGCGGCCGTGATCGGCCCGCCGGTCGACCTCTTCTCGTGGATCGTGCATCTGTCGAAGACAATCGTGCCGCCTCCGAAGATGAAGTCGACCGTTCCTTCGATGTACGAGCTCACCACGTACGCACGGGTACTGTTATTCACCAGGAAGGTGTCCTGGTCGCCCAGCAGCCGGACATTACGGAGAACCGCTCGGTCCGCGTTCAGGTCAAGGGCGAGAGCCTGGCCGCCACTGCTCGTCGAGCTCTCATTGAAGTCATTCGAGACCGTGAGGTTCTCCGCCACGAAATTGGCGCCACGCGCGAACATGGTCGCACTCCCGGAGGTGCCGGACGTGCCGGCGGAGTTGTTGTACACGATGAGAACATTCGACGGTGACGCGCCCAGGCCCCGAAGTGTGATGTGCGGCTTGTTCGCCGGCACGGTCACCACCTCGCGATACGTGCCAGGCTTGATCGTGATCACCGCGCGAGCGGTGTTGTTTGCCGGGATCGCGTTGATCGCCGCCTGGACCGTGCGGTACTTGCCGGTGCCATCCGCGGCCACCGTCGGGGGCGCCGCGGGCGGCGTCGTGCCGGCGGCGGCGTCGAACCTCCACTGCATCCGCGCGATATCCGAGCAGGGCTCCTGCACGATCGGATTGTTACCCGCGGTCGAACCATCCCGGTTACTCATACACAACCCGCTGGAAACACTCCGCACCAGATACTTCCCAGCCGCGGCCGAAGAGGACGAGAACTTCCACGTCTGATTCGTGCCAGCATGGCACGACCACTGCCACAACTGCGTGCCAGCGACCTTGGACGCGGACGGCACGTCCACACACCGACCACTTTTACCGTTCACCAGCGCGAACCCACCAGACTGCGCCACAACCTTGAAACGCTGGTCCGCCGCACTGCCGTTACAAGCCACCTGAACCAGTAACGCGTTGCCGACCGCGGCACCACTGACATGGACACACTTACCGCTCGACCCACTCGCCACCGTATAGACCCCCCCGTTCACCGGAGACGTCGCGGCACCAGCGGAACCGACGGCGAACACCATCCCCACCAGCACCAGAACAGCACTGATGAAACCAGAGGAGAAGACACCGAAACGGCGCCCGAGAAGTAATTTTCCAGACCTGATTGACATAGTTCCTCGCGTGAGAAGATCTCGGCTTCTAAGGTGCGCCGGTGGCCCGCCCGAGCGAGCCACCGGCGGATTACTGTTCCGGCACGTTCGACGGCTGGGCTCGTCTGCCCTCGAACATTGAGGACCGATCAGATTCCGATACCGGCCTGCGGTCCCGCGTAGGTTCGAACCAGGCTCGGAACCTGTGCCGCCGGGTCGAGCCGGTAGGAGTAGAAGCTCGACGGAGTGAACGCGGATCCGCCGGTCTGCTGCTTTCCGGTGCAGTTGACCAGGATGCTGCCGGTCTGCCGCAGCTGGGCCCCGGAGTCCTTGTAGAATGGGTCACGCACGTTCTCGAAGTACCCGTTCTCCAAAACCATACTAGTTCCACCACGCGCATAGTTGCCGTAGCCTGTCACGTTCTGGAGATAGTTGTTGTACAGATGGGCATAGGCGACGTTACCTGTGCTGGGGTTACGCGAACCAGTATTGTGAATCCAGTTGTGGTGGATGGTCATCCGGGCGGTGATGTTGCTGGTCCAGCCGATCCCGAACGCCTTTCGACTCTCGGACAGGACGTTCCACGAGACAGTCAGGTTCGTGGTATCGATCCGACTGTCGATGAGTCCGTCGTTCATCCGCGTGATGTTGTTGTGATCGATCCAGATCCGGTTCGCGGTATCCATCTGGATGCCGTCGTAGTCGTAGCCTTTGTCACCCGGATCATCGTCGGTCATCCTGGTGTCGCGGATGGTCAGGTTCCGGATGATCACATTGCTGGTGCCGCCGCGGAGGTTGAGGCCTCCGTTGACTATCTGACCGTTCCGACCGACCCCGACGATGGTCTTGTTGGACGAGACCGGGATCTCCCGGCCGTACGGCGAGATGGTGATGGCCGCGTTGACCCGGATGATGTGCGGGGTGCTCGCGGCAGCGTACCGCTCCAGGTCCGCCTGGTTAGTGACGGTCACGGTCGTCCCGCCGGCACCACCGGTCGTGCCGGCGGCGCCGGCGAACCCGTCCGGGGCATTCGAGTAGGGCAGCGTCGGCGTCGTGCCGGCAGCGGCGTCGAACCTCCACTGCATCCGCGCGATATCCGAGCAGGGCTCCTGCACGATCGGATTGTTACCCGCGGTCGAACCATCCCGGTTACTCATACACAACCCGCTGGAAACACTCCGCACCAGATACTTCCCAGCCGCGGCCGAAGAGGACGAGAACTTCCACGTCTGATTCGTGCCAGCATGGCACGACCACTGCCACAACTGCGTGCCAGCGACCTTGGACGCGGACGGCACGTCCACACACCGACCACTTTTACCGTTCACCAGCGCGAACCCACCAGACTGCGCCACAACCTTGAAACGCTGGTCCGCCGCACTGCCGTTACAAGCCACCTGAACCAGTAACGCGTTGCCGACCGCGGCACCACTGACATCGACACACTTACCGCTCGACCCACTCGCCACCGTATAGACCCCCCCGTTCACCGGAGACGTCGCGGCACCAGCGGAACCGACGGAGAACACCATCCCCACCAGCACCAGAACAGCACTGATGAAACCAGAGAAGAAGACACCGAAACGGCGCCCGAGCCTCATTGACCGAATCACATCAAGTCCTTCACCTGAGATTGCTCCGAAGGCATCACTAAACGAGATTTAGGGCAGCCAGAAGCGCCACTGGATGCCATCCGACATCAGAATTCATGCCCAGGCACAGCGATCTCGGCTCCGCGGATTTTCCACGCGCTTCGCGCGCTCCATACCCGTGCGGCCTGGCCAGGGCAGCGCGGGAGATGGGCTCCGATGCCGTGCTCGCATGTGTGCATTCGCCCGGCGGCTCCGCGCCAGCCGGGCGCACTGTTCAGGCCGCCGTTCCGTGTTGGTTCGGCGGGCGTCCGTGGTGACTGCCGCCAGTCAGCGTCGCGGCGCCGCGAGAGTGGCCTCGGCACTGTCACCGCTGGCGGGCGGCGGCGAGCGGAGCGCGGTCAGGCGCATATCGGTCCCTTCAGGGTCACCATCCGGTCGGGCGGGCCGCGTAACAGGTCTGTCACCCTGCGGAGCACCACCGGACGGCGTGCTCGAAATGTCGTGGACGTCTAGGTAGATGCGTCGACGTGGGCGCGGACTACAGAAATCTCGAAGTTGGGATCCGACGTGCCGGGAGCGCCGGCCATCACCTCGCCGGGGACAGCCAGCCCACGTTCGCCCGCGCCTCAGCCGCCCGCCGACATCGCGGCGCCCAGGTCGGTTCCGGTCACGAGGAAGCCTGTGGCCGCGAGAGTGCCGTCGAGCGCACGTTCCCCCTGCGCGTTCCGCGGGTCCGTGGAGCGGAAGCGGACCGCGCCGCCGTCGCCGGCCTGCCAGGTGTTGCGGCCGAGCTCCGCTCCTTCGCCGACGACCGCCTGACTCGCGTTGCCGACCGAGACGTTGTTCCGCAGCACCGCGGCCGCCCGGGGAACCTTGAAGCCGATGCCACCGTTGCGGAACGCGGTGTTATTGATCATCTGCATTGCCCCGGTGTTGCCGCCGTCGTCAAAACCGGAACCGACGTTGTCCCAGGCGGCGTTGTGCCGCGCGACGTGCGCCGCCGAACGGACTGGGGCGCCGCCACCGAACCGAAAGCCCGTCGCGTTGCTGTCCCAGCTCGGTAGCCCCCACCGGTTGATCCCGTTGCCGTACGCCCAGTTGTGTTCCACCGTCACCGGGCTGGCGAAGCTGCCGAAGTCGAAGCCGTCGTTGGCATTGTTGAAGGAGCGGTTTCCGCGCAGCAGGTTGCCCTCGCCGAAGCCGAACTTCACGGCCACCCCGGTGCCGACCCCGCCCGGATCCGCCGGATCGCGGTTGTTGAAGAAGTCGCAGTCGAGCACCTGGTTGCCAATCGTCCCGTCATCGCGCAGGGTCAACGACGACCGGACGTTGTCGTGGATGACCAGCTGCTGGAAAACGTTGTACTGGCAGGCCAGGCACACATAGGCGTGACTGCGGGAGTTCTTGATCTCCAGCCCTCGCACGGTCCAGTAGCTGGCGCTTTGAGTGATCATCCACTTGTCGGCGGGCACCCGGCCCGCGTCGATCACCGGGCGCTCGGCGCCGTAGTTGGTGAGCGTGATCCGCTGCTGCGCGCTGCCACTGGTCCTGATCTCGACCGGTTCGGCCGGGCGGTAGAGCCCGCCGCGCATCACGATGGTCTGCCCCGGCCGCACCACGGCCACGGCCCTGGAAAGAGTGGCCAAGGGCTCCTCGATAGTGCCGGCTCCACCGTCCGAGCCATCCGGGGCGACATAGATGTCGCCAGCGACCACGCCGTTGGCACCACTGGCAGGCGGGGCCAGGGCCGCGCTGGACGGCGCGGCCGACGAGCCCGCGACCCCGAACGACTGGGCCGCGCCGCTGGCCATGCCGGAGCCGGGCTTCGTCGGGCTGCTGACGATCACGGGGACGGCTTCTGTCCCGAGCAGGGGCCGTTCGACAACCGCGTAGGTGAAGGCACCGCCGAGCGCGACTGTCACTGCCGCGCCCCCCGCGGCCACCTTGCTTGAAAAAACGTCCCGGATCACTCCCCACACCGCCGCGGGGGCGGTCGAGGCCGTCGCCGGCATCGCGGCGGCAAGCCCGATCGCCGCGGGGAGGGCAGCGACCCCGTACAGCAGTTGCTCCGGGGCCACCAGCTCACGCTCGTACCGGCCGCAGTGCGGGCAGCCGCGTACATGCCGGGACAGCCGCTTGCGCCACAGCGGGTCCGGATGGCCGTTCCAGGGGCGGATAAGGCCGTCCAGGTCGCGGCAGCGCGGGGAGGCCCTCAGCGCATGCGCGATCATACGGGTCGCCTCGAGCTGTACCTTCATCCGCCGCAGGCGCACCGACGCGTGCCTGGTGCCGACCGACAGCGCCGCCGCCAGCTCGGCTCGGCTGAGCTCGCCCACCGCTTCCTGCCACCAGAGGGACAGCAGGCGCCGGTCATCGTCGTCCAGCCAACGGGCCGCCTCCACCAGGTTTCGGCGCTGGCCGGCGAGAACCAGCTCGGTCACCGTGCGCTCGGCGAAGTCACCGGCGGGGTCCGCCGGTTCCGCCCCTGGGTCCTGCTGGTCGAACCGGGAGGTCGGCTTCGGGCGGCGCAGGTGCAGCTGGACCTCACGATGCGCGATGGCCAGCACCCAGGAGCGGAATCTATCCGGCTCCCGGAGACCGGGTAACCCGCGTACGACCCGGATCATTGTTTCCTGCACGACGTCGTCGACATCAGCGTGGTTGTTCAGTGCCTTACCGACAACGCCGTACACCAGCGGCAGATGCACGGAGATCAGGTCGGTCAGCGCGTCCTCATCACCCGCCCGTGCGGCATCGACAAGGACACTCACATCAACAGCGGTCGCTCCGGACGGCACCTTCGACACCATCCCGCCTTCCCTTCGCCGCGCCTACGTCCCCCGCCCGCGACGGGTGGGACCATAACTGCGCACCGGCGAACAGACCGTTCAGGCCCGAGGAAGCCGACCCTGTAAATCGGCCGGCCGGATCCCCTGCGGCGGACCGCTCATGCGGCCGTATGTTCGCAGAACACTCCCTCCCTGTAAAGACGCGGATGGCCACCAAGGGTGGGCGTAAAACAACGAGCAACAAATTGCTGCACAATTCTCGGCGGTCGGCCATGGCGCGGAGATGAGAGGACCTGACCCCGCCGCCGGCCGGCGGCGGACTCGTCGGCCTGCGCTCCCGGGTCCGCGCCGACGCCACCACCCCAGCCCCCGACGGCCGCACCGCGCCGACCGGCGGCGCGGGCGAAGGTGGCGGTGGCGGTGGCGACGGCAGCCGGGAACCGGCGGCGCTCTTCTTGGCAGGAATACGTCGTCCCCTGCCGGGACACCGTCCGCTTTCCGATTCCTGCCACCTCCGACACCCGGCTCGCCCGCGCCGTTTACACCTAGCTAGGCGGCGGGGTGGTTCTGGAGGAGTACGAACAGGGATTCGCCGAGGTTGAGCCGGCCGCCGTTGCGGGTGGTGATGGCGTCCGGTGCTACGTGGTCGGTGTCGCCTGCGAGCGCGGCAGCCGGGCGGTCTCCGGGGGTTGCCGGTGGTGCCGGGACGAGGGTGCGGCCGTCGCGGAGCAGCGCGGTGATCGTTCCGTCGGGGGTTCTGCGGAGCACGATGCCCTCTTCGTGGAGGTGGCGGTGGTGGGTGCCGCAGATGAGGGTGAGGTTGTCGAGGTCGGTGTGGCCGCCGTCGGCCCAGCCGGTGAGGTGGTGGATGTTCAGCCATCGGGTGTGGTCGCAGCCCGGGTACTGGCAGGTGCCGTGGTCACGGGCGTGGACCGCGGCGCGGAGCCGGCGGGTGGGGAACCGATACCGCCGGCCGAGGCGTAGTGGGTTGCCGTGGGGGTCGGTGAGCATCGCCTGGACGAGGCTGTCGCAGCCGAGGCGTTGCAGCACCGCCGGTGGGAGCGTGGCCGGTGAGGCGTCACCGGTCGTGGTGGTGCCGGTGGTGGTGGGTTGCAGGTCGGTGGGGTGCAGGTGCAGGACGAGGGTGTGCGCGGGGTGGACGAGCCCGGGGGCGCGGTGGTGCAGGAAGCTTTCGGCGAGGGCGACGAGGCCGTCGGCGTCACGCTGCCGATCCGACGCCGGCCCCGGCTCTGGTTCCGGCTCTGGCTCTGGTTCGGGTTCCGTGGTGGATTCGGTGGCGCCCGGTTCCGCGGTGCCGTGTTCGGTGGTGGTGAGGCTGTCGCGGGCGGTTTCGATCGCGGCGATCAGCTGGGCGCCCTGGTCGGCGGGGAGTACGGCAGTCAGGTGGATCATGCCGTCCTCATCGGTGCGCCAGGACACCCGGCGGGCGGCACGTATCCGGGCCCGGGTATCGGGGTCGGCGCTGCGTTGCCGGTAGGCGCGGGCCAGGTGTTCCAGGGCGCCGGCGGTGCAGTGTTCGGCGTGGTGGAGCCAGGTCTGTTCGGTGTCGGGGCGGGCGACCCGGGTGATCGCGCGGACCTTCGAGTAGGACAGGGTTCCGGCGGCGAACGCGGCGCGGATCGCGGGGAGCTGTTCGAGGGCGTGGGCGGTGGCGAGGTGCTCGCGGGCGGTTCTCGGGTTGAGTCCGCATCGCCAGGACAGCCAGTGCGCGCAGGAACGCATCCCGATGCCGGACCAGCCGGTGCGCCGGTCGAAGGCGGCGAGCAGGGCCAGCCAGGTGCAGGTCGCGGCCGCGATCCGGCCGGCCCACTGGCAGATCGCGGTCTCCAGCTCGCCGACCGGGACGGCGTCGGGGTCCGCCGGGAGAGCGGCGGGCGGGAGACGCGCTGCCGGATCGGGGCCGGTGGGCGGGGAGTTCGTGGTGGGCGTGGCGCGGGGAGCGTCGGGAGTGACAGCAGCAGTGCCGATCATGAGGATCACCGGGCCAGGGGTGTCGTCGGTCCATCGGACCCGCGCATCGTCACATCGACCACCGACAGTTTTCACAACCTCAACACGATCACAGCCCCACCTCGAGTCGGGGTGACCGTCCGGACGGCGACCGCAGCCGACGGGTGAGGTGGTTCAGCGGAACCGCCTCACAGTCTGGCTGTGTTGATGTCGATGTTTACGGGGCCGGGCCACGCTCGACGAGCTTGCCGACGGCGCGGCGCCGACAGTTCGCAGAGCGCTCCACCCACCTGTTTCAGCGCGGCATGCCCTTGGTGCTAGCCCAGCGGCAGCGCTGTGGGCGGGCCGCCGCGGGCCGGGCTGAGCAGCAGCGCACCCAGCTGTGAGCGGTCCATCCTGACCCCGACGTGGTAGTCGCCTGTTGGCAGCTCGGCGCCGAGCGGTACCCGCAGCGCCCGCGGCGCGTCGCCGTCGGCCTGGACGTCCACGACGAGCACCCCGCCTGCGGACCCGTCATGGTGGACAGTGATCAGCTCGCCGGCCAGCTCACACCGTTCCAGCGGGACGCCTCCCACCGAGATCACCCGCAGGCTTCCGCCGGTCAGCCGGCCGGCCAGGACACGGTGGACGCGCAGGCTCACCGTGTGCGGGTAGAGCTCCGTGCCGTGGACCCTCCCCGCGGCGAGTAGCGCGGCTCCCCGCGCAGCCGCGTGTTCGGAGTCCGCGACCGGCCACACCGGCACCCGCGCCTCTCCGCCGCCGGCGGCTTCAGCTTCGCCGGAGGCTGCCGAGCGGCCAGAGCCGCCGGGCAGGTCGGCCGGCCAGGCCTCGGCGACCGCCGTCCGGACCGCTTCCACCGCCGCCGGCAGGAAGCCGAGGCCGCCGACGACGACCACCTCCGGCCAGGGGGCTTCCCCTCCCGGCAGGGCATCCCCGCCTTCCCGCCGGCGCAGGTCACCCCGCCGGCGCAGGTCACCCCGCCGATGCAGCAGCCCGCCGACGGCGGCCCGCACCGTCTGGGCGACCGGTCCGAACGCGGCCGCCAGCTGGTCCGCGCCCAACTGCCGTCCGGGTCCGAAGACCAGTGCGCTGCCGGCATCCCGGGCGGGATCGGCCGTGGTCCCGCCCGCGCCCGTGCCGACCGGCTCCCGGCCGGCGCGTGCACCCCGCAGAAACGTCAGGACCAGGTCGTTCTCCGTCCTGATCGGCACCGTGTCCTCGCCGGGGCCGCCGGGGCCGCCGGGTCGGCCGGGACCGGCGCGCCGGACGGCGTCCACGGCAAAACGGCGGCCGGCGTACCCAGGCTGGATCCGGCGCTCCAGCAGCCGGACGGTGCCTATGCCCGCCGAGGCCGGGGCGGCGCCAGCCGGGGCGGTGGCGACCTCGACCAGGGCTGCCTCGACCGAGTCCGCGCCGATGTCACAGACCAGCACGAGGCGCCCCGGGATCCCCGGCCCCCCGTCCACCGCGAGCTGGTCAGCCCGGACGGCCGCGGCGCACACCGCCGTGCTGTGGACGGCGACGGCGTCCTGGGGCAGCCCCAGCCCGGCCGCCAACGCCTGCTGGAGCCGGGTCCGGACCTGCGCTCCGGAGTCGGTCGCGAAGCAGTCACCGGTCACGGCGACGGCGAGGCCGGCGACGGACCGCAGATCCCACGGGCCGGCCTCACCCGCGATCGTGATCTCGCTTTCCGCGGCCAGCGTCGCGAGGAGGTCCCACCCGGCCGCCACCGGACTGCGCGGTCGCGCAGCGGCGGGACCGGTGACCATCCACGCCCCGGCCCGGCCGCCGCCGGCGCCAGGCCCAGCGTCGGTGGCGGTGTCGGTGGCGGCGTCGGTGGCGGCGTCGGCGTCCAGGATGACGAGCCTGGTGAACTGGGTGCCGAGGTCGACGCCCGCCCGGCGGCCCGGTGGCCTGGCGCTCATCTGGGCGGCCCCGCCACCGCGGCGGCACTCGAACCGGCGGCCCCGCTCCGCAGGAACGAGTCCACCAGCGCTGGGCGAGTGTGTTGCAGGGCCCTCAGCAGCTGGGCGAACCGGTCCGCAGGCCCGTGCCGTTCGCCGTAGCGGGCGATCTGCAGCGCGGCCAACAGCGCATCATCCCCATGGACTGCCAGCAGCCGCAGATCGATCGGCGCGGGACGCGGGGTCGCCAGCGCCTGGAAGACGGCCAGCGGCGGCGGCAGCTGCCCGCTCGGCGGAGTGAGCCAGCGGAGCCATCCGCCCTGCGCGGCGTTCAGCGCCGCGAAGCTGCCCGACCGGGTGAGGTGGACGATCCAGGAGACCGCGGCCTCGGGCAGCTCCTGCAGCGCCGCCCGGACGGTCTCTCCTCCGCCGGAGAGCTGCAGCAGCAGGAGCGCTCCCGCGTGCGTGCGTGCCACCCGGTCGGTGTCCCTCCCGTCGCCGCGGATCAGTCGGGCGAGGATGCCGTCGAGGCGCTGGAACGTCTCGAGGCGGTTGGCGAACACGACGGCGTCCTGCAGGTCCGCCATGGTGCCGCCGGAGAGCAGGATCCGCAGGGCGTCGGCCTCCTCGGGCTCCCGGGCGAACCTGCCGGCCATCGCCGCCCGCCGTCGGCTGCGGGCCTTCTCCAGGCTTTTGCTGGCCGGCAGCGGGGAGACGAAGGCCGGGTTCGTGTCGGTGAGCACGTCGAGCAGGTCCTCGGCCTGGTCGACGTCCAGTGGGTCACGCCAGGTGGACAACGCGTGGACCAGGCCGGCGGTGTCCTGGAAGAGGGCGCGGGCCGCCAGCAGGCGGCGGAAGTACTCACGGCCGTAGCCGCTCGGCGGCTCCGCGGCTTCCGGCAGGTCACCCCAGCGCACCAGCAGCCTCGACTGCCCGCTGGAGATCTGCGCCTGGGTGGTGAAGGCCAGCCGGAAGGGGGTCGGGTCGTCGGCCGCGGTGGTCACGGCCATCCCGGCGAGCATTCCGGCCGGTAGCAGGGCCAGCACCGCCTCGATGAAGCGCAGGCGCTGCTCGGTGGTCAGGGCCGGCGGTGCGCCGACCACAGACACGGGCCCGCCGAGCAGCCCCGCGGCGACGGCGGCAACCGCGCCGAAGCCGAACGCGTCGACGTCCTGGGCACCCAGGCGCTGGTCGGCGGCGACGAGTTGCAGCCGGCTCGGCCGGGTGCCGGACGCGGCCGAGGCCGAGGCCGCGAGGCCCAGGCCGGTGATGCCGACCCCCGATTCCAGGAACCGCTCGAAGCCGGTGTGGCAGCACCAGTCCGCGCCGCGCACCGCGAGCCGCCCACCGCCGTCACCGAACAGCACCAACCCGTCGGACGTCCCGCCCGGCGGACCGTCGCGGCGCACGCCGGGGGCGTACAGCCGCGCGAGCTCCCAGATTCCGCGGCCGTCCGCCGAGGCGGGCGGCGGTGACGGGGCCGGATCGACCCAGCCGGCACCGAGCGGGACGCGGGTGCCCGCGGCCAGTCGGGACGACGGGTCGTCCGGCACCTCCTCGCCGTCGGTGGGCTCCGTGTTCCGGCGGAGCAGCCGGCGGCGGGCTTTGGGCTCGCCGATCAGCCTGCCGAGCCGCTGTCGCTCGTCGGCGCGGCGGTCCGGCCACAGCTCGTCCAGGGCAGCCGTCCAGGTCCTGCGGCGAGCGACGCTGAACGGGGCCCGGTTGGCTTCGGCCCACAGCCATTCCTCGAGCGCCGGTGTCAGCGCCTCGGCCCGGCCGCTCCACCCGGCGAGCCGGACGACGGTCAGCACCGCCGCCTCACCGATCCCGTCCGCGGCGCCGACCGCGGCGAGATCCGGGTGGCCGACGGACTCCTGGCTGTTGCCGCCCAGCGCGCGGAACGGACGCAGCACCGCGTCGGTCTGTGGCTGCCCGGCGGCGGCCAGCCACTCCACCAGCTGGAGCAGCCCGGGCACCCCCCGACTGGCGAAGTACCGCACCAGCACCTGCAGGGTGCGCGCCGGGCTGGCGGCGAGCCCGTTCCGGACCGGGGCCCAGGTCGCCCGGTCCCCGGTCGCCCCTCCGTGCTCCCGGATGATGTCCGCCGCAAGCTCGACCGCGTCCGCCGGCGGCGGATCGTCGTCCGCTCCCGGCTCCAGCAGCCCGCCGACGATCGCGGCGAACATCGCTTCGGGCGCACCCTGCAGGTGCGAGGCCAGGTCCCGGTATTCCCGCCCACCCGCGGCGCAGAGCCGGACCACGAGGTCGACCACCGCCGGGGCCAGCGCCGGGGCCCAGTGGCGCGCGACCAGGGTGAGATCCTCCGGCCGGGCGAAGGGCAGCAGCAACGGGACGAGGACGCCGGTCGGGTCCGCCGGCGCGGGCAGGGCGGCCAGATGCCGACGGAGGTGCTCCGGGCCTGCCTTCCCGGCGGCGAACCGGGTGGCCAGGTCCAGCGCGGCGGTCTCCGTGAGAGCCTGGAAGATCTCCCCGGGCCGACTGAAGCTGCGCGGCGTGGTGTCCTCGGCGAGCCATCCCAGGACTGTGCGCAACCCGCCGTCGCCGTCGCCGCCGCCGTGAATGTGGTCGTGGCCGATCCCGTGGTCGTGGCCCGCGTCGTGGCCGAGCCCGTGACCGGCGCCGCGGTCAGCCGGCCGGTTGCCGTCGATCAGGTACGCCAGCAGGGAGGCGTAGCGGGGAGCCCATTCGTCGTTCGGGTTCGGCGGGCCGAACCGCGGGGGGCCGTCGGGTCGACCTGCCGGCCGGTGCCGCCGAGGTCCTGTCCGAACGCGACGCGCAGCCGGTGGCTGGTCGCGACGTCGACCCAGGTCCCGACGGCGAGAGCGCCCTCGGCGCCGGCCGGCAGCAGTGCGGCCACCAGATCGAGAAAGGCGATCCGGGCCGAATGGCTGGCCAGCTCGGGGACGGGACGCACCACGACCGGACCGTCCAGTGCCAACGCGGCGGTCACGACCGCGCCGCGCAGCAAGCGCAGGGCCGGGCTGGCCAGGGCACCCTCCCGGCGAGGCGGCGACGCGGCGGGGTGCAGGGACAGCGCCTGGCCGCCCGTGACCTCGGGAAGCCGGCGCAGATGGCTCACGGTCGCCACCCGCACCGCCTCGTACAGCGCCGTGAAACTCCCCAGGTGACGGCGGAAGTCGTCCAGCGGCAGGCAGAAGAAGCGGGTGGGGATGACGACCCGGCCGGTGGCGTCGACCGCCCTGGTCGGGTCCGCGGGCCATTCGCGGATCGCGACTCCCACGTAGGGCGTCTCGCCGGACGTCGCGGCGGTGAAGGTGATCCACGGCAGCGCGTCCGGCTCGCCCGCGCGCTCACCGGCCGGCGAGCCGGGCGAGAAATGCTGGATGATGCGTTCCAGCGTCGCCGGTCGAAGCCGGGCCCCTCCGGCGCACAGGATCTGGTAGTCCTCGCGCTGCCCGGGCTCCTTGCCCAGCAGCGCCCATTCGAAGCCGACGGTGTCGGTCACCGGCGCTCCCCGTTGATCCGGGTCACCAGGCCCACGACCGGCTCCAGGACGTTCATCGGCGCCACCCGGCCGCGGATGCGGGGCACCCCACCGGTCATCACGACGTTCGAGTAGTCGACGGGGTTGAACCTGCCGTCCGGGCCGGCGAACAACCCGATGGAGGAAGTCGCGTAGTAGCGAACCCGCGACGGGTCGAAGAATCCGCCGATCGCGTCTCGTAGATGGGATGCGCCGGTCGATCTGGTGCAGAGCTGCTCGAAATAGCGATGGGCGACATCGCTTTCGATCCTGGGCGGCCCCGATCCGTTGGCCAGCGTGTTGAGCTTGCCGTCCAGGGCGACTCCGAGCACCCGGGGGTCGTCGAACTTCGTGACGCAGACGGCGAGGTGGTGCGGCAACAGCCCACCCCGGCTTCGCCGCGCGGCGCGGACCTTCTCGAGCACCCGGTTGATCATGGCATCGAAATAGGCGTAGTTGTCGCCGTCCGCGCGGTCCCGCTCCCGGATCGGGTCGAAGAGAAGGACGATCCCGTCGCAGCGGACGAGATGGTCGACCAGCTCTTCGTGCTGCGCCGCGCCCCGGTCCGGAGGGCGGCGAGCCGGGATCGGCGCGCTGGTCTCGTCGTCGTCGAACCTCAGCCCGTCGTCCTCGACGCCACCACTGCCGCCGCTTCCGCTTCCGCCGTCCAGGGCGCTGATCTCACTGCCGCCGATTCCGCCGCCCCGGTAATACAGCGCGCCGGAGACGTCCAGGAAGTCGAGGGTGAAATCGATCGGCGGCGTGCGCTCAGGCCTCGGCCGCGCGGGATTCGAGCCCGGCCGCAGCACCCGGCCCTCGAAGATGAGCCGCAACGGTGTGTTGGCCAGCGTTGCCGGAGGGAAACGGTGGTCCTGGACCAGGGTGCTCCGCAGCCTTTCCAATGCGCTTCCGGTCGCCGCGTCCGCGCTGGTGATGGTCCAGCGGACGTGTCTGCCCCCAGGCTCGCGGGGCTTGTGCTGGATGGCGGCCAGCTGCATGGCAGCCATCAGGGTCGTCTTCCCACTGCTCGTCGCCCCCCAGAGCCCGAGGCGCACCCGGCCCTGGGGCGACGGGCGCGGGCCCGCCGGCGGACGCGTCAACGCGGGCCGCCCGGTGACGCGACGCCCGACGCCGGTGCCAGCGGCAGTGGCAGCGGCTGCCCGGCGGACCCGGCGAACAGCCCCAGCGCGTCGGCCACCTCCTGCGCGGAAGCCGTCTCGAGCAGGAACAGCGCGTCCGCACCCAGCACCCGCCAGACCGCACCGGCCCCGGACGGACCACCGGCACGCCCACCGCCACCCGCACCGAATCCGAAACCGGCGCCGAAACCGACGCCGGAGCCGGAGCCGGCCAGGAACGCTTCCTGCCCGCAAACGGCCACCCGACGCGGGCGCTGCACAGTGGCCAGGCTGTCCATGAGTGTTCTCCAGTCGTGCCGGTCCAGGCAGGGGAGCGTAAGATCATCGGGTCGCTGCCTCGGTGGATGCGGAGGCCTGGCGGCGACGGTCACCAGCGCGCGGGCAGCCCCCGGCCGCCACGGCAGCCGGGCCGCCACAGCCAGCGCGTCCTCCAACGGGGCGGCGAGGTCGTGCTGGGGAACGCTCGGGCCCCACTCCCGCAGCGCCACCCGGACCTGCAGGCCCGCTGCCGGTCCGACGGTCCGCACCACCTGCCCCTGGTCAGGCCACCCCTGGCCCAGGTAGTCGTGGTCGTCGTAGCCGAGCACCACGAAGCGGACCGCGTCGGCGTCGGGATGCTCGGCCACGACCAGGGCGATCAGCTCGTCGACCAGCCCCAGTCGGCGCAGCACGTCCTGCGCCGTTCCCGCCATCTCCACCAGGCAGACCACGTCCACCGGGTCCGCGCCGTAACGTTGCGGGACGCCGGCCAGCAGCTCCGGCCAGCCCGGATTGTGGACCCGGATTCCGGCCGGTTCGAGGAAGCGGATCCGGCCCGGCCCGTCCAGGGCGAACCGCAGTCGCAGGTCGGCCCGCGGGGTCGCCGCGACCCAGCCGACCGTGATCGGTGCCCAGCCGTCCGGATGCGGTTCGGCGCCGGCCAACCCGCCCGCGCCGGTCACCCCGCCCGCGACGATCACCAACGCCAGCTCGGGCGGGGCGGTGGCCGGCACCGAGACGGTGACCTCGGCGGTGGGAGGCTGCCCGTCGGTGATGACGGTGCCGGGCGGGAAGAGCGTCCGGGTGGTGAGGCGCACCCCGCGGGTGACCCGGTCGACGTCCGCCACGACCAGCCCGTAGCCGACGGCGAGCGGCAGCTTCCGGCGCGCGGCCTCAAGTGCGGTGGCGAAACTCTCCCGAGGCCGGGCCCGGGCCTGCTGGACCGCCGGCGCGCCATCGGCCCGGCCCGACCCGTCGGCCCGACCCAGCTCGTCGGCCAGGGCGTCCGCGACCTGGCTGGTCACCGGCCAGTCGACCGCCGGCCGGATCAGCAGGATCTCGGTGGCCAGCGTCTCGGCCACCGCGGCGAGCACCGGCACCAGCGAACCGGGCGTGATGTCCTCCTCCAGACCCGCCGCGAGGCGCAGGCGGCGGGCGTCGGGGTCCGTGGGCAGGGCTGGCAGCAGGTCCGGCCAGGCCCACTCCCGGGCGGCCGCCAGCCGGCCGGGCTGACCGTCGAAGCCGGTGGTCAGCGCGCTGACGACGACGGCGTCGGGCCGCAGCTCGATGACCGCGATCCGTGCGGGGCCACCCGAGGCCATCCGCCGCAGCAGCGGGCCGAGCACGGTCTCGGGCTCCCGCAGACCCGGCCGGTCGGCCGCCGCGGCCTCCGGGGTGGCGGCCAGCTCGGCCAGCTCAACCAGCTCGGCGGCGAGTTCCGTGGCGGTTCTGTCCCCGCCGCGGATGAACGCGGCGATACGGACCGGCAGATCGGGGTCGGGCTGCTCCGTCGCGGCCAGCACCCGGGCGGCGGACCGCAGGTCGTGGCCGCACCTGGCCTGCGCCAGCCGCGTGTCGAACGCCTGTCGCAGCTGTGCCGTGATCTCGCCGAGCACCTGAGGGCTCCGCAGCTGCCAGCCGCACCGCGGGCAGGTTGTGTCCCGCTCCGCCACCCGCCGCCGGCACACCGGACAGCCCACCGCGGCCTCGGCCGCGCTCCAGCTCACCGCGTCGTCGTCCCTCATGAGTCGTCGAAGTCAGCCGTCCGGCCGGCTCCCCGTCACGCGCCGGCGGTACACACCCGCCGGTCTCGCCCGCGGGCAGCAGGGCCCGGGCCGCGGGCCGCGAGCCCGGGGCCCGGTCACGCCTGGCTGGTCAGTTCCGCCACTGGCCGTAGCCGTTGCCGGAATCGCCGTCGAAGAACGGGCCTGAGGGCGGGATCGGCTCGTTGCTCGGGTAGGGCTGGTACTGGTCCCCGCTGGGGTGCTGCCCGGTGGAGACCTGCTGCAGCCCGATCCGACCCAGCAGGTTGTCGAGCCGCGACCGCCGGGGCGGCGGGACCGGCCGCGCCGGAGCGGGGCGCCGCGGCGAGAACGCCGTCGGATTCATGTAGGCCTGCGGGTTGCGCCTCGCATCCCGGGTCATCCGGCGTTTGAGCTGGTTGAGGGCGGCCTCGCTGGCGTGCTCGGCCGCCTCGGTCTGTATCTCCAGGCCGATGGCCCGCCGTCGGTGCAGCCCGGCGTTCGCCATGATCGCGGCCGCCCGCCGGTGCCGGATGCGCTCCTCCTCGGCCCGCAGCCGGCTCTTCCCGTCGAGGGCGACCGCCTGCTCGTAGTCGTTCGCCGGGCCGACGGAGATGATGAACTTGACGATGATCGGCAGGCACTCGATCGCCGTGATGAACACCAGCAGGAACCGGTGCGCGAGGCCCAGGGCCGGCCGGTGCGCGGTCAGGTTGTCCAGCGCCTCGATGCGGATCAGCAGGCCGTTCTCCTTGCCGTTCTCCTTGCGGAAGTTCGCGATGGCCGCCGTGCGTGCCGTCCTGAGGTCCGTGAGCTCGGTCTCGACCGTCTTCAGCCGGCCCTTCGCGGTGTTCTGCGCCGCGCCCCTGGTGTCGGTGGCCTTTGACCGCGCGGTCGCCTGGGCGGTGGTGAGCTGGCCGTTCAGCACGCTGAGCTCATCGCGGTACCGATCCCGGAGCGCCACCTTCTCCGCGTAGGCCGGGCCGCGGCCGACCTTGCCGCTGCCGCAGGTTCCCTCGTTCTCGCAGATGACGGCCTGCTCGGCGGCGTCGTACTGCTGCTGCTTGGTGTCGACCAGCTTCTGTATGCGCGCGACGTCGGGGTCCGTGCTGACGTCCACGGTGTCGGTGCTGGTGTCGATCGTGGCCTGCAGCGTTTTCTGCTCCGCTTCCAGCGCCTTGATCCGCATGCCGCGCTCGTCGGTCTGCGTGGTGGCCAGGAATTCGCTGTCCCGCTCGCTGCGCATGAGCGAGAGCTCGGTCGTGATCTCCGCCTCGAAGATTCGCAGCACGAGCGGCGTCGAGATCACGACGCCGATCAGTATCGCGAGGGCGAGCCGGGGAATCGCGATCGGCAGAATCTGATACCAGTGGTCCCGGCGCTGCATCGAGACGACCAGCCACCGGTCGAGGCTCATGATGGCGAAACCCCAGGCCACCCCGAGCAGCAGATAGAAGAACGGGCTCAGGCCCAGCGCCATCCGGAGGGCGAAGGCGCAGGAGATACCGGCCATGGTCGACGTGGTGAGCACGGCGGCGCCGATGCCCACGTACTTCGGGACGTCGGAGGGAAAACGGTCCAGAATATCGGTGTTGGCGCCGGAGAGCCATAGCAGCACCCGGGTCGGACGCGACCGGCGCTTGCCGCCCTCATCCCACGGGTCCTCGTCAGGCAGACCGCCCGGCCAGGAACCCCCGGAAAGCCCTGACCCCGGGTCCTGCGAAAAACTGTCGTTCGGCATGACGCTCCCCGTTTACGCCATCTGTCGGTGTGGGTGGCCGGTGGCCCGCCCAGCCCGATGTCGAGGTGCCCCTCAGAGCCCCGCCCGCATTCCCCCACAGCCGCGGAGGCCGGCGGGAGGCGTACCGGCACCCGCCGGCCGGCGGCCTTGCCGCGCCACCCGACCACTCCCCTCCCCCGCGGGCCCTCCGCGGGGCGACCGACCACCACTCCCGCACAGACCGCTCAGGCCGATGCAGCTCAGGCGAACGCAGCTCGGGCCGATGCACCCGACACCCGTATACCGACTCTCGGAATGAACGTACCGCACACCGCGGGCAAATCACAGCCGAGGTCGGGGCGCGAGCCCGGTCTATAACCGAACCAGCAGGCAGCGCCTTTGCCTCATAGCAACCACGGCTCGCCGCGAAGCCGGCGACCACGCACCCGCTACACCCCCACCCACGGTTGCCCTCGCTTTGAGAAATCCACCGGACTACGGACCGGAAGACCACGGCATCAACCGGCCGGCGGGCCCGCGAGCACCCCGGACAGGCTCCGGCCGGGCTCCGAGCGGGCCCCGGACAGGGCCCGGTCAGCCACTATGATGGCTGCACTATGACGGGGGCGAACGACCACGAGACGAACTGGTCTAACCACTACCTGCTCGCCAATTTAGAGCAGCGCCGCGGGTGGCTCAGATCGGCGATACCAGCTGCGGTAAAAGCGCGGCGACCCGAGATCGTCCTGGGCCCCGAACTGGGCTCGGGTGGGTACGGTCTGGTGCTGGAGGCAACCCAGAAACAATTGAATCGCCGGGTTGCCGTCAAGGGAATTCTCGGCGTGACCGACGAGGCGCAGCGACTGGCTGAGCTAAATCATCCACATGTGGTGCAGGTATACGACTCGTTCAGCCAGGTCTTCGGGCAGCACCACCTGCAGGTGGTCGTGATGGAATATCTTCCGGGCGCCACCCTGAACGGGCGGCGCGAGCGGCTCTCGCCCGAGCAGTCGTGCGCGGTGGGGCTCGCGGTCGCCGCCGGGCTGAACCACGCCCACCAGAAACTGCTGCACCGCGACATCAAGCCCGCGAACATCATGTTCGCGGAGGACAACACGCTGAAGGTCGGCGACTTCGGGCTCGCGAAGTCATATGTGGGCCAGGCTGTCCACACCGACAACGTGGTCGGCACCCAGGCCTACATGGCGCCCGAGCAGATCACCGCGGGGAAGCTCACCCCGGCGACCGACGTCTATGCCCTCGGTGTCGTGCTCTACCAGCTCCTGACCGGCCGGCTCCCGTTCGGCCCCAAAGGGAACATCGCGCGACCGGAAACCGGGGCCGGGAACCAGCCGCCGGCGATGGGCGCCGTGGACGACCGGATCGCCCGGGTCGTCCTGCGCACCCTGGCGAGAAGGCCCGACGACCGCTACTCCAGCGCCGCCGAGCTGGCCCTGGCCCTCGCCCACGCCGCCACCGACGCCTACGGCCCCGGCTGGGCCGACAAGGCGCGCACGGGCCTCCCACTGCATCTGACGGACCTGCCTGAACTGATCGAGATCCTTCGCCCCACCGGGCCCAACCCCGCCAGGCCCCCACGCCCGAACCGTTCGGACACGTCTCGCGGCTCTGACCCGCGAGCCCTGGGAGCCCCGCTGCGCGGCCACGAGAAGCCGGTGCACGCGGTGGCGTTCTCCCCGCGCGGGAAGATCCTCGCCAGCGCGGGCGCCGATCAGCGCATCCAGCTGTGGGATCTCACCGCCCCCGTCAGCCCGCGGCCCCTCGGCGGGCCGCTGCAGGGCCACGACGGCACCGTCCTGTCGCTGGCCTTCTCCCCGAGCGGCAGCATCCTGGCCAGCGCCGGCGCGGACCGGACGGTCCAGCTGTGGAGACCGACCGGCCCGACAGCACTGCGCCTTTCCGGCCGGCAACCGCTCGAACACGCCGGCCTGGTCAGCTCGGTGGCGTTCTCGCCGAACGGGCGCATCCTCGCCAGCGGCAGCAGGGACACCGCGATCCGGCTGTGGGACGTCACCGATCCCACTGCCCCGCGGCCCGTCGGCGATCCGCTGCTGGGCCACCAGGGCTCGGTGTGGTCGTTGGCGTTCTCCCGCAGCGGGCGCATCCTCGCCAGCGGCGGGGCCGACCAGAGGATTCGGCTGTGGGATCTCACCGAGCCGACCAACCCCCAGCTCATCCACGACCGGCTCGGCAACCAGTTCGGCCAGGTGGACGCGGTGGCGTTCTCCCGGCGTCGCGACACCCTCGCCGGCGCGAGCGCCGGCGCCACGAGGGTCGGCAGGGCGACGGTGGCGTTGTGGGATGTGGCCGATCCGGCCGATCCCCGGTCGCTCAGCCAGCCGATGCGGGGCCGCGGGCGCGCCGGGGTGAACGCGATGGCCTTCTCACCTGTCGCGGAGATTCTCGCCGCCGCGGCCTTCGACAAGGTCGTGCGCCTGTGGCACACGACCAATCCGGCCGCGCCCCAGCCCCTCGGCGAGCCACTGCGCGGCCACACCGACCGGGTGCGCTCGGTGGCGTTCGGCCCGCAGGGCGACATCCTCGCCAGCGCCAGTGAGGACGGAACAGTACGCCTCTGGACGAGGTTCACCACGACGGCCCCGACCGGGCGGAGCTGAGCCCCCCGCAGAGCTGAGCCCCCCGCAGAGCTGAGCCCCCCGCGGAGCTGAGGCCACCGCGGAGCTGGGGCCCCGCGCCCGGAGGCTCCGACGGTCCGTCTCGTGCCGCTCCGGTGGCTGCCGGTCCGCCTGCGCGCCTTTGCCGGGGCACTCCCGTCAACCAGATGGTTGACGTAGCTGCTCACCTGCACTACCTTCATTCTCAACCAACCAGTTGAGGATAGATGGGGTGATGGTGGATCAGCTGTCACGGCTTTTCTCAGCCCTCACCGATCCGACGCGGCGGGATCTCGTCGCCCGGCTCACGGCGGGCGATGCCACCGTCGGCGAGCTCGCCGCGCCCTACGACATGAGCATCCAGGCGGTCTCGAAACACCTGAAGGTCCTTGAACAGGCGGGCCTGGTCAGCCGCACCGGCCCGGGCCACCGCAGCCCCGTCCACCTGGAGGCACAGGTGCTCGACCTGATGACGGGCTGGATCGAGCGCTACCGCCGCCAGGCCGAGCAGCGCTACCGCCGCCTCGACGCGGTGCTCGCCGCGATGAAGGACCCCGCGGCGGCCGACCCGTCCCACATCGCCGGCGAGAAGTCGGCCTGAGAAAGGGAAATGACTGATGAGCACCACCAGCAGCAGTGCCACGACCGCCATCGAGACGACCCGGATCGAGGCCGACCCGAACGTGCCGTTGATCCGGCTCACCCGGGATTTCGTCGCCACGCCGGAGCAGCTGTTCCGCGCACACACCGACCCCGACCTGTTCGCCCGCTGGGTCGGGCCGGACGGGATGGTCACCACCGTCGAGCACTGGGATGCCAGCAACGGCGGAAGCTGGCGCTACGTCGCGCGCCGCGACGGCCTGGATTTCCGTTTCCGCGGCTGTTTCCACGACGTCCGCCCGAACCGGATCGTCCAGACCTTCACCTTCGAGGGCGAGCCGGACAGTGTGGCGCTGGAGACGATCTGGTTCGAGGATCTCGGTGACGGCCGGGCCCGGCTGCACGCCCAGTCGCTGGTCGACAGTTTCGAGGGCCGCGACGCCTGGCTGCGCAGCGGAATGGAGACCGGCATCAACCAGGGCTACGCGAAGCTGGCCGCCCTGGTCTCCTCGGGCACCGTCTGAACGGGGAATCAGCCGGGCGAAGGGACGACATCCATGACCGAGAACTCCACGCTCTCCGTTTCACCTGCCGGGCTCCCACCCGCCGAACGCCATCGGCTGATCGCGGGCATCTTCACCGACCGGGTGCTCGGCGCGCGCGACTGGGACGCCCCCACACCGGTCGTCGGCTGGGCGGCGCGCGACGTGGTCCGGCACCTGTGCGAATGGTTCGCCGGCTTCCTCGAAGCCAGCGGCGGACCGGCGCTGCCCCACGGCCCGTCCGTCGACGAAGACCCGGTAGGCGCCTGGCAGGTGCATGCCGGCGGCGTGCAGCGGCTCCTCGACGACCCGGCCACCGCCGCCCACATCCTGCGCAACCCGCACGTGGGTGAGCTGTCGGTCGCCAACGCGACCGACATGATCTACACCGCCGACGTCTTCATGCACACCTGGGATCTCGCCCGGGCCACCGGGCAGGACGACCGCCTCGACCCCGCCTTCTGCGCCCAGCTCGTCGACGGAATGGCGCAGATGGAGGACGTCCTGCGGTCATCCGGGCAGTACGGGCCAGCCGTCGCCGTGCCCGCGGGCGCCGACGCCCAGACCCGCCTGCTCGGGTTCATCGGCCGCGACCCGCACTGGCGGCCCGAGCTGTCCTGAGCCGTCCTGAGCAGCGGACGTCCAGGGTCCCGGCTCACGCGCGCAGCGGCGCAGGAGCGCTGCCAAGCAAGGCTTGAGGATTTTGGTTGTTGGAACGACCGAAATCCTCAGGTCTTCGAGCTACCGATTCGAGCTGCGCACAGCTACCAAGCAAGACGAGGCCTGAGGATCCTGGTCGCTGGGAGGCCTATTCGAAAAGCTTCTGGCCCAGGTACTCTCCGGGCTGGACGCCCGGCGGACAGGCGAACAGTCCGCTGCCGACATGCTGGATGTATTCGTTGAGGGCATCGTTGGCCTTGCCGGCCAGTGATTTCTGGATGGTGACGAACTGGGTGCGCGGGTCGCGCTGGTAGGCGATGAAGAACAACCCGGCATCGAGCCGGCCCAGGTCGTCGGTGCCGTTCGTGAACGAGTACCCGCGGCGCAGGATCACGGCGCCGTTGTTATGGGAGGAGTGGGCGAGTCGGACGTGGGCGTTGGGATCGATGAGCGGCTCACCGTCGGCACCTTTGGCCCCGAAATCCAGTGGGTCGAACTCGTCGCTCTTTCCGGGCGGCGCGCCGCTTCCCTTGGCGCGGCCGATGACCCGCTCCTGTTCGGTGAGCGGCGTGCTGTCCCAGGGCTCGATGAGCATGCGGATACGGCGGCTGACGAGATAGCTGCCGCCGGTCATCCAGGCCGGCCCGTCGCCGGGCTGAACCCAGACCTGGGCGTTCATGATGGCCGTGTCCTCGGCCCTGATGTTGGCCGTGCCGTCCTTGAAACCCATCATGTTGCGCGGGGTGACCTGGGCGTTCGAGGTGGAGCTGGTGCGGCCGAACCCCAGCTGGGAGTAGCGCACCGAGGCGGTGCCACGGGCGAGCCGGGCCAGGTTGCGGATGGCGTGCACGGCGACCTGGGGGTCGTCGGCGCAGGCCTGCACGCACAGGTCGCCACCGCACAGGGCCGGGTTGAGCGCGTCGCCCGGAAAGGCGGGCAGGTCGGCGAGCTGCGGCGGACGTGAGGCGGCGAGCCCGAAGCGGTCCTTGCCGGTGGCGTCCGTGAACAGGCTGGTGCCGAAGCCGAACGTGAGGGTCAGCCGGGCGGCCGACAGCCCCAGCGCCTCCCCGGTGTCGTCCGGCGGTGCGCCTGGCTCGCCGGTCACCGCGCCGGTGCCGACATCCGTCCCGACGGTCAGGTGGGTGGCCGCGTTCGTCCAGGCGGTGAGCAGCGCGATCAGGTCCTCGCGGGTGGCCGTCGCGCCGAGGTCGAAGGCGGCGAAGTGCAGCCGGTCCTGAACCGGGGTGACGATGCCGGCCTGGTTCGCGCCGAAGAACGGCACCGTCTGGCCCGACTCCGGTGACCCGTCGTCCGTGGTGGAGACGGCGAAGGCGGCGGCGGTGCCACCGGCACCCACACCCGCGCTGACGACCGCGGCGCCGCCGAGGAGTCCGACGACGCGGCGACGGCTGAAGCCGCGCGACGCGGGCGCCGGAGCCGGCGCCGAGTCCGGAGCCGGCGCTGACGCCGCCGACGCTGACGCCGGCGCCGAGTCCGGTGCTGGCTGACTTTCGCGGCCGTGCGGGCCGCCGGGGTCGGGTGAGGTGCTCACTTGCTGGTCACGACTCCCGCGATCTGGCCGATCGGCTCCGAGATCGCGTCGACCTCGACGGCGAGGGCCTTCACCTGCTCCGGGGTGAGGGTGTCGTAGGAGACGTACGGGCTGCCGGGGATGTAGCCGTTGTCTCCCGGCTTGGCCAGGTGGGTGTCGAGCAGGCCCACCAGCGCCGGGAAACGCTTGTCGAGGGTGGACACCAGCTCGGGGTCCTTCTCCTGCAGGGCCGGGCGCAGCGCGCTGTAGACGTACTTGGCGCCGTCGACGTTGCCGGCGAAGTCGACGAGGTCGATGCGGGAGTACCGCTCCTCCTCGCCGGTGACCTTGGACGCGGCGACCTCGTCCAGCAGCGACTTCGCCCCGTTGGCCATCACCAGAGGGGTGAGCTCGACCGTCTTGACCAGTTCGTTGAGCTTGCCCACGTTCGTGCTCAGCGCGGTCGCGAGCGGCTGCGTCGCGTCCAGGGTCTTCTGCTCGAAGAGCTTCTGCTCGATCGCGTGGAACCCGACGAACGGCGTCTCGGGGGTGGCATCGTCGATCCGCATGTCGATGAGCGGGTCGAGGTCACCGAAGGACTCCGCGATCGGCTCGATCCGCTCGTAGTGCAGGCGCACGGCCGGGTAGGCCTCCTTCGCCTTGGCCAGGTCACCCGAGCTGATCGCCGCGACGAAGGTCGCGGTGGTGTCGACCAGCGCCTGGGTCTCGGACTCGACGTAGGTCTGGTACGAGGTGACCGCGGTCTGCAGGTTCTGGTCGAGCGTCTGCGGAGGCGCGGCCTTGCCGGTGACCTTGAGCGCGGTGCGAATGCCGTCGCCGACCATCCCGGGCTTGCAGGCCACCTGGTACTCGCCGGCTGGCAGGTCGACGATCAGATTGCGCTTCGTCGACGGGCCGACGTTCTCCACCTCGCCCATGATCCGGTCGCCGGCCGCGTAGACGTACACCTCGGTGACCTGCGACGCGGTGTTGGTGACCGCGAAGGTGTGCCGGCCCGCGGCCAGTTCCACGCTGGCCACCTCGCAGTTCTTGTCGCCCGCCTTGACCGCCACCGGTCCCCCGCCGGCGCCGGCCCCCCGGACGAGGCGGGGCTGGCCGTCTCGTCCGAGGAGCAGGCCGCGGCCAGTGTCGCGGCCAGGACGACGGGACAGGCCAGGCTCAGGACACGGCTGACAGGCGATTTCACTGGTTCTCCTCAGGGGTTCTGGGCGGTGCGAAGGATCGGTCGGAGGCGGACCGCGGCGGCGGCTGCCGACGGTGCCGTCAGCTGGTCGATCCCGACGGGATGGGCGGCGCCTGGCCCGGCTGGCCAGGCTGGCCGGACTGGCTCGGCTGGCCGGACTGGCTCGGCTGGCCGGACTGGCTCGGCTGGCCGGACTGGCTCGGCTGACCGGAGCGGAGCCGATGGCCGAGGAAGAAGACGGCCATGACGGGGACGAGGTAGGCGGTCCAGGCGATCGCCTGGGCGACGGTGGTCTGCGGGGTGAAGTTGAGGACGCCCTTGAGCAGCGCCCCGTACCAGGAGCCGGGTGAGATCTGGTCGCTGACGTCGAAGGCGAGGGTGCCCAGCCCGCCGATGACGCCGCCTTCCTGCAGGTCATGGACCGCGTAGGCCAGCACGCCGGCGGCGATCACGATCAGGCCGGCGCCGGTCCAGGTGAAGAAGCGGGCGAGGTTCAGGCGGACCGACCGCCGGTACAGCAGCCAGGCCAGGACGACCGCGGTGACGATGCCCAGGGAGAACCCGATCACGGGTGTGGTCGTGCTCCCCGCGGCCTGCACCGCCGACCAGAAGAACAACGCCGTCTCCAGCCCCTCCCGGGCCACGGCGAGGAAGGCGGTGAGGGCGACGGCGAACGCGCCGAGCTCCAGCGCCGAGGCGAGCCGTCCGTCCAGCTCGGCGCGCATGCCGCGGGCGGTGCGGCGCATCCAGAACACCATCCAGGTGACGAACAGGACCGCGATCGCCGACATCGTGCCGCCGAAGATCTCCTGGCTTCTGAAGTCCGCCAGCAGGGTCGTCGACGTGTAGGTCAACAGTGCCCCGAAGCAGACGCTGACGGCGACCGCCAGGGCGACGCCACCGCCGACGAGCACCAGCCGGTCCTGCCGGCCGACCTTGACCAGGTAGGCGATCAGGATGCTCACGACCAGCGCGGCCTCAAGGCCCTCACGCAGGCCGATCAGGTAGTTGGCGAACACGGCGCTCGATCCTCCAGATCAACAACTATCTGACGATAGTTGTGGAGGTAAGGCATACCTAATGTTCACCGAAAACGCAAGCTCGCTTTCCGCCCGCCATCGGGTCGAGTCGACACAACGAGCCCACAGTGGGCGACGTCCCCGCGCAACACGCTGCCACAATCGACTGGAGGCGCGGCAAAACCGGCGTCGACGGGCAGCGGGTGAGAAGCGACGGGAGGCATCAGTGGCCGGCCGAGCTCATCCCCGCCCGAGCGGCGGTCTGGAGAACGAGGTCGTCGCCTGCCTCGCGGCCGCCGACAGGCCGCTGACCGCGGCCCAGGTGCAGGCCGAGCTGGGCGATGACCTGGCCTACACGACAGTCCTGACGACGCTCCGACGCCTGTACGAGAAACAGGCCCTGACCCGCGTCCCCCGGGGCCGCGCCTACGCGTACCAGCTGGTCGGCAACCTGTCGGAGACCCAGGCCGGGCTCACCGCCCGCCAGATGCAGAAGCTGCTCGACGCCGGCACGGACCGCGCCAGGGTGCTGTCCCAGTTCATCGGAACCCTCGACGAGGACTCCGAACGCATCCTGCGGGACCTGCTCGCCCGCCACCCCGGCCCCGACCAGACCTCGCCGGCATCCGACGCGCAGGAACAGAGGCCGCAGTGACCAGAATCGCCGTCGTGTTCGGATTGATCATGATTCCGATCGTGATCGGCATCGTCGGCGGTCTGGCCGCGCCGCGCGCGGCCCGTCTGCTCCCGCCGGCGGCCGCGACCGTGCTTCTCACGACCTTCGCGGTGACGGTGTCGCTGGCCACCGAGACCGGGCTGTCGTACTCGGCCTATCTCAGTACCGTCGCCGTCTTCCCCAACGCGCACCCGAGCGACTGGTCCATCCCGGTCCTGCGCACGATGCTGCCGGTTCCGAGCCTGGTCGGCCTGGCCGTGGGCGCGCTGGCGCTCGTCCTGCTCGGTCGGGCCGGCGTCCACCTGATCCGGGTGGTGATGGCCGCATGCCGGACCACGGCCGCGGTCAGAGCGTTTCCCGCCGTCGGCGAACTGGCTGTCGTCGACGACGACGACGCGCACGCCTATGCGGTTCCGGGCCGCCACCGCCGGGTCGTCGTCTCCACCGGCATGCTGCGCCTGCTGAGCGGCCCGCAACGCCGGGCGCTGCTCGCCCACGAGCAGGCCCACCTGCGTCATCATCACCACCGCTACGCACAGCTGACCCGCCTCGCCGCCGCGGCCAGTCCCCCGACGGCGATGGTGACCCGCGCCGTCGACCACGCGATCGAGCGGTGGGCCGACGCCGCCGCGGTCCGCGCGGTGGGCGACCCGTCGACCGTGGCCCAGGCGCTGGGCCTGGCCGCGCTCGCCCGACCCGCGGTGCCGCCCCACCTGCTCGGTGCCGCCCACGGCCACGTCGTCGACCGGGTCCAGGACCTTCTCGAGCCGCCGGCCCGCCGGACCTGGGCGGGTGTTCTGCTCGCGGTCGCGACCCTGGTGTGCTGGGCCAGCACGGTCGCGGTCGTCCTCTACCTCCACGGCATCGTCGAGATCTCCGAGGCCGCAACGGGCGGCTGACCCGACGGCACAGCCTCACGACGGCACCAGCCACCCGTCGGCACAGCCACCCGCGGCACAACCCTCGCGGCACAGCCCTCACGGCGGCGCGTGCTCACACCGAACTCACATCGTCACCGACCTACCGTGCTGTCACGGATCGACGGGTACCCGGCCCCGTCGCCGGACGCGCGGGAGGCCCTCGGCAGTGACCGGCTTCGCATCGAACACGCTGGCCCTGGGGCCGGACTTCATCAGTGCGGACAGCCTGGCCAAGGGCGGCCTGGTCGTTGTCCTGCTCGTGGTCTTCGCCGAGTCCGGGCTGCTGGTCGGCTTCTTCCTGCCCGGAGACTCGCTGTTGTTCACCCTCGGCCTGCTGATCTCCCGGGACGAGGTGTCCACGCCGCTGTGGCTCGCCTGTGCCCTCGTCGGCACCGCCGCGGCCCTGGGTGACCAGGTCGGCTATCTCTTCGGCCGGAAGGCCGGCCCCGCGCTCTTCCGCCGCCCGGACTCCCGCCTGTTCCGCCAGGAGCACGTCGACCAGGCACACGCGTTCTTCGAGAAACACGGCCCGCGGTCGATCGTCCTGGCTCGATTCGTCCCCATCGTGCGGACGTTCACCCCGGTCATCGCGGGTGTCAGCGCCATGCACTACCGGATCTTCGTCGTCTACAACATCGTCGGCGCCACTCTGTGGGGCTGCGGCGTCACGATCCTCGGATTCTTTCTCGGTAAGATCGACTTCATTCGGCAGAACGTCGAGGCGATCCTGCTCCTCATCGTGCTGATCTCGGTCGTCCCTGTCCTGGCAGAGGTTTTCCGGGCCCACCGCAAGAAGGCCGCGGCGGCACGCCCAGAATCTCAGGAACACGCCGTTCGCGGCGACGCAGGGTGACCGTTCTCCGCGATCTAGATCTCGTCGCAGAATCCCCGCGCCTCGAGCTCCCGCCGCCACCGCTGCCGCTGCCGCCGCCGCCGCCACTTCAAAGCAAGAAGTAAGGATTTCGGCTACTGAAACAACCGAAATCCTCACTTCTTGTGGATTGCCAAGCGACGCCGTGCCCCACTTGTCCCGATGGCCTGGCCACCCTGCTGTTCATCTGCGCGGCCGGCAGCCGTGTCGGGCGCGGCTGCCGGCTGCCGACGCCGTCGCTGCTCGGGCCGATGCTGGTGGCCGCAGCCGTGCTGGCCACCGGTATCGCCCCCGGGTTCGCTCCCTCGGGGCCACTCCAGGACGTCGTCTGGGTCCTGGTGGGACTCGAGGTCGGCCTGCGCTTCACCGGCCCGGCCGTGCGGCATGCCGGACGCCTCGCGCCCCACCTGCTCAGCGGCATCGTGCTGGTCTGCCTGGTCTGCGCCGGATTCGCGTGGATCCTGGCCGACCTGGCCGGCGTGCCCTTCCTGGAGGCATACCTCGCCACCACCCCCGGCGGCATCAACGCCGTCCTCGCGACCGCCGCGTCCAACCACACCAACGTTCCCGTCGTCGCCGTCGTGCAGAGCCTGCGGCTGTTCCTCGTCGCGCTCCCCACCCCAGTGATCATCGGTTGGGCGACCCGGCGGCCGGCTCGGCGGCCAGCCCGGCACACCGACGAAAGCACCGATGCCCTGGCCGGGTGAGGATCGCCGCGCCGGGGCCAGGCCGGCGGCACGGGCCTGCCGCCGAGGACTCGGGGGCGGGTCAGGATGAGCTGACCGACACCACACCGGCGCCGGGCACCGCGACCCGGCGCTTCTCCCGGGTATGAGCGAACCCCACCATGCCGAACAGGAGCGCGAGCAGGACTGCCGACGACCCGAGGGTGCCGAGAGCGAGCCCGCCCTTGGCGACCGGTTTCGTGAGGAAGTCGCCGACCGTGGCGCCGAGCGGGCGGGTGAGCACGAAGGCGAGCCAGAACAACAGCACGTTCGACGCCGCAGGGACATATCTGAGCGCGAGCAGCAGACCGAGCAGCCCGAGGATGAGCAGTGCGCTCCCCGCGTAGCCGAGGCCCGAGCTGTCCGCCAGGAAGTCACCCATCGAGGTTCCGAGCGTGTTCGACACGAGAATCGCCGACCAGAAGAGGCCTTCACCGCGCAGCGTGTTGATGTCGCGGATCGCGAACGTCAGCCCGGTCTGCTTCCAGACCGCGAACACGGCGATCAGAAGCGAGATCAGGATCGCCGCGCCGACCGGGTAGCCCAGGCCGAGCCCCTGCGGCCCCCAGCCCAACGAGCCGGTCCCCGTGGCCAGGTACTTCCCGCTCGCGTCGCGGTTCATGAAGTCGGAGATGGTCGTGCCGGCGGTGCTGGTGGACAGGATGACCGCCCAGTAGAAGAACGGGTTGTACGCCCGCGATCCCAGCTGGACGGCAAGGGTCGTCACGAAGACCAGGAGAAGTACGACT
Source organism: Parafrankia sp. EUN1f (assembly GCF_000177675.1). Lineage (GTDB taxonomy): Bacteria > Actinomycetota > Actinomycetes > Frankiales > Frankiaceae > Parafrankia. The sequence continues at coordinate 49,892 of NZ_ADGX01000031.1, forward strand.
GTGGTCAGAAAATACCCGAGCCGCAGGGTTTGCGCGAGCAGGTCTCCCGCGGTCTCACCGAGGGTCGTCGCCGCGATCTTCATAACCCAGAACGCCAGCGTGATCTCCGGCAGCTTTTTCAGCGCGTAACTGCCACCGTCGGCCGCTCGGAATTCTTCGACTACGCCACCTTTTACCACTCCGCCTCCCTGGGGCGATTCAGGTCTAAATACCTCACGTAGGGGCGACGGAACGGTTTGGATTCCGGTGTCGTCGCCCGGCACGCGCGTGGCCGAAAAATAGCTGCGACAGCATGTGGAAACGATGTGAGAGAAGCCCCCTCCGGGCGGGCTTCAGAAGGCGGTTGAATCACCCCCGCCTGATCCTCGTAACCATTTGGCCGGTCACGGATTAAGCGCCGTTATACGGGTTGTTCCGGTCCCGCCCGATCCATCCGAGCAGGGCGGCCAGCGGCGGCAGGAACACACCGGCCAGAACACCCGCCAGAAGCCATCCGGCGAGGACATCGGTCGGCCAGTGCACCCCGAGAAGGATCCGGGTGGCCCCTACGGCGAACGCCCACAGGCCCGGTATGGCGACAGCCGCGACCCGTACGGCGGGATGCCGCGCCCGGCGGTACAGCACCGCGGCAAGCCCCGCGGCGACCAGCGCCGACGTGGTCGTATGCCCGGACGGGAAGGCGAAACCCGACGGGTGAGTCACCCAGTCCGCCACCGGTGGCCGTGCCCTGCCGACAATGGTCGCCAGGGACGTCCGGAGCAGCTGACCCGTCAGCAACGCCGCGAACCCGACGCCAGCGCCCAGCCACCAGCGCCCGCGCCGTCCCACCGCGACCGCGCCCGCGACCGCGGCGAGAACGTACGCGCAGGCACCAGCGCCGGTGTTGGTGACCGCGACGGCGACGTCGGACAATTCGGCGCTCCGGTGATCCAGCACCCAGCGGTGCCACCCGGAGTCAAGCGGGAACGGCCTTCCGTTTCTGACGACGACCGCGCACAACAGCCCTGTCAGCAGGAGACCCGACAGGCCAGCGACCAGGCGGCTGGCGGTCTCGGCGCGGCTGCGCCGCGGCCCGGGCGCACCCGCCGGCAGATCAGATGCCGAGCCCACCAACGGCTCCCTCGATCGGTTCGGGCGTGACCAACACACTCGACCGAAGAGTGCCACCGCCGACATGTGCGCACGATTTGAGACACGCGCCACTGGCCTCCCCGCACCCTCCTTCAGCGCACGCACCAGGCTCGGGTCGTCATCCACCACGAGAATTCGCACGCCGGTCAGGGTTGCGCGTGGCGGCTGAATCCCGCCTGAAGGAGCGGGCAGGGGCCTGACCGGGACGGGTGCGGCCCGCCCAGGCGGATCCGGTCACGCGCCGGCATCGCGGGCATGGTCAGGCGGAGCTCTCGTCGGTCTCGGGGTCGTCGGTCCCGGGGTCGAGGGTCCCGGAGTCGAGGGTCCCGGAGTCGAGGGTCCCGGAGTCGGGGATCCCGACGTCGGGGGGCTGGCTGGTCGGGAGGGTGACGGCGACGACGGCGCCGCCGTCGGGATGGTTGCTGGCCGTGGCGGTCCCGTGGTGTGCGTGGGCGGTCGCGGCGACGATGGCGAGCCCCAGGCCCGTCCCTCCGTGATCCCGGGTGCGGGCGCTGTCGGACCGGCGGAAACGTTCGAAGGCGTGTGGGAGGAAGTCGGGGGGAAAGCCCGGGCCGTGGTCGCGGACCTGCACGGCGACGGCCGCCCCGCCCTCGGCCGGGTGGGCCCGTACCTCCACGGCGGTGCCGGGTGGAGCGTGGCGGATGGCGTTGGCCAGGAGGTTGTCGACGGCCTGGCGCAGCAGGTCGGGCTCCGCGTCGACGGTCAGGGTGCGGTCGGCGTCCGTTCGGATCGTGACGTCCCTGGTCTGCGCGTGGCCGGCCGCGGCCCGGCTGGCGCGGTCGAGCAGGTCTCCGACGGACAGCCGCCGCGGGATGACGATGCCGCTGTCCATCCGGGCGAGCGTGAGCATGGATTCGGCGAGCCGGATCAGGCGGTCGGTCTCCTCGGCGGCGTTACCGACGGCTTCGACGAGGTCGTCACGGGTGCGGCCGGGGCGCCCGGCGAGGTCGAGCTCGGCCTTGAGGTTCGTCAGCGGGGTGCGCAGTTCGTGCCCGGCGTCGGCGACGAAGGCCCGGTCGCGGGCGCGGGCGGCGTTCAGCCGGCGCAGCAGGTCGTTCATCGTGGTCGCCAGGGCCGCGATCTCGTCCCGGGTGGCGGGGACGTCCAGCTCGGCGGCGCTGTCGGACTCGCTGATGGCGGCGGTCTGCCGGCGCATGCGGTCGACGGGGCGCAGCGCCGCGCCCGAGAGGAGCCAGGCCGCGAGCCCGGCGAGGGCCACCGTCGGCGCCATCGCCGCGATCATGATGTTGCGGATCCGGTCCTCGGCGGCGTCCACGAGGTCGGTCTCCGTCGCCACCACCAGAACGGTCTGCCGCGGCGTGGTCCGCGGCGGTGCGGTGGGCAGCGGTGCGGAGGGCAGCGGTGCGGAGGGCAGCGGCCCGGCAAGTGCGCGCACGTCCTGCTCTTCGGTGTCCGTTCCCCGGCGCTGCTCCATCTCGAGCGTGAGCGAGGTCATGCCCGTGCGGGCAGCCGCCACCTGGTCCCGGTCGAGCAGCGGCGCCGAACCCGCGACGTCGGTCGAGGCGATGACGGTGCCGTCCGCGCGCAGGAGCTGAGCGGGCCCGGCGCCGGCCTCCTTCAGCTCCGCCTCCGGATCGGACGCCTCCGGGAGCTGGGCGGCGAGGATCGAGAAGCGCGTGCGCAGGCTGGCGTCGACGGAGTTCTGCAGGTCATTGCGCAGCAGCAGGTAGAAGAGCACGCCGGCGGCGACGAGCACGAGCGAGGTTCCGAGCGCGAACAGCAGGGTCAGTCTCACTCGCAGTGGCACGAACGACGCTTCCTCTGTGATCTTCTGGTGTCCGGCGGAACACCGGCTTCCCACGATGATGACCAGGGCAGCGGGCGCTCACGCGGCCAGCGCGCCGGTGGCCAGCAGCCCGAACAGGGCCAGCCCGACCACGATCCGGTAGGCGACGAAGACGTCGAACGAATGCCGGGCCACATACCGCAGCAGCCAGGCGATGGAGGCGTAGGCGACGGCGAAGGAGACCACGGTGCCGACCACCAGCGGCAGTACGGAGACACCGCCGCCGACCGCGTCCTTCAGCTCGTACAGCCCGGCGCCGGTCAGCGCCGGAATCGACAGGAAGAAGGACAGCCGGGTGGCCGCCACCCGGTCCAGGTCGCGGACCAGCGCCGTGGACATCGTCGCCCCGGAACGGGAGAACCCGGGAAAGAGCAGGGCCAGGATCTGGGACGACCCCACGGTCATGGCATCGGTGAGATCGATGTCGTCCTCGCCCCGTTTGCGCCGGCCGAACCGGTCGGCGAACCACATGAAGGCACTTCCGGCGAGCAGCGAACCCGCGACAATCCACAGTGAGGCCAGCGGCCCGTCGATCAGTGACTTGGCGGCCAGCCCGACGGCGACCACCGGCAGCGTCGCGTAGAAGATCCAGCAGGCGAACCGGAACTCGTGATGCTGGCGCAGCTCCCGGTCGGTCAGGCCACGCGCCCAGGCGGTCGCCAGGCGGCGGATGTCGCTGAAGAAGTAGACCAGCACGGCCCCGATCGCGCCCACCTGGATGACCGCCGTGAACGCGACGACCGACTGGTCGTCCACGGGAAGACCCATGATCCCCTCGGCGATCTTGAGGTGACCGGTGGAAGAGATCGGAAGGAACTCCGTCACGCCCTCGACGACACCGAGAACCAGGGCCTGCCCGACACTGATGGCACTCACTGATCGCCTTCCCTGACTGATTCGGCCGCGGTCACGAGCTGGTCACGAGCTGGTCACGAGCGGCGAGCCGTGAGCCGTGAGCCGCGCGGTGGCACGGAGATGCACGTTAGGCCCGGGATCATGTGAGGCTGATTTGATTCGTCCCGGCCCGCCGGGATGGGCGCCGGCCCCCGGCCGGGCCGTCCGCGCGCCGGTTCCGGTCAGTCCGTGCGGGCGCTGGTTCCGGTCAGTCCGTCCGGGCGCTGGTCCGCAGTCGGTAGCCGGCCCCGCGCACCGTCTCCAGCTGCGAGGTGCCGAAGGGCTTGTCGATCTTGCGACGGAGGTAGGCGACGTACTGGTCGACCACGTTGGAGGTTCCGTCGTAGGCGAAGTCCCAGACGTGTTCGAGGATGGCGGTGCGGCGCAGCGCCTCACCGGGGTGGCGCATCAGGTATTCCAGCAGCGCGAACTCCTTCGGCGACAGATCCAGGGGGACCCCGTCGCGGCTCACGGTGCGCCCGGCCGGGTCCAGGCGCAGCCCGTCGACCTCCAGGACGACGGGGCGCTCGTGGGCACCGCGGCGGATCAGGGCCCGGATGCGGGCGGACAGCTCGTCGAAGCTGAACGGTTTGGGCAGGTAGTCGTCGGCGCCCACATCGAGCCCGCGGACGCGGTCCGTCACGGCGCCGCGGGCCGAGAGCATGAGCACCGGGGACCAGCGCCCCGCGGCGCGCAGCCGCCGGCAGACCTCGAACCCGTCGAGGCTCGGCAGCATCAGATCGAGCACGATCACGTCGTAGGTGATCTCGGTGGCCTGCCACACGGCGTCGGCGCCGTCCGCGACGACGTCGACCGCGAACCCCTCCTCCGCCAGGCCCCGGCGCAGCAGCGCGGCGGTGCGTGTCTCGTCCTCCACCACAAGCACCCGCATGACCGAACGATAGGTCGCCTCGGATGTGAGTTCGATGTGAGCTCGATGGGAGCGCCTGGAGGACCTCAGAGTCGCAGGGCCTGCGGCGGGTGCCCGCGGCGGGGCTGGCAGCGCCCAGCGAGGTGATCGGCCGCGGTGATCAGCCGGTCAGCCTGCGGCCGACCCGGACGCGTGGTGGTCGACGTCCCATTCCCGGGGCTCGGCCGGGTCGGCAGGCAGGCTTCCCGGGGGCAGCAGCGCGTACCAGCCCACGTCGTGCCAGCGGCCGGCCTTGTGGCCGACCGCGGGGTAGACACCGACCGGCCGGAACCCGAGCGCGGTGTGCAGGCCGACGCTGGCCTCGTTCGGCAGGGCGATACCGGCGAACAGGGCGACGTAGCCGAGCGTGCGCACCTCGTCGATCAGCCGGGTGTAGAGCAGCCGGCCGAGCCCGCGCCGGCGCTGCCGGGCGGCGAGGTAGATCGAGACATCGGCCGACCAGCGGTAGGCCGCGCGCTCCCGGTGCTGGCTGGCGTAAGCGTAGCCGGCGACCTCGCCCTCGATCTCGGCGACGAACCAGGGCATCAACGGCCGCCCGGTCATGCGTGCGCGCATGACCGCCTCACTGGGCACCTCCACCTCGAAGGTGATGGGCGTCTCCAGCACATAGGGCGCGTAGATGGCCCGGATCGCGGTGGCGTCGGACAGCCTCGCCGGTCTGACCACCGCCTGCGAACGGCCCGCCGGGACCGCCCCGCGGGTGACGCCTGTCATGACGCCGGCCGGAGGCGGTTCAATCGACGCCCCCGCCCGACAAGGCGGGCCGCACTGCGGACTCCGGGGTGGCTCAGCTGATACAGCACACCGACATGAAATCAGGCGGGTCGGGCCCGCGAGGGGCCTTCGCGACCTGCGAAGGCCCCTCTCTTTCCTGGTCCGCCACGCCGGCGATGGAGCACGGCTGGTCAGCCGGTCGGGGTGTCCATGTCACCGACAGCCTCCTCATCGCTTCACGTAAGGAAGATTTGACGGATCCGGGCGGGCAGCGCGCCGTCACCGGTCGCGCCTGGCGGCTGCGCCGCCCAAAGGACCCGCGACGGTTCTGGCCAGGTTCAGCGGGCTACCGGAACGCGCGCGGCAGGCGGCCGGGACGGATACGGCGCTCCCAGGCACTTGTCGACCTGGCCGGTCGGAGAGGTAGCCTGTCTGCGTTGCCCTGAGTCTCGGTATGTGACTTCAGGCGGCGTCGTGGTCCCGTCTTCGCGGGAGCACGGCGAGCGCACTGTGATCGATCAGGCCACATTGCGCTCATCCAGGTCAAGAGTGCCAGCGTCAAGTCCGGGCTTGCTGGCCGGCAACCCTCCTCCGCGGCGGGGTGCCCCCGGTTGTGACCAGGCCGCGTCCGGGTGTCGGGCGTGGCAAGTGCGGACCCTCACCGGGGTCCGATGGACCCGAAGGAGTCACGGCTGTGCCGTCTGTTCAGCCTGCCCTTGACCATCCCGCCGCCCGCGCCGCCACCGCGCCCGCCGCACAAACCGTTCCCGCCGCACAAACCGTTCCCGCCGCACGAACCGGGCTCGCCGCACGAACCGGGCTCGCGGCCCGGGCCACGACCCCGGTCCGGGCTGTACCGGCAAAGTTCCGCGACCGTCAGGTCCTGCCGCCCTGGGCTGGCCCGGCGGCAGCCAGCGCGGGGCACGACGCGCTGCTGCCCGTCGTCGGAGCCGATCTGGACGTCCCGCTGGTCGGCGGTGGCCGCGTCCGCCACGTGAACCTCGACTACGCGGCAAGCGCGCCCAGCCTCGTCGCTGTGGCAGACCAGGTGGCCCGGCTGTTGCCGTACTCGGCGAGCGTGCACCGCGGAGCCGGCTTCGGCTCGCAGGTCTGCACCGCGGTGTACGAGACCGCTCGCGACGAGGTGGGCCGCTTCCTGAGTGTGCGAACGGACGACACGGTGGTGTTCACCCGCAACACCACCGACGCCGTGAACCTGCTCGCGCACTGCGTCGCGCACGCGGTGGGCCGGGCCGCACGGGTGGTGGTTCTCGATCTGGAACATCACGCGAACCTGCTGCCGTGGTCGGCGGTGCGCCGGGAGGTGGTGGAGTCCCGAACGACTCCGGAGGAGACGCTGGACGCGCTCGCCACGGCGTTGCGCGCCGAGCCGACCGCGCTGCTCGCGGTCACCGGGGCCTCCAATGTGACCGGGGAGCGGCTGCCGCTGGCCCGGCTCGCGGCCGTCGCCCATGACGCCGGCGCCCGCCTGTTCGTCGACGCGGCCCAGCTGGCCCCGCATGCCCGGATCGACCTGGCCGGCCTCGGCATCGACTACCTGGCGCTTTCCGGCCACAAGCTGTATGCCCCGTTCGGGGCGGGGGCGCTGGTCGGCCGGCGTGACTGGCTGGATGCCGCCCCGCCCTACCTGGCCGGTGGCGGCGCGGTCCGCGAGGTCACACCGGCCTCCGTCACCTGGGCGGACGCGCCGGCGCGGCACGAGGCCGGCACCCCGAACCTGCCCGGCGTGACGGCGCTGGCGACCGCCTGCCGCACGCTGGCCCAACTGCCCGCGGAGGCACTCGCCGCGCATGATCTGGCACTGCGGCACCACTTGGTGGACGGCCTCGGCGCCCTGCCCGGCGTGCGTGTGCTGGCCTGCTGGCCCGCCGCCGGCACGGACGGGACGCGCGTTCCGGTCGGTGTCGTCACGTTCACGCTCTCCGGGCATCACCCGGACGCCGTCGCCGTGTATCTCGCCGCCGAGCACGGCATCAGCCTGCGCGCCGGCCGCTTCTGCGCGCATCCGCTGCTGCGGCGGCTCGGAGCCCCCGCCGGCGCGCTGCGCGCCAGTGTCGGCGTCGGTTCGACCACCGCCGATGTCGACCGGCTCGTCGAGGCACTGGACGAATACCTGACCGGAGGCCCCCGCTGGCGTTACACATGTGGCCCGGGCGGCTGGGCTCCGGCTCCGGACGATCGGGCACTGCCCGAATGGGCGGCATCCACCCCGGCCGCCCGGGTGCCTGTCACCTCGCCCTGCGGCACCTGATCTGCGATCTCCCCCGCGGGGTGAGCAGACAGCCCAACGCAGGTTTGCCAATTCGGCAAACAATGTTGGGGGACGGACGCACCCTGGGCGAGAGTGGCCCAGTGATCGACAGATTGACCGCCGAAGCGCCCGTGCCCGCACCCGACGCCGCCTCGTCCGACGCACCCTCCCCCGCCGACGACTATCTCGGGAACCCCGCGGTGCAGGCGGAGTGGGACAGGAGGTACGTCGAGCGGGAGCGGCTGTGGAGCGGGCAGCCCAACGGCGCGCTGGTAGCCGAGGTTCGCGGGCTCACGCCCGGACGGGTCCTCGACGTCGGCTGCGGCGAGGGAGCGGACGCCGTCTGGCTCGCGAACCGCGGCTGGGACGTGACCGCGCTCGAGGTCTCGGGTGTGGCGCTGCGGCGAGCGGCCGAGCACGCCCGCGACGCCGGTGTCACGGTGCGATGGGTGCATGCCGAACTGTCCGAGGCGGCGCAGGCGGCGGTGCCACCGGCGTCCTTCGACCTCGTCTCCGCGCAGTACCCGGCCCTGCTGCGCACCCCCGACGCCGCCGCCGAACGGGCACTGCTCGCCGCCGTCACGCCCGGCGGACTGCTGCTGCTCGTGCACCACGCCGGCATGGACGTCCAGCCGGTGCACGACGGCGGCTTCAACCCGGCCGACTACGTCTGGCCCTCGATGGTCGCCGCGCTGCTCGACGACGACTGGGTGGTGGAGTGCGACGAGCAGCGCCCACGGATCGCACCCGGGGGCGGGGCCGGTGCGCACCACACCGACGACGTGGTGCTGCGCGCCCGCCGGCTGCGCTGAGTCGCACCGATCGACACCGCCGGCGTCCTCCGGGAGATGCTGACGGTGCGGCCACGGCGGTAGGAAGGCGTTCCTACCGCGAGCTACAGTGGAATCATGACCGCACGGAAGCTGTCCGTCTCGGTACCGGCAGAGGTCGAGGAGATGATCAAAGCCGCGGCCACGGCGGAGGGCAAGCCGGTCTCCACCTGGCTGGCTGAGGCCGCCGTGGAGAAGGCCCACCTCGCCGCGCTTCACGCCGCCGGCCGGGCCGCCGCCCGCGAGCTGGTGGCGGAGTACGAGGTCGAGCACGGCAAGCTGCCCGAGGAGTCCCGGGCACGTGCTCGGGAGTTCCTGTTGGAGACCGGGCTGCTCGACGACGAGCCGTGGCGGGCAGCCGGGTAGTGCGCACCATCGTCTACGACACCGGCGCGCTGCTGGCCGCCGAGCGGCGCAGCCCGGACTTTCTCGCGTTGCACGACGAGCTCACAGCGGCCCGCATCCGTCCGGTTCTGCCCGTTGTGGTCCTTGCGCAGGCTTGGCGCGGCGGACCGCAGCACCAGATCTCGCGTGTACTCAAGGGCTGCGACCTCCGGCCCGACGACGAGCGCACCGGTCGCGCAGCCGGTGTCATCTGCGCCGCCTCCGCGACCGCGGACGTCGTGGACGCGATCGTCGTCGCCACCGCTGTCCAGTACCAGGCCGCGGTGGTCACCAGTGACCCCGAGGACCTCCACCATCTCGCCGACTCCATCGGCGTCAAGGTGCGGCTCTTCACCGTCTGAACATCAGCAGGCCACGACGGCCGCACGGCGAAACCTATCCGGTGCTCTCCCAGCTGCTCGCCCTGCGCCGCCGGTACCTGCAAATCCTGACCGACACCCCGAACCGGGCTGGTCAGCCGCCGATGGCCACGATCTCCGCCTCGTTCTCGCCCGGCTGACGCACCCGGCCCGGCAGGATGACGGCGGTGATCACGGCGGCGAGGATCATGATTCCCGCGCCCCACCAGAACACGGTGGTGTAGCTCTCCAGCGAGGCGAGCACCGGCAGCATCGGGCCAGGCGCGTGTGAGTCGATGTAGTTGTCGGCGGCCGTGGCCGCCATGGTGCTCAGCAGCGCGGTGCCGACCGAGCCTCCGACCTGCTGGACGGTGTTGACCACCGCGGACGCGGCGCCGGCGTCCTGGGCCGCGACGCCCGCGGTGCTCAGGCTCATCGCGGAGGCGAAGACGGCGCCGACGCCAGCCCCGAAGATCATGGTCGCCGGCAGGACGCTGCCCAGATACGTCGAGCCGAGGTCGATGTCGGTGAGCATCCACAGACCGACGCCCGCGACCGCGAGACCCGGGGCGATGATGTAGCGCGGCCCGACCCGCTGCGTGAGCACCGCCGACCCGAACTGCGCCGAGACCATGAGCGCGGCCGTCATCGGCAGGAACGCAAGGCCCGACCTCACCGCGCTGAACTCGAGGTTCTGCTGCAGGTAGTAGGTGAGGAAGAGGAAGACCCCGAACATGCCGGCACCCGACATGAGCATCGCCACCAACGACCCGCCACGGTAGCGGTCGAGCACGACGCGCAGCGGGAGAACCGGCTGGGCGACCCGCTGCTGGACGAGGACGAACGCGATCAGCAGCACCGCGGCGACGGCGAGGCAGCCGATCGTCACCGAGTCGGACCAGCCGTCGGTCTCCGCCCGCGAGAACCCGTAGACCAGGGCGAACAGGCCACTGGACACGAGCACGATGCCCGGGATGTCGATCCTCGGCCGCTCCTGCTCCATCTCGTGGCGCAGCCACAGGGCGCCGCCGAGGAACGCCACCGCTGCGAAGAAGAGGTTCACGTACATGCACCAGCGCCAGGACAGGTACTCGGTGAGCACGCCGCCGAGCAGCAGCCCGATGGCCGCGCCGCCACCGGCGATCGCCCCGTAGATACCGAACGCCTTGGAGCGCTCCTTCACATCGGTGAAGGTGGTGCTCAGAAGCGCCAGGGCGGCCGGGGCGAGGAGAGCTCCGAACGCACCCTGCACGACCCGGGACGCCACCAGCATGGCGAAGCTGGTCGCCGCGCCCCCGACGGCCGAGGCGACGGCGAACCCGATCAGACCGAGCAGGAACATCCGCTTGCGCCCGTACAGGTCGGCGAGCCGGCCGCCGAGCAGCAGCAGGCTGCCGAAGGCAAGCGCGTAGCCCGTCACGATCCACTGGCGCTGGTCGTTGCTGAAGTCCAGAGCCTGCTGGGCCGACGGCAGCGCGATGTTCACCACCGTCCCGTCCAGGACGACCATCAGCTGGGCCAGGCCGAGCACGCACAGCACCCACCAGCGCTTGTCGTTGACGCTGGCGGAGCCGCTCTCGGCCCGTGGCGCCTCCGTAGCGACGCCGGCTTCCGTACCTGTTGTCGACATGACCATCCCGCCTGATCGAAGTGGACATCAACTGTCCGCTTCAGCCAAGCTAGTGGAAACGGACATCATCGGTCCACTTTTGGCGGGTGGCCTTGTTCACGACGAGCGGCACACTGATCGACAGGTCGGTCGCACTGGGCCCAGCCCCGGGCTCGGAGAACTCGGCACACCACCGCCTACCGACCCGTCCACTACGCCGGGTAGTTAGCCTTACGACATCGGCCCCACCCGCGGGAGAGAATGCACCCATGTCCGCCACACCTACGGTCAGCGGTCCTGACGCTCCGCGTGCACGTAAGGATGCGGTACGCAATCGCGCCATCCTCCTGGAGACCGCCGACAGGCTCATCGCCATCCGCGGGCTCGACGTCACGTTCCATCAGCTCGCCGCCGCGGCCGGTATGGGAGTCGGCACCGTCTACCGGCACTTCGCCGACCGGGAAGCACTGCTCGGTGCCCTGATCGAGCAGCGGTTCGACACCGCGCACGACATCCTGAGCGCGGCCGAGCGGATCTCCGACCCGATCGAGGCATTGCGCACGGCGATTGTTCGCACCTGCGAGTACCACCTCTCCGACCGTGCGCTGTGGCAGGCGATGATGTCCGCCACCAAACGCCACCAGGAGCTGGCGCGAGAGCGACTGTCGCCCATCTGCACCCGCATCGTGGAGAGAGCCATCGCCAGCGGCCGTCTCCGCGATGACTTCACCGCCCAGGACCTACCCATGATCTTCCTACTCACGGGGGGCCTGAGTCGGAACGCGGATGTCCGCCCCGACCTCTGGCGGCGCTATGTCGAATCCATCATCGACGGCTTCATGCTCGACGAATCCGACCGCGTGGGCGCAGCCGTGCCCGCGGCACCGACCGACAACGAAGTCGAAAGAATAATGTCGTGCATTGAATGATCTTTTCCATGGCACAGTCGCGCGCTCCGGCGCCGTGACTGCCGGGCGGGATCCGGGAATCGTGGTCACGGGGGCCCGTCACAGAATCCCGAGCTTCGGGCTTCCGCCTCCCCTCCCGCCGCACCGCCGCACCGCCGCACCGCCGCACCGCCGCACCGCCGCACCGCCGCACCGCCGCACCGCCGCACCGCCGCTTCCGAGCAAAGAATTGAGGATTTTGGCTGCTGCAGCAACCGCAATCCTCAGTTCTTGCGGATTGCCAAGCGCCTTCGTGCCCCATTTACCCTATTGATGTGAATTGCTCGCGCTGTGCGGCGGCGCGGGACCCCGGGTGGGTCACCGCGCGACGCTTGGATACGGAGTGGTACGAACCGCCAGGTCGCGATCGAGGGGCGCCGGATCCGCCATTTCTCGAGATTTTGCTACATGCGCGGCGGCGACGAAAATCCTCAGACCTTCGCGATCCGGCGCGCGACTGCGCCCACGTAAGAGCCGAAACACCTTGATTACCTGAATTTTACCGCGCACCGGAATGTCATGGACCGGGCGATCCCGGGGTGCGGACCAAGCAGACCCCAACGCATGTTCTGGACATTTACGCGCCGCACGCACGGAACCCCCAGAAGCCAGCAGATTTCTCACGGGTGGGCCGAGCCAGCCACCAGGCGGTGCATTCGAACAAAAGACGAGATGGGAGGATGCCGCCGAACACCGAGAGGAGATCGTGTGGTGGACCAGGCCCGGCCCGAGGACACAACCAGTACGGATGACCACGTCACGACCTGGGCGGTGGAAAACGACTTCGTGCGGCCTCAGTTGTCAGGAATCAGCGGGCGCGCCATCTCCCTGCCCGGAGCACCCGCATTTTCCACTGTTCGCAGCGCTTCTGCCGGACCCGCGGACGTCAACGCCACGACTCCGACGGCTCCGCCCATTCCCGCGCAGAGGTCCACCGCACCGAGGTCCACCGCACAGGGGTCCGACACGCGGACGTCCATCGCGACACGCCCCGCGGCACGCCCCGCGGCCGCGCTCGAAAGCCTCGCAGGTCCCGCGCCGCTGACGGAGGACGACACCTGGCAGCGGGTGCCCGTCGGACGGCTCACGGCCGCCACCGGGCCCGGCCTGGCGGTCGTGGTCATCCTGATCGGCGCCGGGTACCTGACCTGGCGGGCCGGCACCCTGAGCGGCTCCGGGGTGGCCGGGTTCCTCTTCTACTCCGCGGAGGTCGCCAGCTACCTCACGATCGTGTGGACGGCGGTGATGACATCCCGGATCCGGCCCGGGCGGGTGCGGCGCCCACCGGCGCCCACCGGCACCCTCGACGTCTTCGTCACCGTCTGCGGCGAGCCGGTGGAGATCGTCGAGGCGACACTGCGGGCCGCGCTGGCGATCGACTACCCGCACCGCACCTACGTGCTCAACGACGGCCGGATCGCCCGGCGGGGGAACTGGCGCGAGATCGACGAGCTCGCCGCCCGGCTCGGGCTGACCTGCTTCACCCGCACGACCGGGGCGAGGGGCAAGGCGGCCAACTTGAACCACGCCCTCGCGCGCACCGACTCCGAGGCGATCATGACGCTGGACGCCGACCACATCGCCGTCCCCGATCTGGCGGAACGGGTCCTGGGCTACCTGCGCAACCCACGGGTCGGCTTCGTCTGCACCGAGCAGCGCTTCGACGTCGGGCGGTACGACGTCCTCAACAACGCCGAGCCGATGCTGTACCGGGCGGTGCAGCCGGCGAAGGACCGGGACGGCGCGGCCTCCTCCTGCGGAAACGGCACCCTGTACCGGCGGGCGGCCCTGACGTCCGCCGGCGGGTTCAGCGAGTGGAACATCGTCGAGGACCTGCACACCTCCTACGAGCTGCACTCCCGCGGCTGGCGCAGCGTCTACCACCCGGAGCCGGTGTCCGTCGGCATAGCGCCGGCGACCGCGGCCGAGTACGCCAAGCAGCGCAGCCGGTGGGCGATGGACGGGCTACGCCTGCTGCTGTTCGACAACCCGCTGCGCAAGCCGGGACTGACCGGCTGGCAGCGCACCCACTACCTGCACACCGGCGTCGGCTACCTGGTGGCGTGCGCGCAGATGATGTTCCTGCTCGGACCGCCGATGAACGCGCTGGCCGGGGTGCGGATCGCCGCCGGGGTCTCGCTGACCGACTACGTGCTGCACGCCCTGCCCTACCTCGTCGGGTCGATGCTGGTCGTCGCCCGCCACACCGGCGTGCGCGGCGCACACCGGACGATCGCCAGCACCCTGTTCAACGCGCCGCTCTACGCGCTGGCCTTCGTCCGCGTCGTGCTCGCCGGGCGCCCCGAATCCGGGGCCACCGCGAAGACCGCACTGCCCCGGATGTCGCTTCTGCTGCTCCCCCAGGCCCTGTTCGCCGCCGCGCTGATCGCCACCATCGTCGTGGTCGGGCTCGACCCGGACGTGGCCGACCTGTCCGGCCTGGTGTGGGCAGGCGCCTTGCTGGCGATGATCGCCGGGCCGCTGTCCGCGCTCTCGGAACGATCCTCGACGGTCGAGCGGGCCCAGCTCCCCATCCGGGCCGCCATCGCGGTGACTGTGCTCGGCCTCGCCACGACTGCCCTGCTCACCAGCTGACCTGCCGGGACGTCCTTCCGAGGCGGGCGACGTGCCTCCGGTTGGCGCGCGGTGCGCCTGCGGCTGGCGCGCGGGGTGCCTATGACCGGCGGGCGGGGTGCCTGCGGCTGGTTGGCGGGCAGGGTGCCTATGGCTGGTTGGCGGGCAGGGTGCCTATGGCTGCAGTGCCCGCCGCAGGAAGGCGGCCTGGTGGGCGAGCGCGGGCTCGTGCCACGGCTTGCCGGCGTGCAGGTCGAAGTGGTCGCAGGGGTAGTGCCGTACCTCGGCCCGGCCGCGGAAGGCGGCCTTCGCGGTCGCGTACGGCGGTGCGGCCCGGTCGAAGTCGGCTATCTGGACCAGCCAGCGGCCGCGTAGCGCCCGGGCCGCCGTCCGGCCCGGGCGGAAGGGCCCGATCTCGCCGCCGAGGGTGGCCGCGACCTCGTTGCGCCACGTCGGCCCGGCGATCGCCAGGTAGTCGTCGTAGTAGCCGGGCGGGGTCAGCGCCGCCGGCCGGCCTGGCGGCCCGACCACCGGGATCATCGGCGCGGGGCGGCCGACCAGCCCACCCAGCCGGGCGGCCAGGGACGTGGCAGAGGTTCGGGCCACCATCAGCGGCGGCTGGGTCCGGAACGCGTACAGCGCGGCGGCCGGCCCGTCCAGCAGCGGGACCATGGAGATGACGGCGGCGATGTCGGCCCGGCCGGCGGCGACCTGCAGCACGGTGCCACCCGACAGCGACTCCCCCCACAGCACCAGCCGGGACGGGTCGACACCTGGGGTGCTGGCCGCGACGGTCAGCGCGGCCCGGTAGTCGTCCGCCTGCCTGGCGAGGGACACCGTCTGACGCGCGCCTCCGCCGCTCGCGCCGAAACCCCGGTAGTCGAAGGTGAGGACGTCCAGCCCGGCCGCGGCGAGACCGGCGGCGAACGGTTCCAGACCGGAATCCATGGTGCCGGCCAGCCCGTGCGCCATCACCACGGCGGGCCGGCCGGAATCCGTCGCCAGGCTGTCGTCGGCGGCTCGGAACCACCAGGCCGCGCAGTCCGCGTCCCCGGAACGGAACGTACGTTCCTCGTAGGCCAGCTGCGATTTCGTCATCTGCGGTCCGATCGTTCGTGGCCGGCCGCCGTCACCCACCCGCCTCCGCCTCCACCGGCAGCGGCGGCGGCGAAGGCGGAGGCGGTGTGGGCGACGGCGGCGAGCCGGGCATGGCTAGGGGCGGGTCACGTCGTCGGGTTCGGGTTCGGGTTCGGATTCGGATTCGGATGCGGATGCGGATGCGGATGCGGATGCGGATGCGGGGTCGGTGCCGTAGATCGTGCGCAGCCAGATCGTCGTCAACGCCTCGGCGCGCTGATCCGCGCTGAGCGGACCGCCCGTGCTCAGCTGTTCGAGACTGCGGTCGTTGAGCTCGAGCAGAACGGTGACGAGCGCCCGGCTGTCCGGCCCGGCGGAGGCGGTGCCGGCGGCCCGCTCCGCGTCGATCATTTCCGCGAGCGGGCCGATGAACGACTCCCGGTACTCGTCCCACAGCCTGCGGACGGTCTCGCTGCGCTGGCGGGCGACCAGCATTCCCTGGAACAGGTGCCGGTGGTTCTCCCAGCTGGTGAGCACCGCCTGGATCGTCCGGCTGATCCGTTCCCTCGGTGGTCCGCCGCTGGTGATGAGGGCGTGGGTGGCGGTCAGGACCTCCTGGTAGACGTCCGAGCCGAGCGCTGCCGCGCAGGCCGCCTTGTCCTCGAAATAGAAGTAGAACGCGGACCGGCTCACCCCCGCCTCGGCGGTGATCGCGGCGACGTTGATCTCGTCGAGGTCGCGCTCCTTGAGCAGTTCGTCCAGCGCCCGCATCATCGCGGCCCGTCGCTGGTCACCGCGCTGGGGTGCGCGCCGGTCGAGCGGATCGCCGACGCCGACCTGTTCACCGCTCAACTCAGTGCCGTCGCCGCGGTCAGCGGGACCGGGCCGTCGGCGAGTGCCCGGCGCCGACCCCGCGGCAGCTCCCTGGTGCGCATGTCGTGCTCGTAGAGGAAGTAGTCCACCTGCTGAGTGTGCCGTGGACGGTCGACCATCCGGCCGATGTACTTCTGCTCGTCCGCCGTGATCACCCGTTCCATCTCGGTGTCGGACGGAGGGCGGTACTGGCCGGCCGCATAGGCGGCCACCAGGCGCGACTGGCACTCGACGAACGGGAAGAGGGTCGGCGTCGACTGGGCGAAACCGACGAACGCGAGGTCCGGCAGCCCCGGCAGGAGGATCCGCTTGTACAGGCGGATCCGGTTGTCGGGCGCACTGACGAAGTCCTCGTCGAAGAACGGGAACGTGATGTTGTAGCCGGTTGCGTAGATGATGATGTCGAATTCGCCGGATGTCCCGTCCTCGAAATGGACGGTTGATCCGTCCAGCCGGCTGACGTTCGGCTTCGGGGTGACGTCCCCGCTGGTGAGGCGGACGGGGAGTTCCACCGACTGCGTCGGATGGGCGTCGAAAAGACGGTGTTTCGGGGCTGGCAGCCCCCACCGCTCGGGCCGCCCCGCCGACTGGATGTTGAAGAAGTGGAGCACGTTGCGCTGCCAGTTCAGCGGCACGTACGGAAGGGTGCGGTAGAGCTTGTCCCCCGGCTGGCCGCCGACGAGCTTCGGCACGATCCAGGCGCCGGACCGGGTCGAGATGGTCACCTGGTTGCGCAGTGTCCGGGACGACAGTTCGACGGTGATGTCGGCGGCGCTGTTGCCGATGCCCACCACCAGGATGCGCGAGTCCTTGAACCGCAGCGGGTTCTCCGGGTCGATGTAGTGGTGGGAGTGCAGGGTCTGGCCGGTGAACGTGCCGGGGAAGTCGGCGTAACGCGGGTCCCAGTGGTGGCCGTTGGCGACGACGAGGAAGTCGAACGTACGGGTGCTCCCGTCGGCGGTGGCCAGCCGCCACCCGCCGCCGTCGAGATGTTCCGCGTGCGTCACACCGTTCTCGAACTCGATCCGCTCGCGCAGCCCGAACGCGTCGGCGTACCCGTCCAGATAGTCCTTGATCTGGGTGTGGTGCGGGAAGTCCGGATAGTCGTCCGGCATCGGGTAGTCCCGGAACGAGAGCCGGTGCCGCGAGGTGTCGATATGCAGCGAGCGGTAGGCGCTGCTGTGCCCGTTCGGGTTCCCGAAAGCCCAGTTGCCGCCGACGCGGTCGGACGACTCGAAACAGGTGTACGGCACTCCGTAGTCACCGAGCATCTTGCCGGCGGTCAGGCCGCTGATGCCCGCGCCGATAACCGCCGTGCGAGGCCCGTTCATGGATTCCTCCAGGGGACTGGACAGAGGTGCCGGGCACAGACTAGGAACTGACCTGACACATGTCAATAAAAGCTGACACGCGTGAGGGGTGACAGTGGAGCCGACCGTGGACACAGCGGTGGAGACCGGGGCGCACCAGGATCCGCAGGCCGGGACACCGGTAGGCGCGAAGGCAGTCGCTGACGGAGGCGGCGGTGGGGGCGGTGGCGGAGCCGGCCGGGTCGCGGTCGTCCTGGGCGGGGCCTCCGGCATCGGCCGCGCCACCGCCGAGGTCTTAGCCGCACACGGCTACCAGGTCGTGGTGGCCGACCGTGACGGCACGCTGGCGGCGGAGGTCGCCAGCGGACTGGGTAAGCCACATGAGAGCGCCACCGCCGACGTGACCGACGAAGCATCGGTCGCGGGCCTGTTCGACGGGGTCCACGACCGGCTCGGCCGGCTGGACGCCGTCGTCAACAGCGCTGGCATCGGCAGCCTCGGCCTGATCGCCGACCAGTCGCTGGAGGAGTTCCGCGCCGTCGTCGACGTCAGCCTCACCGGCGGCTTCCTCGTCGCCAAGCACGCCGGGCGCCACCTCGGCCGCGGCGGGGTGCTGGTGTCACTGTCGTCGCTCAACGCCCGCCAGCCCGGCGTGGGCCTGGCCGCCTACTGCTCGGCCAAGGCGGGGCTGTCGATGCTCACCCAGGTCGCCGCCCTGGAGTTCGCCGAACGAGGCATCCGGGTCAACGCGATCGCGCCCGGCCTGGTCACCACCCCGCTGACCGCCCCTGCCGCCACAATCCCCGGTATCACCGAGGACTATCTGGCCAACACCCCGCTCGGGCGGGCCGGCACACCGGAGGAGATCGCGCAGGCCGCCCTCTACCTGTGCTCGGACGCCGCGGCCTGGATAACCGGGGAGGTCCTGGACATCAACGGCGGCGCGCACATGCTCCGCTACCCGAACATGCTCACCCACCTCGCCCGCGCGTTCGGGGACAGCTGAGATGGCCACGACCGACCCCGCAGCCACCCCCGCGACCGACCCGGCCCCGGCCGCCACCGACGGGACGGCCTCCGCCGCGAACGGGGGGAAGCCCGCCGGGAGCCGCACCGGGAGCCGTACGGGGCGGCTTGCCGGAACAACGGCGCTGGTCACCGGCGGTGGGTCGGGCATCGGGGCCGCCCTGTGCCGCGCCCTGGCCGGCGCCGGCGCGACCGTGATCTGCACCGACCTGGACGAGGCCGCCGCGGCCCGAACCGCGGGCGACCTGCCCGGCGCCCGCTCCGCCCGGCTCGACGTCACCGACGCGGCGGCGGTCGAGCAGGCGGTCGCCGACGTCGTGGCCCGGGACGGACGGCTCGACCTGCTGGTCAACAACGCCGGCATCGTCTTCGGCGGCGAGACGACGGAGCTGACCCCCGCCCAGTGGAACCAGATCATCGACGTGAACATCCGCGGGGTGGTGCACGGTGTCACCGCGGCCTACCCGCGGATGATCGCCGCCGGCGGCGGGCACATCGTCAACGTGGCCTCGCTGGCCGGCCTGGTCGCCTCCGGTCTGCTGACCAGCTATGTGATGACCAAGCATGCCGTCGTCGGGCTCTCCCTCGCGCTGCGGGCCGAGGCGGCCGCGCACGGCGTGGGCGTGACGGTCGTCTGCCCGTCCAGCGTCGACACGCCGATCCTCGACAAGGGCGCGATCGGGAGCTTCGACAGCCGGGATCTCTTCCTGAAGGACCAGGGCATCCGGAAGCCCTACGACGTCGACCGGCTGGCGGCGGACGTGCTGGCCGCCGTCACCACCGACCGGGCTCTGCTCATCGCGCCCCGATCAGCCCGGATGGCCTGGCGCTTCCACCGGCTCACACCCGGACTACTGCGCCGCTCGGCGGTGCGCTGGGTCGCCAACCAGCGCAGCCGGGCCGCCGCCCACGCGGCCGGCCGTTGACGGAGCCCGCAGCGCCACCGGGGCTGGCGGGCAGCGCAGCCCGCCAGCCCCGGTGGCGCGATGATGGACCCATGCGCACGCAGAGTGGTTCCGCTTTGTCCGCACGCAAGGGCTCACGGCTGTCGATCGGCTCGGAGGACTCCGTCCTGTGCCTGTGGTCGAAGGGCTCCGTGCTCTCGATCGGCTCGATCGGCTCGGTTCTGTCCATCGGCTCGATCGGCTCGGCCGTGTCCGTCCTGAGCGTCGGCTCCTGGGCGAGCTTCGGCTCGGTGATGAGCGCCGCGTCAGGCTGGTCGGTGATGTCCTGGCGGGCCCGGTGGGCAACCCTGACGGGCGGCCCCGCGGAAGCGACGTCGGGCAGCCACTCCTGACCTCGACTCGACCAACCGCCAACGCGACGCGACGCGGCGCGGCCCAGCTCGACGCGGCTCGGCTCGGCCCGGCCCAGCTCGGCCCGGCTCGGCGCGGGCAGGCTCGGCGCGGGCAGGCTCAGGCGACGGCGAGGATCTCGCCGTTCGGGATCGTGATCGACGCTCCGGGCGTGGCTGCCCACGCACTCCACGCCCGCGAGATCCGCTCCAGATCGGCCTGGCTGGCAAACCCGCCGGCCAGTGCCTGGGAGGCCATGTCCGAACGCAGGATCCGCTCGGCCCACATCTGCCCCCACCAGCGCCGATCGGCCTCTGATGCGTACACCCAGTCGTCGTTCGTCGCCGTGACCTCGGTGAACCCGGCGTCGCGCACCCACTGCGCCAGATGGCGCCCCGCATCCGGTTCCCCGCCGTTCGCCCGCGCGGTACGCAGATAGACATCGAGCCACTCGTCGAGCTCGGGCGGCCTCGGCGTCCACACGAAGTCGCTGTAGCTGCCGTCCCGAGCGGCGACGAGACCACCAGGGCGGCACACCCGACGCATCTCGCGCAGCGCGAGCACCGGGTCGGCGACGTGCTGAAGAACCTGATGGGCATGCACGACGTCGAACGAATCGTCGTCGAACTGCAGCGAGTGGACGTCGGCCACGGCGAAGACGATTCCGCCGGCGGCAGTCCCGCCGCGACGGGCAGCCTCCGCCCGGGCCAGCTCCAGCACGGACTCGCTGATCTCCACCGCGGTGACCTGCCCGGGCGCCACCCGCTCGGCCAGATCGACGGTGATCGTGCCCGGCCCGGCGCCGATGTCGAGCAACGTCATCCCGGGCCGCAGGGCCGGCAACAGGTAGGCCGCCGAGTTCTCGGCCGTGCGCCAGCGATGGGACCTGAGCACCGACTCGTGATGGCCGTGTGTGTAGGTGTTCGCGGGTGTCGTCATCGCACCTCGCCCTTCTCGCTACGGATCGATCCGCCTCCACACCGAGTCTATCTCATAGTTCGAAACTACGATCCCAATATTTGAGACGGTGCCGCTGGGGCGAGCGCGATCGCGACTCCTGAGCTTCGAGCCGCCGCTGCTACCGAGCAGGACCTGAGGGCCGTGGTCGCCGAGAAGCCTGTCGCGGATTGACATCGATCAAGATCGCTGGTCGGTGGACGGGGAGGTTCGCACTCCACGAACGCGGCCGGACCCCCGAGCTAGCCCGGCAGCCCGCCAGCCCGGCAGCCCGGTTTGGCGAGTCGCAAGAGAACGATTTTGGTCGTTCCGACAACCTAAATCCTTCTTTCTTTGCGGGTCGCCAGGCGACCCTGCGACCCTTTTGCCCCTCTTGAGGTGAATAACCGGTGCCGTGCGACGGCGCGGGATCCTCGATGGGTGGCCGTGCGGATGGGGTTCGCATTCCGTCGACACGGCTCTCGCCAAGCCCATGCAGGTGGCCCGGATCCGCCGCGCCTCAGGATTCCGCTAGGGCCCCGGAACGACCAAGACACTCAGATCTTCGCGCCGCCGTCTCGGGCTGTCGCCGTCGCCGCGGCCGCGGCCGCTGACGACCAAGATCTGAAGATTACGGTCGCCAGAACGACGAACACCTTCCGCTCTTCGGCCCCGTCCTGTCGTCGATCACGGATCTGGGCGCGCCGGTGGGGGGCAACCGAGTGGGACGAGCCAGCACCGCAGGCCAGCCAGCACCGCAGGCCGGATCAGACGCAGGCGACCCGGTCGCTGCGCCGGCCCTCGATGTCGCCACCGCTCACCGTGCTCGTGCACTGGGTGAAGATGACGAGGACCAGGTCGGGAGTCCGGGTACCGCCGGCCAGCACCTGAACGCTCTGGCTCCGCCCGGTGAAGGTCACCTTCGTCCGCCCCTCGGAACCGGCCTCCTGGAAAAACTTGTACCCAGCGCCCGGCAAACCCGCACGATAGTAGGCGACGGCCGCGGCGGGAGCTATTCCCTCGAGCTTGATGGTCGCGTCGGTCGCCTTTGCCTCAGAAACCGTCACGGTCGCTCCCGGCGGGATGGGAAAATCCGCGGGGACGATTGTTCCAGCGAGCGGACCGGTTCCCGCGGCCCCCGCCGGCTGTGTCGCCGCACCACCCCCGGTACCTGGCGCCACGCCCGGATCCGTGGCCGCCGCAGCCGACGGTGACGGTGACGAAGCACCTCCGGCCAGCTCAACGGGTATGTCGGTCACCCAGGCACCTGGCGATGTGGTGACGGTGCCGGCCCCGTCAGCCTCGCCGGACCCGGCCGATCCGCCGCCGCAGGCGCCCGTCGACAGCATCAGGCCCACACCTAGTGCCGCGGCCATCACGCGGAGCGCGCGCGCCATTACCTTCATCGTATTCCCCCCGTGACCCGACCATGCTGTCAGCGCACCGCAAAGTCGACACGGCCGAAAATACACCTTTCCGCGGAAAGCCCCGCCGACGCCGTTCGCTTTGTAGGCGGCGGTCGGCCGCGCGCCACGCGCCGCCCGCCGCCTCGTCTATGGCGCCATCAGCACAGCGGAACCCTGGTGTCGACCCAGACGGTGTTCGACGGGCCGGAGGTCTGGCCGTTGTTGTAGAAGCCGTCCGCGTCGGAGTAGTACGCGTCGTTCCACGGCGACGACGCGATCCGGTACCACCAGTCGTTCCCGTTCGGGGTGACGTAGCCACGCACCCGGCAGGTCACCTGCACAGTCTGGTGGTACCCGATGTCCGGGCCGCGCGTCCCGCCGGCGGTCTGGTAGTTCGTCCATGTGTGCCCGCCGTGGTTGGACGTCTCCGAGTAGGTGGACGGCGCCGGCGGCACCGTCGTCGGCGCCACCGTCGTCGGCGCCACCGTTGTCGGCGCCACGGTTGTCGGCGCCACGGTTGTCGGCGCCACGGTTGTCGGCGCCACGGTTGTCGGCGCCACGGTTGTCGGCGCCACGGTTGTCGGCGCTGGTGACGGGCTTGGCGACAGCGACGGGCTCGGCGACGGCGGAGGAGGAGTCGTCCGCGACGGCGGAGTCGGGGTCGGGGTCGGAGCGGGCGGCGGAGTCGTCCGCACCGGGGCGG
>NZ_ADGX01000030.1 GCF_000177675.1 Parafrankia sp. EUN1f
GGCCTGGGTCTCGCGGGTGGCACGGGTGCGCTTCCGGTGTGCCATGGACTTTCCGCTGGTCGGATGTGTCCGCGGCCACACCGGCGCGCGCCGGCCGCTGCGGATCCCCGCAACGGCCACCTGACCGGTCACGACCGTTCGGCACCGACGCGCAAGGCGCGCCGGTCCCTGCGCAGGAGGAGCCACCGAGCCGTGAGCCGCCGTCTGGGTGCTCGTTCCGCGATGTCCACCTTCGAGGGGACGTCGCCCGCCGAAGCCACCGACACCAGTGGTCCGCTGCACACCACGGCCGGGGCCGACGTAACCGTTGGTCTCCGCAGCCGTGCGCGTCGACGGGCCATCGTCACGTCATCTCTCGCCGCGGCAGCCATCGCCGCGTCCGCCCTCAGCGGGTGCGCCTCCGGGACGGACGCACTCACCAACGCCGCCCGCACCACGACCAACTCGGTGAGCGGGGCCGTCGGCTCCGTCACCCTGCGGAACGTGTACGTGGCAGGCCCCGCGGACAAGGGCGACAGCGCGCAGATCATCTCCGCGGTGTTCAACGGAGGCGCCGAGGACGACAGCCTCATCAATGTTTCCTCTCCGTCCGCGAGTGGCGGTACCGCGCCGTCCCCGTCGATCATTCGACCCGGCGGCGGCAACATCTACATCGCCAACGGGTCCGCGCCGACGCTGACCGGCCTCACCGAGGATCTGGTGGTCGGCGACGAGATCCCGGTGACGTTCACGTTCGCCAAGTCGGGCAGCGTCACGCTCGACGTTCCGGTCGAGAAGCCGGCCCCCGGCGCCTCGGCCGCGGCGACCGCGCCCACCACGCAGGCCACCACCGCCGAGCCGACCGCCGCCGCGACGGCGTCCGCCGGGGCGACCTCGACCGAGCTGCCCGCCACCGGGGCCACGTCCGCCGCGGCGTCCGCACCGGCGAGCACCGAGGCGACGCCGGCCCGCTGATCCACTGGTCCGTCCAACCCGGCCCGGGGTCAGTTCGAACCGGGTCGTCGGACCGGCGTCCTGCGCTGCTTCCACGCAAGAGTGGAGGCTTCTGGTCGCTGGAGAGCTCGTCGCAGAATCTCGAGCATCGGGCTTCCGCTGCCACCGCTGCCGCCGAGCAAGAAGTGAGGACCCTGGCTGCTGCAGCAACCGAAATCCTCACTTCTTGCTGCTTGTCGAGCGCCCCCATTTCCTATTTGCCCTTATTTGGCGAGAATTTCTGGTGCTGTGCGGCGGCCCGAGGCGGAGGCTGTGACGGGGCCGACGGGGCCGACGGGGCCGGTGGGGCCGGTGCAGGGCTGTGTGACTCGGGCTGTCGGACCTGGCGGCTACCGTGACCGTCATGTCCTCTGTTGGTCCCACGGGGCGCCCGGCTGGTGGTCTCGGGCGGGCGTCGTCCCGGAACGGCGCGAGCTCCCGCAATCCCGCCGGCGGCTTCCGCTGTTCCGCGTGCGAGGCGGAGGCGGTCCGGTGGGCCGGCCGCTGCCCGCGTTGCCAGGCCTGGGGCACGCTGGAGGCGCAGGCGTCCGCCCCGCGAAAGCCCGGTGCGCCGATGGGTGGGCTGGGCGGTTCGATCCGGCTGGGCGCGGCCGCGCCGGTGACGGCCCCGGCCACGCCCGTCACCGCCGTCGACGTGACGGCTGCCCGCAGGCGCCCCACCGGCATCGGCGAGCTCGACCGGGTGCTGGGTGGCGGGCTCGTCCCCGGCGCGGTGATCCTGCTCGCCGGCGAGCCCGGCGTGGGCAAGTCCACCCTGCTGCTGGAGGTCGCCGCGCGCAGTGCCGCGGCGGGGTCCCGTGCACTGGTCATCACCGGTGAGGAGTCCGCCGCCCAGGTCCGGCTGCGGGCCGGTCGCACCGGCGCGCTGCATTCGGATCTGTGGCTGGCCGCGGAGACCGATCTCGGTGCGGTGCTGACGCACGTCGAGGAGGTCCAGCCCGCCCTGCTCGTCGTCGACTCGGTCCAGACGATCTCGTCGGCGAGCTTCGACGGCTCCGCCGGCGGGGTGACCCAGGTGCGTGAGGTCACCGGGGCCCTGATCCGCACCGCGAAGGCCCTGGGGCTGGCGACCGTGCTCGTCGGCCATGTCACCAAGGAGGGCGCGGTCGCCGGTCCGCGGCTGCTGGAGCACCTGGTGGATGTCGTCCTGCACTTCGAGGGCGAGCGGCACTCCACGCTCCGCCTCGTGCGCGCGGGCAAGAACCGGTACGGCGCCGCGGACGAGGTCGGCTGCTTCGAGATGCATGACTCCGGCATCCGTGAGGTCGCCGATCCCAGCGGGCTGTTCCTTTCCCGCTCGGGCGGGGCGGGGCCGACCTCCGTGCCCGGCACCTGCGTCACCGTGACCGTGGAGGGCCGCCGGCCGCTGGTCGCCGAGGTGCAGGCGCTGGTCGCCGAGGCGTCGGCGCAGGTCCCGCGGCGCGCGGTCTCCGGGTTGGACGCGGCGCGGGTGGCGATGATCCTCGCCGTGGTGGAGCGGCGGGCGCGGGTCCGGTTCGGGCGCGCCGACGTCTACACCGCGACTGTCGGAGGTGTCCGGCTCGCCGAGCCCGCCGCGGACCTGGCGGTCGCGCTGGCCACCGTGAGCGCGGCGCGGGACCGTCCGTTGCCGGGTGATCTGGTCGCGATCGGCGAGGTGGGCCTGGCGGGCGAGGTCCGGGCGGTCGGCGCGATCCGTCAGCGCCTGGCCGCGGCGGCCCGGCTGGGCTTCCGGCGCGCGCTCGTCCCGACCGGTTGCGGTGATCCGCCGGACGGGTTGTCCGTGCAGGAAGTACCGGACCTTATCGCGGCCATTGCTCACATGTACGACGAATGAACATGATTTGCAATTGCCGGATATGGTGAGATGGCGCCGTGGCTGCGCTCATCCAGACGAGGCCTACCGATACCATCGCAGGTGACGAGCACGACACGACGGGGGCGTTCGACGGTCAGGACGTCGAAGAACAACGAGGGAGCCTGATGGCAGGAGCACCCGGGGATGACATCTTCCGGGCGACACTCGCCGCGGTCGCGCCCGGAACTCCGTTCCGTGATGGTCTTGAGCGCATCCTGCGTGGTCATACCGGAGCACTGATCGTGCTCGGCCACGACAAGGTCGTGGAGGGCCTGTGCACCGGCGGGTTCGAGTTGGACGTGGTGTTCTCCGCCACCCGCCTGCGCGAGCTGGCGAAGATGGACGGCGCGATCGTGCTCTCGTCCGATCTCACCCGCATCGTGCGGGCCGCGGTGCATCTGGTTCCCGATCCGACGGTCCCCACCGAGGAGTCCGGCACTCGGCACCGCACCGCGGAGCGGGTCGCCAAGCAGACCGGCCTCCCGGTGATCTCCGTCAGTCAGTCGATGCACATCATCGCCCTCTATGTGGTGGGCCGCCGCTATGTGCTCGACGGGGCGGCGGCGATCCTCTCCCGCGCCAACCAGGCGCTGGCCACACTTGAGCGTTACAAACTGCGACTCGACGAGGTGGCAGGCACCCTCTCCGCACTGGAGATCGAGGATCTCGTCACCGTCCGCGACGCCATCTCGGTGAGCCAGCGGCTGGAGATGGTGCGCCGGATCGCCGACGAGATCGAAAGCTACGTCGTCGAGCTCGGTACCGACGGCCGACTGCTGTCGTTGCAGCTCGAGGAGCTGATGGCCGGCGTCGAGACGGAACGTGAGCTGACCGTCCGCGACTACCTGCCGGTCGGCTCACGTGCGGGCACGGCGGCTCAGGTCCTCGCGGAACTGTCGGCCATGTCCCCGACGGACCTGCTGGACCTCACCGTCATCGCCCGGGTGATCGGCTTCTCCGGAGGAGCGGACATCCTCGACCGTCAGATCAGCCCCCGTGGCTACCGAATGCTGGCCAAGGTGCCGCGGCTGCCCCGGATGGTGGTCGACCGGCTCGTCGACCACTTCGGAACCCTGCAGAAGCTGCTGGCCGCCGGGGTGGACGACCTGCAGGCGGTGGAGGGTGTCGGCGAGGCGAGGGCCCGCGCCGTCCGCGAGGGCCTGTCCAGGCTTGCCGAGTCGAGCATCCTCGAACGCTACGTGTAGCCCGGCCGGCCGTCTTCTTCACCGGCCGGGCCGCCGCTCCGGCCCGCAGGCCGGATAATTTCCGTCACCACTTCTCAGGATCATTGTTCTCGCGGACGGAAATCCATTTTCCGGGCTCCCGAGCTTCCGAGACATTCCTGTGGTCCGCTATGTGGCATCGACCATCAGCCATTCGACGCGAGCCCTGAGGCCCTCCCAGGCGGCGGCCCGGTCTCGTCGTCGGCATCGCCGGCCCGCAACGCCGCGACAAGCAGCTCGGCCAGATGCACACCGTGGCGCCCGGTCAGCGAGTCCAGCTGGGTCCGGCACGAGAAGCCGTCCGCCAGCACCGTTGCCTCGGGTTTCGCGCGCACGGCCGGCAGCAGCTGCTGCTCGGCGACCTTCACCGAGATGTCATGGTGCCCGCGCTCGACGCCGAAGTTTCCAGCCAGGCCGCAGCAGCCGCCGAGCTGCTGGACGTCGGCACCCGCGCCGGCCAGCAGCCGCGCGTCGGCCGACCAGCCGAGGACCGCGTGGTGGTGGCAATGCGGCTGTGCGATCAGCGGTCCCGCCGCCGCGAGCGGCGGTGGCTGGTAGCCCGGCGTCGACTCGAGCAGCTCGGCCAGGGTGCGGACGGCGCCCGCCACATCCTGTGCCTCGGGCGTGGCCAGCAGCTCGACGGAGTCCGTCCGCAGTGCCGCCGTGCAGCTCGGCTCGACGCCGACGACCAGCCGGCCGGCGCGGACATGCGGCAGCAGCTCGGCAACAGTGCGTGTCATCTGCCGGCGCGCACCGGACAGCTGCCCGGTCGAGAACCAGGTGAGCCCACAGCAGACCTGACGGTCCGGCAGCCGCACCGCCCAGCCGGCCCGTTCCAGCACCTCGACGACGGCGTGCGCGGCCGATGGGCTGAAGTGGTTGGAGAACGTGTCCACGAAGAGTACGACCTCGCCCCGTCGACCGGCCTCGCCGGCGTCCGTGCGGGTTGGCGGAGTTCGTCCGGCTGACCGGGCGGATGACCGGGCGGATGACCGGAAGGTGCGCGTCGCCAGCCGTGGCAGCTCGCGACGCCGGTCGATGCCGGCCAGCCAGGCGCCTGGCGGGCGCGCCCAACCCCAGCCCGCCACCGTGTTCAGCACGCCTGCCGCGCCCGGCACCGCCGCCGCCAGCCGCAGCCAGCGCGGCAGCCAGCCGAGCAGGTAGTGCGCGCGGGGCCGCAGCCGGTGACGGTACTTCTGGTAGAGCGCCTCCGCCTTGTAGGAGGCCATGTCGACGCCGGTCGGGCAGTCGGACGCGCAGCCCTTGCAGGACAGGCAGAGGTCGAGTGCCTCGTGCACCTCCGGCGCGGCAAGCCCCGCCGGCCCGAGGTTCCCGGCCACCGCGTCCTGCAGCGCGCGGGCGCGCCCCCGGGTGGAGTCCTTCTCCTCCCGGGTGGCGAGGTAGGACGGGCACATGACATTGCCGGCTCCGCCGGGCCCGGCTATGCAACGACCCACCCCGGTGCAGCGGTGCACGGCCATGGACAGGTCGCCGCGGTCGTCGTGGTAGGCGAGCGCGAGCCCGTCACGGCGCGGCCTGGCGGCGGCGACGCGGATGTCGGCGTCGACCGGTGCCGGATCGACGATCACCCCGGGGTTGAGCAGGTTGTCCGGGTCGAACAGCGCCTTGACCCGGCCGAACAGATCGATAGCCGCCGGCGAGTACATGAGCGGCAGCAGCTCGCCGCGGGCCCGGCCGTCGCCGTGCTCGCCGGACATCGAGCCGCCGTGCGCCGCGACCAGCCGGGCCGCGTCGAAGAGGAACTCACGGAACCGGGCCCTGCCGTCGGCGCGGTCGAACGGGAAGTCGATGCGGATGTGCACGCAGCCGTCACCGAAGTGGCCGTAGGGCACCCCGGTCAGCCCGTGGTCGTGCAGCAACGCGCGGAACTCGCGCAGGTAGCCGCCGAGGCGCTCCGGCGGGACCGCGGCGTCCTCCCACCCGGCGTGCGCGGGCGTTCCGTCGGCGGTCCGGGCCACCAGACCGGACCCGTCCTCCCGGATCCGCCAGAGCCGGGCCATCTGCGCGGCGTCGGTGATCACCCGATGTTCGAGCGCGCCGGCCTCGGCGGCCAGCGCACGAGCCGTCTTCCCCAGTGCGCCGGGATCGTCGCCGGCCAGCTCGACGAACAGCCAGCCGTCACCGCGCGGCAGCGGCGGGACGCTCGACGCCCCGCGGCCGCGACGGACCACGTCGACAATGCTGACGTCCAGCCCCTCGCAGGCCACCGGCCCGAACGGGAGGATGGCCGGCACGGCGTCGGCCGCGGTCTGCATGTCCGGGTAGCCCAGCGCCACCAGGACGC
This sequence comes from Parafrankia sp. EUN1f, assembly GCF_000177675.1. Taxonomy (GTDB): domain Bacteria; phylum Actinomycetota; class Actinomycetes; order Frankiales; family Frankiaceae; genus Parafrankia. Next base: position 6,359 of record NZ_ADGX01000030.1, read on the forward strand.
GGTGCGCCGGGTCGCGGACCAGCCGCAGCTGCGCCGCGAGCACGACCCCGAGTGTGCCCTCGCTGCCCACCAGGGCGCGGGCGAGATCGAAGTGCCGTTCCGGCAGCAGGTGCTCCAGCGAGTAGCCGGACACCTGCCGGCCGAACCGGCCCAGCTCGGTGCGCACCACGGCCAGCGAGCCGCCGATCAGCTCACGCAGCTCACCCACGACCCGCGCCTCGCCTGACGCACCCGACGTCGCGGTCGCGAGGGTGCCGCAGGCAAGGCGGTCCCCGGTGCCGGTGACGAGGTCGAGGCCCAGCACGTTGTCCGCGGTCCGGCCGTAGCCCAGCGCCCGCGAGCCGCAGGCGTTGTTGCCGATCATCCCGCCGATCGTGCACCGGTTGTGCGTCGACGGGTCCGGGCCGAACCGCCAGCCGTCCGGGCCCACCGCCCGCTGCAGCGCTGCCTGCACGATGCCCGGCTGGACGGTGGCTGTGCCGGCCTCCGGATCGGCGTCGAGCAGCTGGTTCATGTGCCGGTAGAAGTCGACGATGATGCCACTGCCCACGGCGTTGCCGGCGATCGACGTACCCGCGCCGCGGGACGTCACCGGAACGGACAGCGCGCGGGCGACGTCCAGGGCAGCCAGTACCTCGTCGGCGTCACGCGGGCGGACGACGATCCGCGGCTGGACCCGGTAGAGGGACGCGTCGGACGAGTACAGCGACCTGGTCAGCGAGCTGTCATCGAGATCACTGACACCGGCGCGGCGCAGCGCGGCACGTAGCGCCGGCCCGTCAGGCCCACCCGGCCCGTCAGGCCCACCTGGCCCGGCGGCTCCGGCCGGCCTGTCAGGCCGGCCACCCCGCATCGTCTCGGCGAGCACCGCGCGCACCAACGTCTTCTCCCCCGCTCTCACGACCACGGGTACAGGCCGAGCACGCCGCACATCCTGCAGCATCGAGGTCTCGGCTGCTACATACGCCGAGGCGCTGGAGGACGGCCTGCGCTCCGGGGAGCGCTGACGCCCAGCGCTGACGTTCGGGCAGCGAATGTTACTGACGATCACAATGGAGGCTTGGACCGGAGACACCGCACCGACGCGTCAGGAGATCCGATGACCGGCTCGAACGGCACCATCGCCGCTGCCAGCGCCGACAGCGCGGTGACGCGGGTGGCCGCGGTCCTCGCCGAGGCGGAGCGCACCGGGCAGCCGTGTCCTCCGGTGCGCACGCAGCTTCCCGCCGGCGACATCGCCACCGCCTACGCCGTCGCGCAGCACAACGTCGACGCGGCGCTGGCCGCCGGCCGCCGCCTGGTCGGCCGCAAGGTCGGGCTCACGTCGCCCGCGGTGCAGCGCCAGCTCGGGGTGGACCAACCCGACTGCGGTGCGCTGCTGGCGGACATGGCGGTGCCGGACGGCGGCGAAGTGCCGTCCGGGCGGCTGCTGCAGCCGAAGATCGAGGCCGAGGTCGCCCTCGTCCTGGGCCGCGATCTGCCAGCCGGTCCGTACACCGTCGCCGACCTCATCAGCGCCTGCGACTACGCGCTGCCCGCGCTGGAGATCGTCGACAGCAGGGTCGCCGGCTGGGACATCACCATCGTCGACACCGTCGCGGACAACGCGTCCAGCGGGCTGTTCGTCCTGGGTGGCCGGCCCGTCCGGCTCACCGACGTCGACCTTCGCGAGGTCACGATGACGCTGCGCGCAGGGGAAGAGGAAGTCTCCCGTGGCTGCGGGACCGACTGTCTCGGCGGGCCGCTGAACTCCGCGGTCTGGCTCGCGAGCACCCTGCACGAGCTGGGCATCGCGCTGCGGGCCGGCGACATCGTGCTTACCGGCGCCCTCGGCCCGATGGTTCCCGTCACCCCCGGGTCCGCCTTCGAGACCACGATCAGCGGCCTCGGCTCCGTCCAGGTCTCCTTTGCGGCCTGACCCGCCTTCAGGGACCTGACCGCGGCATCTGGAGGCATCCCGCCGATCAACCGGCGCCTGGCCCCAGGCCCCCGCCGCGTGGATGGCACGATGGTGTCGATGACGACATCGACGTCCATGACCGCGACGGCGGGCGAGACGGTCACAGTCCAGGCGCGCACATACCAGCCGCCGCCCGCCGGCCCCGCGCTCGCGGACCTGGCCGTGGACTGGTTCGGCGCCCACGCCCGGGAGCTGCCGTGGCGCCGCCCGGAGGCAGGTCCGTGGGGGGTGCTCGTCAGCGAGATCATGCTGCAGCAGACCCCCGTGCACCGGGTCCTGCCGGTCTGGGAGACCTGGCTGCGGCGGTGGCCCACCCCCGCCAGCCTCGCCGCCGAACCATCCGGCGAGGCCGTGCGGGAATGGGGGCGCCTCGGCTACCCGCGCCGCGCGCTGCGGCTGCATCAGGCGGCGGGCGCCATCGTCGAGCGGCACGGCGGCGCCGTTCCCGACCAGCTGGACGACCTGCTGGCCCTGCCCGGCGTCGGCAGCTACACCGCCCGGGCCGTCGCCGCGTTCGCCTTCCGGCAGCGCCACGCGGTGATCGACGTCAACGTCCGGCGGTTCGTCGCCCGGGCGGTGGAGGGCACCGCCGCCGGCCCGACGGCGGTGTCCCGGCGGGACCTGGAGCTGGTCGCGGACCTGCTGCCGGCGGATCCGGAGACCGCGGCCCGGGCCAGCGCGGCGTTCATGGAGCTGGGTGCGCTGGTCTGCGTCGCGCGGGCGCCCCGCTGCCCGGCGTGCCCCGTCCAGGAGCACTGCGGGTGGCTGGCCGCCGGCAGCCCGCCCTCCGACGCCCCGGCGCGACGTCCGCAGGGGTACGCCGGCACGGATCGGCAGGTCCGCGGACGGCTGCTGGCGGTGCTCCGCGACGCCACCGGGCCCGTCGAGCAGGAGCTGCTCGATCAGGTGTGGGACGAGCCCGTCCAGCGCGACCGGGCCCTCGCCGGGCTGCTCGCCGACGGTCTCGTCGTGCGGTGCGCGCCAGGCGTCTACGCGCTTCCGACCTGAGCCGGAGCTCTGCGCTCCGGAATTCTCAGCTCCGGCGTGCTCAGCTCCGGAATTCTCGACTCCGGCGTGCTCAGCTCCGACGTGCTCAGCTGGGGTGGGCGCGGAAGCGGTAGCCGATGCCGCGGATGCTCTCGATCAACGGCGGCCGGGTCTCGCCGAGCACTCGTCCGGTCGACCGGCCGGCGGACGGCCCTGCCGGCGACTCGGGGGCGCTCTGATCTCCCAGCCTGCGGCGCAGTCTGCGGACATGCACGGCCAGCGTGTTGGGGTCGGTGTCGGGCGATCCCCAGACCTCGGTGAGCAGCATCTCCCGGGTGACCACCCGGCCGGCGTGCCCGAGCAGCAGCCGCAGCAGCCGGAACTCCCGCGGCGGCATGTGCACGGTGCGGCCGTGGACCGTCACCTCGTGCGCGTCGACGTCCAGCACGACCGGGCCGGAGCGCAGTACCTCGGAGCGCTCGATGGCCGACGGGACGGCTCCGGTTCCCGGCCCGGTCGAGGCCGCTGCACCCGCCCCCGCCCCGCCCCGCCCCGCCGACGGTGCCGGTGCCGGTGCCGGCGGCCGCGATCGGTCCCGCGCCCAGGCCCGCCGGCCCGCCCACGGCACCGACCATGGCGAGAACCTCGTGGATCCGGAAGGGCTTGCCCAGACAGACCGTCGCCCCGGCCTCGAGGGCGGCCGCCGCCTGCTCACGCTCATCCGGGCCGACCGCGAACAGGATCGGCGTGGTGGTGCGGGCCTGCGCGGAGCGGACCGTCCGGACCACGGTCACTCCATCGACAACCGGAAGGTTCGCGGTGAGAAGCACCGCGGACGGTGCGAGGCGCCCGATTTCCACCAGCGCCAGCGCCCCGTCCGCGACGACGGCGACCTCGATCCCCTGGTCCCGCAGCGCGGGCAGCAGCTCGTCGTCCGCCTCGCTGTCCGCGATGAGCAGCAGCGGACGGCGGCCGAGATCGGGCTCCGCCAGGATCGGCGCGCCGGCCCCCAGGGAGCCGGCCGCCGCCTGTGCTTCCGCGGATCCGGGAACCCCGGAGGGCCTCAGCCGAACCGCCCGGAGATGTAGTCCTCGGTCCGCTTCTCCTTCGGATTGCTGAAGATCTGGGACGTGGTCGAGTACTCCACGAGCCGCCCCGGATCCCCCGTCTTCTCCAGGGAGAAGAACGCGGTCGTCTCGCTCACCCGGGACGCCTGCTGCATGTTGTGGGTGACGATGACGATGGTGTAGCTGGACCGAAGCTTCTGGATGAGGTCCTCGATCGCCAGCGTGGAGATCGGGTCAAGCGCCGAGCAGGGCTCGTCCATCAGCAGCACCTGCGGTTCGACCGCGATGGCACGGGCGATGCACAGCCGCTGCTGCTGGCCGCCGGACAGGCCCGCGCCGGGCCGGTTGAGGCGGTCCTTGACCTCGTCCCACAGGTTCGCGCCCTTCAGCGACTCCTCGACCCGCTCGTCGAGCAGCGACTTCTTGCGCACGCCGTTGAGCTTCAGGCCCGCGATGACGTTCTCGTAGATCGACATCGTCGGGAACGGGTTGGGGCGCTGGAAAACCATTCCGACGTTGCGGCGCACGTTGACCGGGTCGACGCCGGGACCGTATAGGTCCTCGCCGTCCAGGAGCACCTTGCCCTCCACCCGGGCTCCGGGAAGGACCTCGTGCATACGGTTCAGCGTCCGCAGCACGGTCGACTTCCCGCACCCGGACGGCCCGATGAAGGCCGTGACGCTCTTCGGTTCGATCGTCAGGTTCACATCGGCTACGGCCTTGAACTTCCCGTAGTAGGCGGTCAGGCCCGAGATCTCGATACGGGTGGCCATTGCTACCTCGACTCAGCTGGTTGTGCGGTCGGTCGGTTCGTTGCTTTCGGTGGATTCGGCGGTGCTCCGGATACCGGCAGAGCCCGGGCTGATTCCGGGCTCCCCGGGCGGGTGACGGCGCTCATCAGGGGCTACTTGACCTTCGCACGGCTCGCCACGAACCGAGCGATCAGATTGAGCAGCATGATGATGATGATCAGGGTGAGTGCCGCGGCCCAGGCCCGGTCGATGGCGACCTGCTGGGGCTGCCCTGCCTGCGAGTAGATGTACAGCGGAAGGGCCGACTGCTCACCGTCGAACGGGTTCATGTTGATCGAGTTGTCACCGAACACCGTGAGGAGCAGCGGAGCCGTCTCACCGGCGACACGAGCGACCGCCAGCATCACACCGGTCACGATTCCGGGCAGCGCGGTCGGAACCACGATCTTGAGAATCGTCCGCCAGCGGGCCACACCGAGCGCGTAGCTGGCCTCCCGCAGTTCGTCCGGCACGAGTTTCAGCATTTCCTCGGCCGAGCGCACGACCACCGGAACCATCAGGATCGTGAGGGCGAGCGAGCCGGCGAAACCGGTGAACGGCTGGCCGAGCGCCAGAATCCAGAAACCGAGGACGAACAGACCGGCGATGATCGACGGGAGACCCGTCAGCACGTCGACGAAGAAGCTGATCACCCGGCTGATCCGGCCCGTGCCGTACTCGACGAGGTAGACGGCGACGAGCAGGCCGAAGGGCACCGCCATGAGGCTGGCGAGCCCGACCTGCTCCAGCGTCCCGATGATCGCGTGGTAGATACCGCCGCCGGCGTCCCGCGCACCGATGCCGCGCATCGAGTGCGTCAGGAAGTCCATGTCGAGGCGCTTGGCACCGCGCTCGATGACGGCCACCAGCACCGCGACCAGCGGGATGAGGGCGAGCAGGAAGGACCCGTAGACCAGCGTCGTGACCAGGCGGTCCCGCGCGCGCCGGGCACCCTCCACCAGGACGGAGGCGACGGTCTGGCCGATCGAGAACAGCAGCAGCACGATCAGGACGAACTGGATCCGGCTGTGAATGGACGTCACCAGGTAGAGCAGCGCCGTGAGGGCCACCGCGCCGACCGCGATGGCGCCCAGGACGGGCGTCCGAAGCGTCTGCCCACGCAGGTTCAGCGACTGGTGCCCGGCCGGGGCGGCCGGCATGGTCGTGGCCGTCATGCCGCTCGGCCCGAGAACTCGCGACGCCGCGCGATGACGGCCCTAGCAATCATGTTGACCACCATTGTGACGACGAACAGCACAAGACCGGACGCGATGAGCGCGCCGCGGCCGATGTCGTTGGCCTCGCCGAAGCCGTTCGCGACGTTCGCCGCGATCGTGTTGCCCGCCGGCTTCAGGATGTTCCAGGAGATGTTGAAGGTGGAGGGAAGAACCAGGGCGACCGCGATCGTCTCACCCATCGCGCGGCCCAGGCCCAGCATGGAGGCGCTGATGACACCCGGCTTCCCGTAGGGGATGACCGCGGTCCGGATCATCTCCCAGCGGGTCGCGCCGAGTGCGAGCGCGGCCTCCCGGTGGGTGATGGGAACCTGCAGGAAGACCTCACGGGAAAGCGCCGCGATGATGGGAAGAACCATGATCGCGAGAACCACGCTCGCCAGGAAGACCGACCGGCCGACCGAGCCCTCGCCGACATCGAACAGCGGGATCCAGCCGAAGTAGTCGTTCAGCCACATCTGCGTCCCGTTGAAGTGCGGGGCGAGCACGAGCAGGCCCCAGAGGCCGTAGATGACGCTGGGCACCGCCGCGAGCAGATCCACGACGTAGCCGAGTGCGGAGGCCATCCTGCGGGGCGCGTAGATGGTGATGAACAGAGCGATGCCGACCGCCACCGGAATCGCGATGGCGAGCGCGATGACCGCGGAGAGCAACGTGCCGAACAGAAGCGCCGCCACACCGAACACGGGCGGCGTGTCGTTCGCCCCCCACGTCTCGGTGGTGAAGAAGTTGCCCTCGTTGGCGCTCAGTGCGTCCCAGGCACGCAGCACCAGGAACAGCGCGATCAGCCCGATGAGAACCAGCAGGCCGATGCCCGCCGTCCTGGTCAGGTTCTTGAACAGGGTGTCGGCCAGGCCGATCTTCGGCTTGGCGCCAGGCTCCGGCGAGATCTCGCGGGGGGTGAGGTCCCCCTTTGTCTCGCTGACCGGCACGCTCTCGCGGACCGCCGCGCTCACGCTGGCTGCCGTTCTGTCGCTGGAAGCCGTGCTATCGCTGGCCGCGGCGGTCTCGCTGACCGCCTCGCTCTCGCTGACCGCCTCGCTGACCGCCTCGCCGGGTGTCACGTCGGTGGACACCTCGTCGGGCTTCTCAGCGGTCGGCTGCGCGGGAACGCTCGGCTCCGTCGCGGCCGGGGTGGTCTGAGAACCGGTCCCCCGTGTCCCGGCGTCTGCCGGGCTGTCCGGCTCCGTCGTCATCCCTACCTACCTCGACTCTTCCTCCCTCAGGGGTCGACGCACGAATCACGGCCCGGAAACGGTGATCGACAACCGATGACCAGTGACCGCGGACCCACGACGGCCCGGAGAACCACGGCTTCCGCGGCCGGGGCGTCAGGGCCCCGGCCGCGGAAGTGATGTGCTGTTAGAGCGTCACGCCGGGATGTTGATCAGGCGATCTTCTCGATGACGGCGCGCACCTTCGTGGCGATGCTGTCCGGCAGCGGCGCGTAGCCGAGGTCCGCGGCGGCGCTCTGACCCTCCTCGGAGGCGGTGTAGGTCAGGAAGCTCTTCAGCAGCGGCGCGGCGGCGGCGTCGTTGCCGGCGGTGCACACGATCTCGTAGCTGGCGAGGTAGATCGGGTACGCACCCTTGGTGGCGGTGGCGTAGTCGAAGGTGAGCTTGAGGTCGTCACCGTCGGCGACCTTGGCGGTGCTGATACCGAGCGACGCGCCGTCGGTGCTCACCGCGACGAACTCGCCCGCCGCGTTGCCGACCTGGGCCGTGGACAGGCCCGCGTTCTCGGCGTAGGAGAGCTCGACGTAGCCGATCGCGTTGGCGGTGGACTTGACCGTGGAGGTCACGCCGTCACTGCCCTTGGCGCCCTGGCCGCCGGGGGCCTTCCAGTCGGAGCCGCCCTCGAAGTTCCAGTCGGCCTTGGCGGTGCCGAGGATGAACTTCGTGAAGTTGTCGGTCGTGCCGGAGCTGTCCGAGCGGTGCACCGACTGGATCGCGGCGTCGGGCAGGGTCGCGCCGCTGTTGTCGGCGGCGATCGCCGGGTCGTTCCACTTGGTGATCGCGCCGGAGAAGATCTTGGCGACCGTGGCCGGCTTCAGCTTCAGGTCCTTGACGCCGTCAAGGTTGTAGATCAGCGCGATCGGGCCGACGACCATCGGGATGTCGGCCGCGACACCGCCGGTGCAGCGCTCGTCCGCCTTGGTCTTCTGGTCATCCTTCAGCGCGGAGTCGGAACCCGCGAAGGTGACCTGCTTGTCGATGAAGTTCTGGCGACCCTGGCCCGAGCTGGAGGACTGGTAGTTGATGGTGGCGCCACTGCACTCGTCCTGGTACGCCTTGACCCATTCGTCCATCGCGTTCTTCTGCGCGGACGAGCCGCCGCCGGTGATCGAACCGGTGGCACAGTCGATCGCGCTCTTGGTGGCCGACGAGGACGGCGCAGTGCCCCCCGCCTCCGGCTCGCTGTTGTCGTCCGAGCCACACGCGGCGAGTGAGAGCAGTGCCGCGGCGGCAAGGCCCGCGACTACCTGACGCTTGCCTAGGTTCACGAGCAATCCTTCGTCTTCGCGCCTCGCGGCGCCGATCTGGTCCCGCCCCCCGTTCGGGGTGCCGGCGAGAATCGAAGCGAGGCCGGATGAACGAACGGTGAACGTCGGCGAACATGAACCGCACTCCAACCGGAACACATTCGGTGCACCGAACTGCCCGTCCCATCAGGTGTGCCGCCACCCGCACCGCAGGCACCAAAGGTAGTTGGGCGACGACTCGGTGCCACGATCGTCGACCCTCCAGCGCTTTGGCGACCCGTCCGGTCGGACTTCCCGACACTCACATCACGCACCAGCAACACCGCGCAACAGCGCCAACCCGACAGTGGGACCCGCCGCCGGCACACACTGGACGTCCTTCCTGTGATGGAAATCACTTTCAATGCGACCCCGCCGACGAGCCCAGGTCATCCAGGCGCACACCGAATTCACTACTGCGAGCGCCGAGCTCGTGGGCCGCGGCCACCTCCCGTTCACGAGACCACGGCCAGACACGATCCGCTGCACACTGCCCACAACCCGTAGCGAACGGATCAATCGGACGTCTGATCACGCAGGTGAACGGGACCTTCGCCCTGCGTCACCAGACGTCCGGCTCTGACCACAGATAGGCCCTTGCCTTCCTCGCCGAGCCATCGTTTGCTACAAAGCAAGAGATCGGTAGCTGACAGCATTGGGTCGCGCCCGAAGAGTCATCGGGTCGCATCCACTGAGTCGGGGAGGTGTTTTCAGGTGCGCCCGGAAACACGCCAAGTGGTCAACGACCCAGCGCGACCCGACGCTGCACGGCGCAGCACAGCAGCGCAGCACGGCCACGACACAGGGCATCCCCCGCGGAACCCCCAGCCCCGCTGGTGAGACCCCACGCGTGCCGCACCGCCGAAATCGGTGACCGCCAGCCACAGGAAGGCAGCCCGCACGATGAACACCGTCGACACCGGCGAGCTCATGCCGGAACCCAGACCCGTATCCGGTGGCCCGCCGCCGTCGCTGGCGGAGGTCGTCACGGTGCGGTCCGGATTAAACGTCGAGCACGAACTGATCCTCGCCCCCGGCGCGACGGCGGCCGACCTGACCAGCGCGATGATCCTGGTCCCGCCGACCGCGTCACTCGTCAGTCACCACGGCGACGTGGATCTCTCGCTCGTCTTCCGGGAGCCGCGGCACCCGGGCCACGGGGAGACAGCCGCCGCACGCTGACCGTCGACCACCGATTCCCTTGATCGACTGATCGACTGATCGACCGTCCGCCCGGACCTCGACTGTCCGCCCGGACCGGCCCGTCCACGGGGGGCGGGCCGCGTCCGTCGTTCCGCCGGGACGACGCAATATCGTGGACGACGTGGCTGTTATCACCCCCCGTTCCACCGACTTCCCACGCTGGTACCAGGACGTGCTCGACAAGGCCGAGCTCGCCGACAACGGTCCGGTCCGCGGCACCATGGTCATCCGGCCGTACGGCTACGCGCTGTGGGAACGGATGCAGGCCGATATCGATGCCCGGATCAAGGCCGCGGGCGCGGTGAACGCCTACTTCCCCCTGTTCATCCCGGAGAGCTACCTGCGCCGGGAGGCCGAGCACGTCGAGGGGTTCAGCCCGGAGCTTGCCGTCGTCACCCACGGCGGCGGCAAGGAACTGGCCGAGCCGGTCGTCGTCCGCCCGACGAGCGAGACGGTCATCGGCGAGTACATGGCCAAGTGGACGCAGAGCTACCGCGATCTCCCGCTGCTGCTGAACCAGTGGGCGAACGTCGTCCGGTGGGAGCTGCGCCCGCGGCTGTTCCTGCGCACCAGCGAGTTCCTCTGGCAGGAGGGCCACACCGCGCACGCGGACGAGGCCGACGCGGCCGCCTACGCCCGCCGGATCGCCCTCGACGTGTACCGCGACTTCATGGTCTCGAAGCTCGCGCTGCCGGTGTTCGTCGGCGCCAAGACCCGCAAGGAGCGCTTCGCGGGCGCCACGAACACGATGACCTGCGAAGGGATGATGGGCGACGGCAAGGCGCTGCAGATGGCCACGAGCCACGAGCTCGGCCAGAACTTCGCCCGCGCCTTCGACATCGACTTCCTCGGCGCCGATGGCGGCCGCCACCTGGCCTGGACGACGTCCTGGGGCAGCTCGACCCGGATGATCGGCGGGCTGATCATGGCTCACGGCGACGACAACGGGCTGCGGATCCCGCCCGCGCTGGCGCCGACCCAGGTGATCGTGCTGCCGGTTCGTGACGACGAGGCCGTGGTCGCGAAGGCCCGTGAGATCACCGACGCGCTCACCGCGGCCGGTGTGCGGGTCAGCCTGGATGCCCGGCCGGGGCTGTCGTTCGGCCGCCGGGTCACCGACGCCGAGCTCAAGGGCATCCCCGTCCGGGTCGAGATCGGCCCGCGCGACCTCGCCGCCGGCAACGTGACGGTGGCCCGCCGGGACACCGGGGAGAAGCACCCCGTGCCGCTCACCGACGTCGCCGCCCGGGTGCCGGCGCTGCTCGACGATGTACAGGCAACCATCTACGCGCAGGCCCTGGAGCTTCGGGAGGCCCGCACCGCGGACGTCACCTCGCTCGCCGAGGCGGTCGAGGCGGCCGGGACCGGCTTCGCGCGGCTGCCCTGGCGGCTGGTCGGTGAGGACGGTGAGGCACGGCTGGCCGAGGAGTCCGTGACCGTCCGGTGTCTGCAGACCCCCGACGGCGAGCTGCCGTCCGCGGACACGGACGACGCCGATCTCGTCTGCCTCGTCGCCCGCGCCTACTGACCGGCACCGGGGACCGCGCCGGCCGGGACCGCTCACGTGGCGGAACCGGCCGGACCCCGTCCGCCCCGGTCGAAGCCACCACCCGAAGGCCTGAGGGTCTTGGTCGTTCCGGCGCCCAAGACCCTCGGACCTTGCTTGGGAGCAACTCCTGTCGCGGCGGAAGTTCGAAGCCACGGCTCGAAGCGTTGAGGAGTTTGGTCGTTCCGGCGACCAAACCTCTCAAGCCTTGCGCAGAAGCAACTCCAGCCGCGGCAGCCGCGGCGATGTGCGCCGGTCATTACAATCGGCGCGATATCTTCCGCGGGACCTGATCGCTTGCGGCACGCCCCCACATGCGATACGGGAATATTTTCCCGAAAAGTTGACGTACGACTCAGCCGCCCGGATGTCGTCGGCGTATTCCACCGGATCCACCTAACACCGGGACCCGCCAGCCAAATTCCCGCGGACGTCAGGGTGATTTCCCCGGCGGCGGTCCCCCGGCGCCGCCGCGGTCACCGCCGGGCCAGCGGGCCTGACGGTCACCGCCGGGCCAGCGGACCTGGCGGAACGCTCATGGAGTGCAGGCCGTGGAGGGCGGCTCACCGCTCTTCGGGCACTCTCCAGGCGGGACCTGACGATGCCCCGCCGAAGATCCGCCGACTGATCAATTCCGGCCCGGCTGCCCGGCCCGCCCCGGCCCGGCCAATCAGTTGACTCCGAATTCGGCGCAAGTAGGATTAAGACACGAATGCGACGAGAGCGGTCAGGACGCAAACGGGTCAAGCACGGTTTTCCCGTGCCGTGATCCCGATCAGTCCACCCCTGGGCCCGCGTTCGCGAAAAGAGGTCGGGGTGCGGATCTTCAGGCGCGATGCGGCGAACACCGCGGGTGTTCGCCGAGGTCGCCGCGCGCACCTCGCGGACCATCACGGACCTCACCCTGGCTCCAGGCGAGCCAGTAGTGATCACTGACATCAACGAGGAGCGCGGCTGTGAAGCGGTTACTGATCGACGGGCAGCTGGTCGAGACCGAGCGGACGGTCGACTCGATCAACCCGACCACCGGTGCGGTCGTCGGCACGGCTGCGGACGCGACAGCTGAGCAGGTCACGGCGGCGGTCAAGGCCGCCCGGCGCGCCTTCGACGAGACGGACTGGTCGACCAACGTCGAGTTCCGCGTCCGCTGCCTCAACCAGCTTCACGACGCCCTCGTCAAGCACACCGAGGAGCTCCGTGAGCTGACGATCGCCGAGGTGGGCCACCCCCGGCAGATCACCGACGGCCCGGCCCTCGGAGCGCCGATCGCCCTGGTCAAGTACTACGCGGATCTCCTCGCGGACTACTCGTTCACCCAGGACCTGGGCGTGGCCGAGTCGTTCGGCCGGCCGAACAAGCGCTGGATCGAGCGGGAGGCGGCCGGCGTCGTCTCCGCGATCGTCGCCTACAACTACCCGACCCAGCTCGCCCTCGCGAAGCTGGCCCCGGCGCTGGCCGCGGGCTGCACCGTGATCCTCAAGGGCGCGCCTGACACTCCCCTGCTCGCGCTCGCGCTCGGTGAGCTGATCCTCAACGAGACCGACATCCCGGCCGGCGTCGTGAACGTCATCACCGCCGTGGACGTCGAGGCCTCCGAGGTGCTGACCACGCACCCGGACGTCGACATGATCACCTTCACCGGCTCGACCGCGGTCGGCCGGCGGATCATGGAGGTCGCCAGCCGCACGCTGAAGAAGACCTTCCTGGAGCTGGGCGGCAAGTCCGCGCTGGTCGTGCTGGACGACGCGGACCTCGACCTGGCCGCCATGATGGCCGCGTTCACGATCTGCTCCCACTCCGGCCAGGGCTGCGCGATCACCTCACGCCTCGTCGTCCCGCGCGAGCTGCACGACACGGTCGTCGAGAAGGTCGCCGGCATGCTGGCCGCCGTCAAGGTCGGCGACCCGTCCGAGCCGGACACCTACATGGGGCCGCTGATCAGCGAGAAGCAGCGCGAGAAGGTGGACGCGATGGTCCAGCGCGCGATCGCCGACGGCGCCACGCTGGTCACCGGCGGCAAGAAGATCGACCCGGGCTTCTTCTACGAGCCCACCCTGCTCGCCAACGTCGACCAGGACAGCGAGATCGCGCAGGAGGAGATCTTCGGGCCGGTCCTGGCCGTGATCCCCCACGACGGCGACGACGACGCGGTGAAGATCGCCAACAACTCGATCTTCGGTCTCTCAGGTGCGGTGATCAGCGGGGACGACGACCGGGCACTCGCCGTCGCGCGCCGGATCCGCAGCGGCACGCTGAGCGTGAACGGCGGTAGCTACTTCGCGCCGGACGCGCCGTTCGGCGGCTACAAGCAGTCCGGCATCGGCCGTGAGAGCGGCGTCGCCGGCCTCGAGGAGTTCCTGGAGATCAAGACGATCGCCCTCCCCGCCTGAGTCGGTGCCTGGTGGCGGCTGGCGGTGCTCCGCGGAGCACCGCCAGCCGCCACAGCCTTTCAGCCGCCACAGCCTTTCAGCCGCCACAGCCTTTCAGCCGCCACAGCCTTTCAGCCGCCACAGCACTTCCCGCGATGGCCAGGAGGGCGCTGTCAGGGCGGTGATGCTCAGGGATGGGTCTGGCTGCGGCCGCGTTCGGTGACAGCCGCGCGGCGGGCGGCGACGTCGCTGGTGCCCGGGCGCCAGCTCTCCGCCAGCAGCCCCTCCGCGCGGTGCGCGTCGTCGAGCGTCGCCGCGTTCGCCACCTGCCGGTAGTGGGCCAACAGCCGGCGCACACCCCGTGCGTCGTTGCTGACGATGTCGCCGGCGAGCCGCTGCGCGAACGGCAGCAGCTCCTCGTGTGGCACGACATGGTTCACCAGACCGAGGCGCAGCGCCTCCGGTGCCGCCACGTAGTTGCCGGTCAGCGACATCTCGATGGCTCGCCGAAGCCCGATCGACTGCGCGAGCAGGACGGTGATGCCGCCCCCGGGCATGATGCCGACGCGCGCGTGGGTGTCGGCGAACCGGGCCCGCTCGGAGGCGACGAGGAACGTGCACTGCAGGGCCAGCTCCAGGCCGCCGGTCGCGGCCACCCCGTTGATCGCCCCGATGATCGGCTTGTCGATGACGGGCAGGAACCGGTAGAGCCCGTTGTCGTAGCGCTCCGGCCCCTGGCCAGGCTCCTTGGACGGTGTGGTGGACGCAGCCTCGCCCGACAGCTCCTTGAGGTCGACCCCCGCCGAGAAGGCCGGGTCCGCTCCGATGAGGACCACCGCGTCCACCTCGGGATCCGCCCCGGCCGCGAGGACGGCGTCCCACAGCAGGTGTAACAGCTCCCGGCTCAGCGCGTTGCGCGCCGCCGGCCGGTTGAGCGTCACCGTCGTGACCCGGTTCTGGGTGCTGACAAGAACAACAGGCTCGCCTGCAGCTGGCATCTGGACTCTCCCCGATCAGATCAGGTTGGTGACCCGGCCTGCGCCACGGCCGGTCCGCGAACCGACGCGACGACGCCGCCGTCGACGAGTACGTCGATACCACTGACGAACCGGGCCTGCGAGGAGAGGAGGAAGGCGACCACGTCGGCGACGTCCTCGGACTGCCCGCGCCGGCGGAGCGGCGTCCGGTCGACCAGCAGCTGCATGCTGCTGTGCTGCTCGGCTTCCTGGCGGCCCTGCGGGGTGTCGATGACGCCCGGGGAGACCGAGCAGACCCGGCCACCGAGCGGGCCGACCCGCACCGCCTCCTGCTGGGCGAAGCGATGGACGCCCCGCTTCGCCCAGGAGTAGGCCCAGCCCGGATCCTCGGCCTGCTCGCCGAGCACGGCGCGGATCCGGTCGAGGAAGTCCTCGGCCAGCGGGTCGTCCAGGACGTCGTCGGCGGCGTGGTGCCCGGCGGCGATCCCCAGCAGCGGTGCCATCGAGGCGAAGTAGACCGAGGCCGTGCCGGCGGTGGTGAGCGGGCGCAGAGCCCGCGCCAGCGCCGCGGTGGCGACCAGGTCCACGGTGAAGATCCGGCGCCAGTCGGCCATCGTCGGGGAGATCCCGGCCGCGTGCGCGACCGCGCGCAACGTGCCCAGCTCACCGACCCGCGCGGCCAGCCGGGCGAGCCCCGCGGTGTCGGTGACGTCCAGGACGAATCCCTCCACGGCGGCGGGGCTCGTCGCGGCCAGTTCCGCCGCCACCGCGGCGATCGACGGGTCCCGATCCACGAGCAGCAGGATGTCGACCGCCGAGGCGATCCGCCGGGCGCAGGCGAGGCCCATGCCACGCCCCGCCCCCGTGGCGATGCCGACCGTCGTCACGGCTGCACCACCACCCGCAGTGCCCCGGCCTCGCGGTCGGCCGCGACGCGGAACGCCTCCGCGGCGTCTTCGATCGGGAAGCGATGGGTGATGAGGGTCCGGGCGATCTCGGGGTCGGCGGCGAGCATCGCGGCGGCGTCGGCCATCTCCCGGCCGGTCTCATGCGCGCAGTAGCCCATCGAGGGCAGGAGCCTCGCCTCCCGGTGGAACAGCGTTCCCCAGTCGACCTCGACCTTGCCCATCTGGACGCCGATGCAGACCACGATGCCACCCGGTGCCACCAGCTCGATCGCGCGCGCCAGGCCGCTCGGCGTCCCGGCCGCCTCCACGACCACCTCGTACAGCCCGACGGGGCCGAGAGTCGCGCCGAGGCGCTCGGCGGCCTCCGCCTGGTGCGGGTGCCGGGCCTCCACGGCCACCTCCGGCGCGCCCTGGGCCCGTGCTCCCGCGACAGCCATCAGGCCCAGCGCCCCCGCGCCGACGACGGCGACCCTGGTGGCCGGCCCGGTTCCGGCGAGCCGCACCGCGTGCCAGGCGACCGAGGCCGGCTCGACCAGGGAGGCGTCACGCAGGTCGAGCCCGGCCGGGATCGGGACGAGCCGCTCGGCCGGCGCCCGGAACTGCTCGGCCATCCCGCCGTCGGCAGTGGCTCCGAGCGCCCGCTGGCGGTGTGTGTCGCAGAGGTTGTACCGCCCGGTCCGGCACAGCTCGCACTCCATGCAGCTCATGATCGCCTCGACGATCACGCCGGAGCCGTCCTCGCGCACACCGGACAGCTCGTGACCTATCACTTGTTGTAATCCAAAGCGGATATACATGAGGTCCGAACTACAGATGCTCGCGGACGCGATGGTCAACAACTCGCCTGATCCCGGCGGCTCATCCAGGTCGACGACCGCCACGGCACCGTCCCGGGCCCGGACAGCTTTCATGAGGACTCCCTCGCGATTGACGCGCTATCTCAGCCACGAGGGCGCGAACCCCCGCCCCGTGATTGGGAATCTGATTCTGCCATCTCAGAAGCATCTTCTCCAGGGAGCGATCGTACGCTCCGACGACTTTGTGGGCGCGCACCTTCCCCGCCACCGCCTGCCCCTCCTGCTCGCCTGCTCGAGAGCTGGACGGCGGTGGCTGATGCCGCAGGGCCCCTGGCGTGCGGGCCACGGCCGAGAATGGGAATCATGAAGCACGAGTACGAAGCCAAGTTCCTGGGCGTCGACGTCGCGGACCTCCAGGCGAAGCTGGCCGACCTGGGCGCCGTCCAGGCGTTCGGGCGCACCCTCCTGACCCGGAAGATCTTCGAAGGTGGCACCCTCGACCACGGCGCCTGGGTCCGCCTGCGCGACGAGGGCACCCGCATCACTCTGACCCTCAAGCAGGTCACCGACGCCACGACGATCGACGGCACCACCGAGATCGAGACCGAAGTGACAGACATGGCCGCCACGGCCGAGATCCTCCGCCGCCTCGGCGTGCACGAGGTCGGCTACCAGGAAAACTACCGCGAGGAGTGGCGCCTGGGCGAAGTCGTCTTCGACTTCGACACCTGGCCTGGCCTCCCCACCTTCGTCGAGGTCGAGGGGCCCGACGAGGCGTCGGTCCGCCAGGCCGCCGCGCTCCTCGACCTCGACTACTCCCAGGCCCGGTTCGGCAGCGTCAGCGGGATCTACCAGAGCGAGGCCGGCCGCGACCTCCGCTCCGAGCCCACTCTCCTCTTCTCCGACGCCGAGAAGCAGCGCTGAGAAACACGACACCGAGCCTGGGTGTCAGGCGCGTCCCCGCGTGATCTTTGACGGCAGGAGTTTCTGGCCTTCAACCACGCCGAGCGATACCGCGACGTCGACTGAGCCCGTCACGCAGCCCGCTCGCCACGCTCAACATCAAGGACTACGAAGACTTCAGGACCCACCACGGCCTTCATCCCCTCCGCGAGGGCCTGGAGACGGGCCAGTTTCACCGGAGCCTCGCCGCGTCTGTTCAGCCCGAGGGCCAGAATTTGGGTTTGTCCACCTGGGGGTCGATGGTGCGGACACGAGTGGCGCGGGTCGGGTCGACAGATGTGAGTGAGACCAGTCGCTGGCCGCCTGCAACCGACAGTTCGGCCAGAGCGTGGGGAAGGCCCGCGCAGACTGTGGCGATCGCTGACCCCAGGCCGATCAGGCCACCGTGCTTGTTGTTCTGGTGGTACTCGATCCGGTGAAGGCCGGAGGCTGCGATTGCAGCCACCTCCAGGCCCCGGCTCATCTGTTTGGTGTCGTTGGTGAGGACTGCCTCGAAGCCTTCGACGCGAGCCTTCCCGTACAGCTCGATGTCTTTGGTACCAGCCCATCCGGGCGGGTCATGGACATGCATAACCTGGTGAGTCCTGAACAGGATGCGGACGATGTCAGCCATGGGATGCGGCACGTTCTCGTCGAGCAGCAGTTTCAAGCGGCGCCTCGGCTCGCACCTGTTGGCTTTCCGATGTAGCTGTCGACGTAGTCGGTGAAATCGGTTGCCTCAAGGGCAGCTTCGGCACTCACCCCCGGGAAGAAGTCGGCGATCTGCGCTGGCGGGACTCCGTCGCGGATCAGGGCTGCAACCTCGGAGGCGGGGACGCGGGTGCCACGGATCACCGGTTCACCGCCACGTACGGCTGGATCCACCGCGACGTCGGGGCGGGGGGAGAGCAGATCGGGAATGTGCCGGCCGTCACGATAGAACGGGGCCAGGACATCGACGAGTTGATGGATGACGAGGTTGCCCTTGCCGCCCTTGCGGCCGATCAGATCAACGGCATGGTCTGGATCGGCCAGATATACCGTGCCGCCGTCGGTGACGAGCTGGTAGGTCGAGAGGTGCTCGCGCTCCCCCAGATCGTCCCTGAGGGAGTCCACTGCGCGGCGGATCCGTTGCAGTGAGGTCTCTTGACGCAGGCGCACGCAGGTGCGGAGCGCGACCACATCCCGGAATGAATACAGGATGGGGCGGGTGGCGGAGATTTCCGGCACGAGGACGGCGCCTCCTGCGCCGGAGGCGTGACGCCAGCGAGAGAGCTGGGCCATCGTCGCGCCGGACAGCGCTGCTGCGAGCTTCGGCTCGTACGACATGAACCCTCCTCACCTCTACTTGCCCGCGTGGGCGCGACCGTACTGCATTCTCCGTCGGAACTCGGCCGATTCGACCACTTCGAGGTACGGGTGTCTGAGCGTCTGGCTGCACCAGGGCTGGGAGCCGTCTCGCCAACTTGGCTCCCAAATGGTGCCCAAACACACATCAGGCCCGGTACTGATCTCTCAGTACCGGGCCTGACCTGGTCGGGGTGGCGGGATTCGAACCCACGACCTCTTCGTCCCGAACGAAGCGCGCTACCAAGCTGCGCCACACCCCGTGACCGTGGCTCAGTGTACTAGACCTGGCGAAGCAGGTGTGGCGGCGGGGGGTGGCATCTTCCGCCGCCCCGCGGGAGCGGGAGGGTCAGCCCCGGCCCTTGAGGGTCAGCAGCGTCGCCTCCGGCCGGCAGTTGAACCGCAACGGCGCGAACGGGGACGTCCCGAGCCCGGCGGAGACGTGCAGCCACGAGCTCCGTCCGCCCGCCTCGTGCCGGGACAGGCCCCAGGCGCGGGCCCGGTCGATGCCGCAGTTCGTGACGATCGCGCCGTAGTACGGCAGCCGGATCTGCCCGCCGTGCGTGTGCCCGGAGAGGATCAGGTCCACCCCGTCGGCGGTGAAGGCGTCCAGCACGTGTGGCTCCGGGGTGTGGGTGAGCCCGAGGGCCACCTCGGCACCGGGCTCCGGCGGACCCGAGACCAGGGCGGTCCGGTCGCGGCGCAGCCTGGCGTCATCGACCCCGCGCAGGTCCAGCACCCGGCCCGCGATCTTCATCGAGGCCCGGCTGTTCGTCAGCTCCCGCCAGCCGCTGGCCGTGGTGAGGGCCAGCGCGAACGCGTCCCAGTCGAGCGACACACCCCGGCGCGTCGGCGCACTGTCGCGCCTGATGTAGTGGTGCGGGCTCCTGAGCGTCGGCGTGTAGTAGTCGTTGTTCCCCGGGACGAACAGGCCGGGGAAGGCGAACAGCGGTTCGAGCGCGGCGATCAGCGGTGCCTGGGCCTGCGGGTACGACAGCACGTCACCGGTCAGCACCACAAGATCCGGTACCAGCCGGGCCAGATCCGACAACCAGGCGAACTTGCCCCGCTGATTCGGGGTCACATGCAGGTCCGACAGGTGCAGCACACGCAGGTCCGGCCGCCCCGGTGCCAGCACGGGCACCTCTCGTCGGCGCAGCGTGTACGCGGTGCGCTCGTAGACCCCGGCGTACAGCGCGGCTCCGGCGCCGACGGCCACGGCCCTCCGCAGTGCCCGGCCCGGCCCACGTACCGCGCGGGCTCGCCCTGGCACCTGGCGCCCCGCGGACGCCTGACGCCCCGCGCTCCCCTCACGTCTCGCTCGCATCGCTCCAGTCTCGCCCAGCGACGGGTCAGTTCGGCGGCCCGCCCCGCGACGCCTCCGTGTCACACCGCCACCGACCACGCGCCATCGGCCGTCCGCCGAGGACTCTGGCTGCCCCCGTGATCCTGCTCACGGCCCGAACCGGGCCGTCCAGGCGACCGTCTCCGGCATGGCTGATCGCCCCTGTCACCCACGACCTGGGGCACTCGCCGCGACTCGCCAGGACCCTGCCCGCCCAACTGGTCCAGGTTCTCGACGAGCAGACCGCGAGCCGCCCTCGATCCACACCAGGTGGGGGAATCACCCGCGCCCAACCACGACAGTCCCGGCTCGGCACGCACCACCCGCGGAACGGCCAACCGTTGACATGCCTTTGGCCGAGCGGTCAGTAGGCGACAGTGGAGCCGTGCCAGTAATAGTGCGCATTCGGATCGGTCGGGTTGAGGTCCGCTTCGGCATATTGCAGGATGCCTGCATCATCGGTCCAGATGGTCATGCAGTCGGTGCCCCCGACCGGGATATCACATCTAGCGGTCTCATGGGTGTAGTACGTCTGAACTGTACTCACCCGCGCGGTCTTACCCTGCGGCAACGGGTTTACAAGTGCCCCGCTTGCCTGGACCATTCGACACTGTTCGCTGTACCACAGTTGAACCTGACCTACGATGTTGGTCGGGTCGACGTAGAGGGGTTCGCTATAAACCGACAACTGGTGATAGATCATCGGTTCCGTGTCTACGATCGTAACAGGATACGCGTTCGGATTACACTTGGCAGTAGCCGCCGCCGACTCCTCGGCGGCGTGGGCCGGCACTGGATTTGCCCAGCCGGTGTACGCGGTAGGAACAGCTGCGGCCGCAATAACGGCTGCGGCCCGCCCAACAGGTCCGCCAGCCAAGTCTCTGATCGTCATTTACACTCTCCCTGGCAACGTTTGAGGAAGGGTCGATGTCGAGTCGCCGCGCCACGAGTTCCTCGACGGCATCGGGCCGGTATTCGGTGAGCATGCACACTCCGGGACGGGAGCCGGGCAAGGACTACCAGAGAAAGCACGTCGGACACGGAGCTGCGGGCAGGACGCACCTTCGCGACGGCCAGCGGCGACCGGGAAGTGCGGGAGAAGCAGGATCTGGGAACCAGCCTAGCGGTAGGTATCAACACCCGCGCGCCTTCTCCCGAGAAAGTCGCGATCGATCGGTCGCCAGGTACCACTCCGGAGCCTGCGACCTGGACCTATAGCGCAAAGTAATCATCACGTGATCAAAAAGGGTTCCGAAAAAGTTCCACGACGGATAGATCCCTCCTACGAAGGCGTCAGGAGAGACCTCTCGACACTCTCCGCGCCGTCGCGATACGCCTGACCTGGGATTTTCATGTCAAACCCACCCCCTTCCACCACCGAAAGCAGTTGACTACCCATCGTAGTCGACCACACTGACGTCAATTTCTCTTGACCGCCAACGACGCGTTGCACATACTGGAGACCAACACGCGAGGTTCCGTTAACCAGCGGCCGTCTCAGGCCAGTCCGTTTCAGCCAGGAACCCGACGGGCAGCGTCGAACAGGCCGATGCCGTTTTTGGTGGCGGCGGGCAGGTGACAATGATCGCGCAGAACTGGCGTTCGCCGGCGATGGCGTGCAGACACCCTGAGATTCTCAGTCGCCGTTTGATCACGGGCATGCCACGTTCCGGGACATTGTTTTCCACGGATATCCGCAAGGTTACGGGTGAAACGCAGGCAGTCGGCCTCACCCATTGAACCGCCATACGACCAATGATGTCGTGGCGAAGGACCGGGGTGCCCTTTCCTGTGCCGTCGACGTCGCGGTGCCGTCGACGTCGCGACCGGCCAGGTGAGGCCGCTGGTCTGGGATGGACA
Source organism: Parafrankia sp. EUN1f (assembly GCF_000177675.1). Classification (GTDB taxonomy): domain Bacteria; phylum Actinomycetota; class Actinomycetes; order Frankiales; family Frankiaceae; genus Parafrankia. The sequence goes on from NZ_ADGX01000030.1 coordinate 28,214, forward strand.
GAATGCGAACGCGGCGCCCCCTTGCCGGCAGGAGTGTCGTGGCCCTGGTCGGGCAGCCGATCCAACCGCGTCCCGCAAGCCAGCCGGGCTCGGGTCAGCCGTTGAGCGCGGCGTCCACGACCCGCGCCCGAAAACCGCGTGGCTGCCGACCCGGGCGGGCCATAGGCTTCATGACCATGAGCACACTCAAGGAGCGGCTGCGCGACGATCTCACCGGCGCGATGCGCGCTCGGGACGAACTGCGGCTTTCGACGCTGCGCCTTGCCCTCGCCGCGGTGAAGGACGCCGAGGTGGCCGGGGACACCGCTCGCGAGCTCGGGGACGCCGAGGTCGAGAAGATCCTCGCCCGGGAGGTTCGCAAGCGCCGGGAGGCCGCCGAGGCGTTCGCCGCGGCGGGGCGAGCCGAGCAGTCCAGCCGTGAGCAGGCCGAGGGTGAGGTGCTCGCCGCCTACCTGCCGAGCCAGCTGGGTGACGAGGAGCTGCGCGACATCGTCGACAGCGTGCTGGCGGAACTCGGGGTCACCGACCTGAAGGCCATGGGCCAGGTGATGAAGGCCACACAGGCCCGAGTGGCTGGTCGAGCCGACGGAAAGCGGGTTTCCGAGCTCGTCCGAGCCCGGCTGAGCGCTTCGTGACCCACCCGGGCCAGGCGCCGACTAGTCAGTAGGCGCAGAAACCAGGCAACTGAATCACCAGCCGCGCGCCCGGTCCGTGACCGGGCGCGCGGCTGGTCGAAGGTCAGCCGGTCAGCCGGTCGCGCATGTCCGGAAGGATCACCGTCGGCGGCCTGACCTCGCCGGGGCGCGGGTTTATCCCGTTCGGCAGCTGCGCCGCCCCGGTGAGACCACCTGACACCTGAAGCACGATCTCGGTGTCAATCGAGACCTCTCCGCCGGGCGCCGGCGACATACCGACGACGATTCCGGGAGCGGCCAGGTTCGGCACGGTCTGGGACCGGACCCGGAATCCCTGCGCGCGCAACGCGGCCTCGGCGACCTGCTGGGCCTGCCCGCGCACGTCCGGCAGAGGCTTCTTCGGCACCGCCGGCTGGGTGTTGTCCGGCGGCGGAAGCGCGACGACGGGCAGGCCCAGGCCGTCGATCGTCCGGTTCATCGTGCGTGCCCAGATCTGGGCGGGAAAGCCACCGCCGAAAACGTGCCGGCTACCCAGCACGTCGACCAGCGGATGGTTTGTGGGGCTGCGCGGGTCGGCCAGGTTGACAGCGACGGCGAGCTGCGGGATGAAGCCCGCGAACGACGCGGTGCTGAAGCCTTCCGCGGTACCGGTCTTGCCGGCAGCCGGGCGACCGAGCTTCGCATTGCCCGAGGCCGTTCCATGATTGATGACGCCCTGCAGAACCGAGGCCACGGTGTCCGCGATACCGGGGTCGAGCACCTGCTCGCATGGCTTTCCGGTGTCGAACGCCAACGGCCGGTCCGCGCCGCCGACCCGCTGCGAGACCGACAGCACGACATGAGGATCACACCGGTTCCCGCGAGCGGCCAGCGTCGCGTAGGCGGTGGCCAGGTCAAGTGTGCTGATCTCGTTGGAACCGAGAATCGCCGAACCGTCCACGGAGCTGATGCCGTTCACGTTCTTGCATTCCGGGGCGTTCTCGGTCACCGGCCGTATGCGGCAGGAGGAGACCCCCAGCCGGCGGGCCATCTCGGCGGTTTTCAGCACGCCGATCTGCTCCGCCAGCTGGATGTAGTAGGTGTTGACCGAGTTCCAGGTCGCCGTGCTGAGCGAGTAGTAGCCGTCCTCACTCGGGTCGGCGTTGCCGTAGCAGCCGGAGTCCGGGTTACGCAGCTTCTCCGACGGGTAGCACACCGGTGAGTGGAAGGTCGTCGACAGCGGGAAGTGGTTCTCCAGTGCCGCCGCCAGGGTGAACACCTTGAAGGTCGAACCGGGCGAGAAGAGGTCCTCGTCGACCGGATAGATCTCCTTGGTGTGCACGAAGTCGCCGGTGCGCTCCGGCGAGAGGTTGTCGCTCGGCTCCCCGTACTCCCGGTTCACGGCGAACGCGAGCACGTTCCCGGTGCCGGGCTGCATCATGACGACGCTGGCGGCGACCCTGTTCCCGGCCGGGATCACCTCCGCCGCCGACGTCTGAGCGGCGCCCTGCGCGACCGGGTCGAGGGTGGTCCGGATGGTGAGGCCACCCTCGAACAGCAGGCGCCTGGCGTCCTCGGGGGTCGAGGCGAACTTCCGGTCGGCAAGCAGGACCTCACGCACGTAGGCGCAGAAGAACGGCGCGGATGAGTCCTGGCAGGCGTCGACCGACCGGGCGGGCCGGTTCAGCACGACATCCTCCCCGCGGGCCGACTGCCAGACCGCGGTGTCGATGTGGCCGAGCTCGTGCATTCGGGCGAGGACCGTGTTCCGGCGCTCCTTCGCCGCCTGCGGATGCAGCACCGGATTGTAGGCCGTGGGGTTCTTGACCAGCCCCGCGAGCATCGCCGACTGGGTGAGCGTGAGCTTGCTGACGTCGACGTTGAAGTAATGGTGTGCAGCCGCCTGGACTCCGTACGCGCCATCGCCGAAGTACGCGATGTTGAGATACCTCTCGAGGATCTCGTCCTTGGTCAGGTGGTCTTCCAGGTAGAGCGCGTAGCGGGCCTCGCGGAGCTTCCGGTCCACCGTCTGCTCGGTGGCCTGCTTCTTTTCCTCCGCGGTGGTGGCGGACGCCAGCAGGACGTTCTTGACGTACTGCTGGGTCAGGGTCGAGCCGCCCTGGGTGACCTCACCCGACTCCTGGTTCTTCAGATAGGCGCGGATCATTCCCCGGTAGTCGACACCCGAGTGCTCGTAGAAGCGCGCGTCCTCGATGTCGATGATCGACTGGCGCATGAACTGCGGCACCTGGTCGAGATTGACCAGCTCACGGTCCTGTTCTCCCCGGAGCACCGCGATCTCGTTTCCGGCGGCGTCCAGGATCCGCGACGGCTGGGCCAGCGGCGGCACCGTGAGATTCGCTGGCAGCGAGAGGAAATGGTCGGCTCCGCTCTTGGCTGTCACCCCGGCCAGGCCGACGACAGGCAATGCCAACATGCCGACTACAACACCCGCGCAGGCACTGGCGGCAACCAGCCCGAGAAGCCGGGTCGGCGTCACCCGGCGCCGACTCGCCGAAGGTGGCCCGATACGCCCGGGCATAGGGGCGATTCCCTGACTCCGGCCGCCCGTGACGCGCCTACGCAATGTGCTCGCCGCACCCGGGCGCTTCACGCGCAGGCCCCGCGAACGGCGCGGGTCGCCCGATCGACCCGAGTGGGACGTGACGGCGCAGCCCACTCCGACATCAGCGCGGGCTCGACTGTTGCCAAAACACCCGGCAACTGCTCCTCACGGGCTGCTCGGCCTGGTATGAACACTGAGCCGGAATCCTCCGCTCGAGTCCCGCCGCCGCCGTTGACGATGCCTGCCTTCGGCAGGTTTTCGCGCCGGCCGCGACCGAGGCGCTGATCCAGTACTGCGCTGTTCCAGCACTGTGTTGATCCAATACTGAGCCGGCTCAAGCGCCACCTCATCGAACTAAGACTACGACGCCACAGCAGAGTCACGGCGACGTCACAGAAGTGACACACAGTTGTCACAGACCGCACTACCGCGGCGATCGGGATCAATGGCCCGGACTAGTCATTTGGACAACCACCCGTGTGGGGTCTGTGCCGTGGCCACGCCACTCCGTACGGTTTCGGTTCAACGCCACGTCACCACCCGCACGGGCCCCCTGACCCGGACTCGAGAAGAAAGGCAGGTGGCATGACCAGAAGCCTGACCCCGACCGTCAGCCTGTCACGCCGTACCAGTACGACCCGGCTCGTCGGCTCCACCGCCGACGGCGACTGGACGGCTCACGCCGCCTGTCGCGACCTCGATCCGGACGAGCTGTTCGTCCAGGGGGCAGCCCAGAACCGGGTGAAGACCAGGTGCTTCGGGTGCGTTGTTCGCACCGAGTGCCTCGCGGACGCCCTCGACAACCAGGTCGAGTTCGGCGTCTGGGGCGGGATGACCGAACGGGAGCGCCGCGCTCTGCTGCGCCGCCGCCCGGACGTCACCTCCTGGCGGAAGCTTCTCGCGGATGCCCAGGCGGACCACCGGTCCGCGTCCGCAGGCTAGTTCAGGGCCCCACCCGGGGGTGTCCGACGACAGCGGGGTCGAACGGACACCACCACACTGAGCAACGACGGTAACTCACAGTTGTTTCCATCCGAGTCGTGTATAGCCCGGATGGGCGGTGAAATCTCCACCAGTGGCGCTGGTCCCCTCCAGGATCTCGGACCTCATGCTTCCGTGAGTAGCCCGAATGGGCGGAGGGCCCTTTTGGACCCGGGTTCACATCGCACCGGCGCGATTCCCGGGGCCGTAATCAGATCCAATGATCTTTTCCCATCTCACGGTCCACGCATCAGGGATGCCGTGAGTCCGCTCAGGTGCCCGCGGCGTCGCGACCGTCACCTGCCAGCGCACGGCCTATCTCCCGCAGCCCGGCAAGATCGTGGATGTCCTCGGAGAGTGCCTCGACCTCGACAAGCGCGGTGTCGGGATGCACGTTGGTGAAGCGTTCACGCAACCGGATCTCCCGCTCCGAGAGCCGAGCCCGATCGGCATGGATGCGCAGCACCGCCGCCGCCAACGGATGCTCGCCGTGGTCCGTCAACGTCTCGGCGCCGGCCAGCCCCCGTTCCACCGTCAGACCGGCCGTGTCACAGATGTGCATCCGATTGACGATGCAGCCGGCGAGTGGCATCCCGTCCGCGTCGAGCCGATCCACGAAGTAGGACGCCTCCCGCAGCGCCGCCGCCTCCGGCGCGGCCACCACCACGAACGAGGTCCCGGGCGCGGCCAGCAGGCGGAACGTCTCGTCCGCACGGGCGCGGAAGCCCCCGAACATCGTCTCCAGCGCGGCCACGAACTGGCTCACGTCCGCGAGGAGCTGGGCGCCGATCACCTTGGTGATGACCTTGGTGAACATGCCCAGGCCAGCACCGATGACCTTCGCGTACGCCCGGCCACCCGCCTTCGCGGGTGCCAGCAGCACCCGCAGCAGCCGGCCGTCGAGGAAATCGCCCAGGCGCCCCGGTGCGTCCAGAAAATCCAGCGCGGAACGCGTCGGCGGGGTGTCGACGACGATCAGATCCCAGGTTCCGCTGGCGTCGAGCTGGCCCAGCTTCTCCATCGCCATGTATTCCTGGGTGCCGGCGAAAGAGGACGACAGCGACTGGTAGAAGGGGTTCGCCAACAGCGCCTCGGCGCGCTCCGGTGTGCTGTGGGCGAGGACGATCTCGTCGAACGTCCTCTTCATGTCGAGCATCATCGCGTCCAGCCGGCCGCCCGCCGTACCGTCCACTCCGGCGACCTCGCGCGGGGTGTTGTCCAGCGCCGTGAGGCCGAGCGACTGGGCCAGGCGCCGTGCCGGGTCGATGGTCAGCACCACCACCTGCCGGCCGCGCTCGGCGGCGCGCAGCGCGAGTGCCGCGGCTGTCGTCGTCTTGCCCACGCCACCGGACCCGCAGCACACGATGATCCGCTCGGAGTCGAGCATCTCGTCGACATCCAGGCGTGGCACACCCGCGGGATGCGGCCGCGGGCGCGGCCGGCCCGAAGCCGCATACCGCGACCGCCGCGCGGCCGCCGACTTCGCCACGCCAGCGGGCTTCGCGGTACCAGCCGACTTCGCCGCACCAGCCGACTTCGCCGCACCAGCCGACCTCGCGGTACCAGCCGACCTCGCCGCACCAGCGGGCTTCGCAGTGCCAGCAGCGGGCTTCGCCCTACCGGCCGGCTTCGCGGTACCAGACGGCTCCGCCGCACCAGACGGCTTCGCCGCTCCAGTGGGCTTCGCACCACCGGCTGGCTTGGCCGCGCCTGCGGGATCGTCGTGCGTGGGGCTCACGGGCTCATCCGGTGCGCCCGCAGGATCTCGGCGATGCGGTGGACCGTGCCGACATCCACGCCGTCCGCGACCAGCGGCACCTCGCACACCGGCCGGCGCAGCTGCGCGATCTGGGCCCGCTGGGCCGACTCCAGCGCGACCCGCTCGGCATGCTGGGCGGCCTCCCAGGCCAGGTTCGCGAGCAGTTCCTCGGTCGGATCGATGCCGGCCTCCTTGACCCCGGTCGCGAGCGCCTCGTAGTCGAGCTGGCCGCGCCTGGCCAGCTCCAGCTCGGCGGGCGCGAGCAGCGGGGTACGCACCATGTTCACCACGACAGCCCCGACCGGGAGACCCACCTCACGCAGTTCGTGGATCCCGTCGACCGTCTCCTGGACGGGCATCTCCTCCAGCAGCGTGACCAGGTGGACCGCCGCCCGCTCCGGTGCCAACACCTTCATCACGGCCTCCGCCTGGGACCGGATCGGACCCATCTTGGCGAGCCCGACGACCTCGGCGGACACGTTCAGGAACCGCGCGATCCGGCCGGTCGGGGGTGCGTCGAGCACGACCGCGTCGTAGGCGAGCCCGCTGGGGCGGGTTCCGTCCGGCCGGTTCACGGCCTCCTTCACCTTGCCCGTGAGCAGCACGTCTCGGACCCCGGGGGCGATCGTCGTGGCGAAGTCCACCGCGCCGACCCGGCCGAGCGCCCGGCCGGCCCGGCGCAGGTTGTAGAACATCTCCAGGTATTCGAGAAGTGCCTCGTCCGCGTCGATGGCGAGGGCGAACACCTCGCCGCCGCCGGGCGCGCTCGCCACCTTCCGCTCCCGGTACGGCAGCGGCGGGGTGTCGAACAGCTGCGCGATCTGCTGGCGGCCTTCGACCTCGGCGAGCAGCACCCGCCGGCCGCCGGTGGCCAGTGCCACCGCGAGCGCGCCGGCGATCGTGGTCTTACCGGTGCCGCCCTTGCCGGTGACTATGTGCAGCCGGCGGTCCCAGAGAGCAACGGCTGTCTCCCGTGGCTTGTCGTCACCGGTCACGTGCTCGACCGTACCCGGGGCCGACAGATCCTGACCGGCGCACCGGCCGCGCATGCTCCCGGACGGCATGCCCGGCTGATCCGGTGCACCCACCCGGGTGCCGGCCCGGTGATGCTCTAGGGTCCATGGTCATGCAGACCAAGTGGGAGTACATGACCGCCCCGCTCCTGATCCACGCCACCAAGCAGATCCTCGACAACTTCGGCGCGGACGGCTGGGAGCTCGTCCAGGTCGTGCCCGGGCCCAACCCCGAGAGCCTGGTCGCGTACTTCAAGCGCCCCAAGGCCCAGTAAGGCGGCCCGGCGGTGAGTTCCTCGGCCCTTCCCCCAGACACGGCAGACGCCGCTGACGTCGCGAAGCCGTCCGAGCGGCTCGCCGAGCTCGGGCTGCTCCTGCCGGCCGTACCCAGCCCGGCCGGGGCGTACGTCCCGGCCGTCCGCGACGGTGATCTGGTCTGGACCGCCGGCCAGCTCCCCCTGGTGGGCGGCAAGCTCGCGGCGACCGGCCTGGTGGGTGACGAGATCAGCACCGAGCGGGCCGCCGAGCTGGCCCGGGTGTGCGCGCTGAACGCACTGGCCGCCGCGGCGGCCGCGGCGGGCGGCCTGGACTCACTGGTCCGGATCGTGAAGGTGGTCGGGTTCGTGGCGAGCGCGCCGGGTTTCGCCGACCAGCCGACCGTTGTGAACGGCGCCAGCGAGCTGCTGGGGGCGGTCTTCGGCGACGCCGGGCGGCACGCCCGGTCCGCCGTCGGGGTCGCGGCACTCCCGCTGTGGGCCCCGGTCGAGATCGAGCTGGTCGCCCGCGTCAGAGGCTGAGCCCGACATCAACACGCCCGGCGTGTCTACCATCAGGGAATGGTTGATCATCGGTCGGCCCTGATCGCCCGGTTCGGCGCCCCTCGCCGGGTGAGCTCCGAGGAGGCCGCCTCGTTGGCGCGGCTCGCCGCCGCACCTGCGGTCCCTCGGGACGCCGCGACGGTCATCCTGCTGCGTGACGCGCCGGCCGGCGGCGGAGTCGAGGCCTACATGATCCGCCGTACCGTCGCGATGTCGTTCGCCGGCGGGATGTACGCGTTCCCCGGCGGTCGCGTCGACCCCGCCGACAGCGACGAGATGCTCGCCTGGACCGGACCACCGGTCGACGTGGTCATGCCGGGCCTCGACCGGGATCCCGCCCGTGCCCGGGCGGTGGTTTGCGCCGCGGTCCGAGAGACCTTCGAGGAGTGCGGGGTGCTGCTCGCCGCCCCACCGGAGGCTGCCTCCGACGGGACGACGCCCGACGGGGCGGCCCCCGCCTCACCGGCCGGGGCCGGGACCGTGGCGATGTTCTCCGCCGATCGGCAGGCGATGGAGGACCGCCGGCTCACCCTCGCCGACCTGCTCACCCGCCGATCGCTGGCACTGCGCGCGGATCTGCTGGGCGCCTGGACCCGCTGGGTCGCCCCGGAGCTCGAGCCGCGCCGCTACGACACCCGGTTCTTCGTCGCGGCACTGCCACCCGGACAGCAGCCCGGCGTGGCCTCCTCCGAAGCGGACGGAGCGCTCTGGATCCGCCCCGCCCAGGCACTAGACCAGTTCTACGAAGGTGCCCTGGCGATGCTGCCGCCGACTGTCTTCACCCTGGCCGAGCTCGCCGAGTTCGACGACGTCGCGGGCGTTCTCGCGGCCGCGGCGGCCCGGGACCTCGCCCCGGTCATGCCGCGGATCTCCGTCGTCGACGGACTCTGGCGCCTGCTGTTCCCCCACCTCGACCGCGAAGCCGTCGACCGATGAGCGCGCCCCGCGAGGTCACCCGGCTGGCATCCGTCCAGCTCGCGCCGAACCCGGGGCCGATGACGCTGGAGGGCACGAACACCTGGATCCTGCGCGCTCCCGGCGAGCCGGGCTGCGTCGTGGTTGACCCGGGCCCCGACCACGACGAGCACCTCGCGCGGGTCGCCGCCGCCGGTCCGGTGCACGCGATCCTGCTGACGCACGGCCATAACGACCACAGTGCGGGAGCGGCGGCGCTGCACGCCCTGACCGGCGCGTGGGTCCGGGCCCTCGACCCGGCGCACCGCCTCGGCTCGGAAGGCCTGGGCGCCGGGGACGTCGTCGCCGCCGCAGGGGTGGAGCTGCGGGTGCTGGCAACACCCGGGCACACCGCCGACTCGCTGTCGTTCGTCCTGACCGGGGACGACCAGCACCCCGCGGTGCTCACCGGGGACACCATCCTCGGGCGTGGCAGCACGGTGGTCGCGCATCCCGACGGCCGCCTCGGCGACTACCTCGAAAGCCTGCGGTCGCTGCGCGAGCTCGGTGACATGACGGTGCTGCCGGGCCACGGTCCGGAGCTGCCGGCCGCCGGCCGGGCCGCGCAGGCCTACCTGGATCACCGGGCCGCCCGCCTCGACCAGGTCAGCGCGGCGCTGTCCGAGCTGGGCCGGCCGGCCGGCGAGGTCACGCCGTCGGACGTCGTGCGTCTCGTCTACGCCGACGTCGACCGGGCGCTCTGGCCCGCGGCCGAGCTGTCCGTCCGCGCGCAGCTCGAGTACCTGCGGTCGCGGTAGGCGCAGCACCCGCCACCCGACCACCCGGCCGCTCGGTCACCCGGCCGCTCGGCCGCTCGGCCGGGCGTGACGTCCACCACGGCCGCAACGGTCCGCGTGCCTCGCCGCGGCAGCCTGGCCGGGTGCTCGGTGCCGTCGGCGACCCGCTAACGGATTCCGGGTACCCCCGGATCGGGGGCAACGGAGTGACCTGCGCCACAATAGGGGTCAGCGGCAGCACTGTCCTGACTCTGGCAAAACCGCCCAGGTCAGCCATCCGACACAGCTTGATCCAGAAAGGGAGACGAAGGCCACTAAACTTTCCGGCGGAGGAGACCGCTCGTGCGCTTTGTAACCATCTGGCCCACTGGTAACGCCCACGGATCCGCGCACTCGCGGCCCGTCACTCTTCGCACACGTTCCGGCTACGGTCGCTGCCCGGCTTCCCACTCCAGTGGCCCGAGCGGCTCCAGCGGCCCGGCCTACACCCGGCGGAGAGGAACCGGTCCAGAATGGTGATCAGCTCCCCCATGCCCGGCCCCCTGGTCTGCCCCAGATGCGGCACACCGACAGTTCCCGGCGGGCGGTTCTGCTTCAACTGCGGCCTGCAGTTCACTCCGACGGACACGCCGCGCGCCGAGTCTGCGGAGCGGCGGGTGGTCACGGTGCTGTTCGGTGACCTCTCCGACTTCACCGCCTGGGCCGAGGACCGCGATCCCGAACGGGTCGGTGAGGTGACCGACCGCGTGCTAGCCGCACTCGCCCGAGACGTGGACGAGGTCGGCGGGCGGGTCGACAACCTCAGCGGAGACGGAATCATGGCCGTCTTCGGGGCCCCGACCGCGCACGAGGACGATCCCGAGCGCGCGGTGCGGGCAGCCGCCGCGATGCAGGAGACCGTCCGTCGCCTGATCATGGACGAAAGCGGCGACAGCGGCTCGCTCGCGCTTCGGGTCGGCATCAACACCGGCGAGGTGCTCGCCGGTGTCCAGGCCGCCCTGTCGTACACCGTCATCGGGGACACGGTGAACACCGCCGCGCGGCTTTCCGGCGCCGCGGCGGTCGGCACCGTCTACGCGGGTCGGGACACGGTCGCCGCCACCCGGCTGGTGGCGACCTGGCGCGACCTGCCGCCGCTGGTCCTCAAGGGCAAGCGCGAGCCGGTGCCTGCCTATGAGCTCGTCAGCCTGCGTCCGTCCAACATCGCCCGGCCGGGGCTCGCCGACGACGCGACCTTCATCGGCCGCGAGCGGGAGCTCGCGGAGCTGCGCGGATACTTCACCGGAGTGGTCGACACCGGCCGCCCGGATATCGTTGTGATCACGGGTGAGGCCGGGATCGGCAAGACCCGGCTCGCTCGCGAGCTCGCCGACGGTGCCGCCACGAGCCACGGCGCGGCGGTGCTGTGGGGCCGCACCGTCCGTCACGGCGATGTCCGTGACCTCGCGCCGCTGATCGATCTCATCCGCGGCCTCTGCGGCATCACCGACGGCGACAGCCTGGACCGGGTGGCCGACCGGGTCCGTCGCAAGGTCGCCAGCCTCACCCATCCGATCTTCGGGACGAAGCTTCCGTCCGGCATCGGTGACCGGCTGCTCGGCATGCTCGGCGTGCCGCCGGACCGCCGGCCCGGCACCGGCGGGGTGACGCCGCCAGGCGATCCGGCCGGGCGGGCGTCACAGGGCGAGGTGCTGCAGCGGTCCGTCGACGACGCGGTGGAGACGGTCGGCCTGCTCCTGAGCGCGGTGGCGGTCCAGGGGCCGGTGCTCGTGATCATCGATGACCTGGAATGGGCAACCAGCCGGCTGACGACCGCGCTGCGCCGGCTCACCAGCGCGCTCACCGGCCCGGTCATGCTCCTGCTGCTCGACCGGGAGAATCCCCGGTTCGCCGATCTGGCGACCGCCCACCGGCTCGCGCTGAGCCCTCTGCCGGAGGACGCCGCCCGCACGCTGCTCAAGGAATACCTGGGCGAGCCGGGCCTGTCCCGGGCCAACCAGGCCGGCCTGCTGGCCCGGGTGCACGGCAACCCGTTCTTCCTCACCGAGCTGCTCAACCTGCTGGTGGACCGCGGTCTCCTGCACCAGGTGCCCGACCCGGACGGGGACGGCCTGCGGTGGGTGCTCGAGGGCTCACTGGTCGAGACCGTGCTGCCGGCCGGAGTCCAGTCGGTGCTCGCCGCGCGGATCGACGACCTCGACCCCTCCGCCAAGGCCGCGCTGCGTGCGGCGGCCGTGCTCGGCCCCCGTTTCCCCGCCGAGGCACTGCCGGCGGTCGGTGAGCGGCCCGCGGCCGAGATGGAGCGGGCGCTGTCGGTCCTCACCGAACGCCAGCTCGTCCGGCCGCCGCGCCAGGGCGAGACGCTGTGGCGATTCGTCCATCCGATGGCCAGGGACGCGGCCTACTCGGGGCTGCCGAAGGTCGAACGTGCCCGGCGCCATGCCACCGCCGCCCGGTGGGGCGTCACCGCGATGATCGGCCCCTCCCGCGAGGTGTCGACCTTCGTCGCCGCGCACGCGCTACGGGCCTACGACCTCGCCGCGTCGATGGCGCTGCCGGCGGACGACCCGGCGTGGTCGGCACGCGAGGCCGGGTTCCACGCCCATGTTCGGCTCGCGCGTTCGGCGCTCGCCCGCGACGACCACCGCGCCGCCGCCGATCTGCTCGCCAACGCCCGCCGTCTCGGGCGCGGCGTCATCGACGGGGATGACGACATCAAGGTGCGGATCCTGCACGCCGAGGCGCTCGTCTGGCTGCGCCGCCTCGACGAGGCGGAGCGTGCGCTGCGTCCGGCACTGCGTCTCAACACCCCCAGCCTGCGGGCGTCGGCCTACGCCGTGCTCGGTGAGCTGCGGCAGAAGCAGGGGCGAGGCGAGGAGGCACGGCAGTCCCTCATCACGGCGCTGGACGCGGCGCACCGGGCCGGCGACGACCGGGCCGTGGCCGCCTCGCTGCGCCGGCTGGGGCTGCTGGAGTACTCGGCCGGCCGAATCCTGGCCGCCGAGGAGCGCTACCGCGAGGCCCTGACCCTCGCCCGCCGGGTCGACGATCCGCGCGGAGTCGGCTGGGCCCTGCAGCACCTCGCCTGGAGCGCCACCACCCGAGGGGACTACAGCCGGGCCGAACGCACCCTTCGCGAGGCCTCCGCGCTCTTCGAGCGGCTGGAGGACGCCGGGGGCCTCGGCTGGTGCTCGGGCACCGAGGCGCTCGTCCTGCTGCTGTCCGGTCAGCTCACGCGCACCCGCAAGGTCTCCCGGGTCCTCATCAACCTCGCGGAGTCGATGCGGGAGCGCTGGGGCCAGGCCATCTGCCTGACGATCGACGCGGTCGCCGCGGCCGAGCTCGGCGACATCGAGACGGCGGAGAGCGAGGCGGCCCGCGCGGCGGAGCTGTTCGCCGAGACGGGCGACACGTGGGGGCACACGCTCACCCTCATCGCCCGCGGCCTGGCCGCCCGCGGCGCCGGCGAGCCGCAGCGCGGGGCGGAGCTGCTGACCGAGGTCTGCGCGGACGCAGCCGCCACCGGCCATGTGCTCATCGGCGCGTTCGCCCAGGTCCTGCTGGGTCTGACGAGGCTGGACGCCGGCGAGGTGGACGCGGCGGAGGAAGCCGCCAAGAGCGCGCTGGCCGACCTGGACCGGCTGGAGCTGCGCCCGCACGCGCACCTCGGAGCGAAGGTGCTGGTGGCGCAGATCGCCCGCGCACGCGGGCGGCTGGACGAGGCGATCACCGGGCTGCGTGACGCACTCGCCGTCAGCGAGCCGGCGACCCTGATGTTCCCGCGCCGGCAGGCCTACGCCCACCTCGCGGGCACGCTGCTGGACGCGGGCGAGCCGGACGAGGCCCTGAGGGTGGCCCGGCGCGCGGTCAGCGTGGACGCGGAGGACGTCCGCGCGCAGGTGTTGGCCTATCGGGCACTCGGCACCGTGCTCGCCGCGCATGGCGACGTCGAGGGCAGCCGTGAGGCCTACCAGCAGGCGCTCGCCGCGGCGACCGCCACCGGCGCGGTCAGTGAGGCCCCGCAGACCCGGCGGCTGCTCGCCACGCTGCCACCACCGGAATCCGGCGACGCCGAATCGGGCGGCATCGGGCACGGCGATGACGGACCTGATGGCGGGCCCGGCGACGACAAGCCCGGCGACGACGAGTCCGACGTCGCCGCCGTCACGGCTGGGAGTGCGCCGCTCCCGGATCCGACGACCTCGGCGGATCCGGGAGACGGACGCGCGACGAACATGCCGGCTCCACTACCGGCGGTGAGTTCAGCGGGCTCGGCGGGCGAGCCGCTCACGGTCGAGCAGCACGACGGCGCGTGAGTCCAGCCGAAGCCACCCACGAGTGGCGAAATCGGCCAGAGCTTTGTTCACCGTCTCCCGCGAGGCACCGACCAGCTGTGCCAGTTCCTCCTGCGTGAGGCCGTGTTCGACGCGGACCCCAGCGGCCTCGTTGCCGGGCTGGGCCGGCTCACCGAAACGATCGGCCAGATCGAGCAGCGCCTTCGCGACGCGACCTGGCACATCGGTGAAGACCATGTCCGCCATCGTGTCGTTGGTCCGCCGCAGGCGACGGGCCAGCACACGCAGCAGCAGCGCCCCGGCTTCGGGCCGGGAGCGCAGCCACGGCCGCAGCGCGGTGTGATCCAGCGCGACGAGCGACGCGTCGGTCACGGCGGTCGCTGTAGCGGTGCGCGGTCCGGGATCGAACAGGGAGAGCTCACCGAAGAGGTCTCCCGGCCCCATCACGTACAGCAGGTTCTCCCGCCCGTCGGCGGACTGGCGTCCTATCTTGACCTTGCCGGAAAGAACCACGAAAACGCGGTCACCGACATCCCCTTCGCGAAACAGCACATCGCCACGGGTCACGTCCTGCCGGTCCAGGTGATCGGAAAGCGCCTGGCGGTCGGGCTCGGACAACCCGGCGAACAGCGGAACGCGGGCTAGCAGATCGTCCACGAGCTGAGCATGCCAGGGTGCGGGGCGTTGGGCACGGCCAGGGACCCCCATCGGCCTGGTCAGGTCACGCAGATGTACCCGAATACTCCGTTTCTGATACGCAAAGTGACCGTGAACGCACCACCAAAGTGGCGAGAGTCACAATCGGCCTAGCACGGTCGAATTCGGGGCCCGCACCCGCGCCAAGCGGCGCGATCGGGCCAGACGCGGCACAGGTCACATCGGCACAGTCCGGAACAAGTGCTGGACATCCGTGATCGACAGGGCCAGGAGCGGCCTGAACCCCCTTGACTCCGCCGGCAACCGACACCAGCCCCACCAACGGGGGGTTCGGGCGGACCGAGGGCTCGGGCAGGCCGAAGGGGCGGGCAGGCCGAAGGGGCGGGCAGGCCGAGGGTTCAGCAGAGCGGCGGGTTCGCCGGGGTGGCGGGCTCAGGCGGCCCGGTGCTTGCCAGGCGGAGTGCGGCGCAGCCGGCGCCGGTAACGCTCCAGTGCCGCGGGCATGCCCTGCTGGACGAAGGTCTCGACCTCGTCCGGGCGGGCACTGTCGAAGAACCCCTCGATGCCCTTGCCGACGTCGGCGGCGTTGAGGGGACGCTCGACCCGCTCCATCGCGAGCAGCAGCCCGAGCAGCAACAGGGGGACCGTAACCGCGGCAAATGCAATCATGGCCATCCCATGGTCCCCGATGACGCCGCCGGACACGCGTGCGGGGGGTCGACGCGCCCGCACGGGCCACGATCAGACACCGACCGGCGCGGGCGGCCCGGCAGATACTCTGCGAGGTATGGGTATCACCGTCGACGCGACTGCAGAGACGGCCCTGGCCCGCACCCGACGCGCGCGACGCATCGTGCGCGCGCTCGGTGAGCTCCACCCGGACGCGCGCATCGCGCTGCACTTCGGCAATCCGCTGGAGCTGCTGGTGGCGACGGTTCTGTCGGCCCAGTGCACGGACAAGAAGGTCAACGAGGTCACTCCCGCCGTCTTCGCCCGTTACCGCAGCGCCGCCGCCTACGCCGCGGCGGACCGCGACGAGCTGGAGGGCCTGCTGCGCCCCACCGGCTTCTTCCGGGCGAAGGCCAACTCGCTGATCGGCATCGGCGCCGCTCTCAACGAGCGGTTCGCCGGCGAGGTGCCGGGCCGGCTGGAGGATCTGGTGACGCTGCCAGGCGTGGGCCGCAAGACCGCGAACGTCGTCCTCGGGCATGCTTTCGGCGTCCCCGGGATCACGGTCGACACCCACGTCGGCCGGCTGTCCCGGCGTTTCGCGCTCACTTCCGAGACGGACCCGGTCCGAGTCGAGACCGACCTCGCGGCGCTGATCGAGCGACGGGACTGGACGATCGCCTCGGATCGGATGATCTTTCACGGCCGACGGATCTGCCATGCCCGGCGGCCCGCATGCGGGGCTTGCGCGATCGCCCGGATGTGCCCGTCCTTCGGCGCCGGCCCGACCGAGCCCCTGCAGGCCGCGCGGCTGGTGCGCGGCGACGCGGAGGCCGCCCGGTGAACGCCCCGGACCAGACCGGCCTCACGCCGGGCCCCACGCTCCGCCGCGCGCCGGCGACCGTGTCCGCCGCCGGTGGCACGCCGGTCCCCGGCTGGCTGGAAGGGCTGGTCGGTGCGGTCGGCGAGGGCATCCCGGTGCAGGTACGCCAGCCTGGTCAGAACCGGCCCGGCGGGCGGCAGGCCGCCGTCCTGATCCTGTTCGGAGAGGGCCCGGCCGGGCCGGACGTCCTGCTGCTGCAGCGGGCCGCCGACCTGCGCAACCATGCCGGGCAGCCCGCCTTCCCCGGCGGCAGCGCCGACGAGACGGATGTGTCGCGGGCCGCGACGGCGCTGCGCGAGGCGGAGGAGGAGGTCGGGCTCGACCCGTCCGGTGTCGAGATCCTCGCCACGGTCAGCCCGCTCTACCTGGCCGCGAGCCACTTCCATGTGACGCCCGTGCTGGCCTGGTGGCACACCCCGAGCGCGGTGGTGGCCGTGGACCCGGCGGAAACCTCGTCCGTCGCCCGCGTCCCCGTGGCCGAGCTCGCCGACCCGGGCAACCGGATCCTGCTGCGCCATCCGGCCGGTTTCGGCAGTCCGGCGTTCCGGGTCCGTGGCATGACGGTCTGGGGATTCACCGCCGGCATTCTCGACGCACTACTGCGGGCCGGTGGGTGGGAACGCCCCTGGGACACCGCGACCCCCGTCGACGTACCGGAGATCACCGCGGCGATCTCGAAGGCGATGGCACTCCCCCGAGCGGTGGTAGAGCCCCGCATCTCCCCTGACGAAGCGGGCGGTACGGTCGGAGGATGACCTCAAGATCCACCCGGAACGGGTTGGTCGCACTGGTCGCGGCCGTGACGCTGCTCACCGCCCTGACCGGCTGCGGCGGCGGAGGCGACGACATGGCGCACGGCGGGCCGTCCGCCACCGCGACCCTGACGGCCACGGTCAGCGACGGCGTCCAGGTCTTCGATGTCGTCGGCCAGGTGAACCAGACCTTCTCGGCCGGTGAGCTCGTCGCCCACCCGGGAACGATCCGGGTCAACTTCTCGGTGCCGAACGGCTCGGCTCCGCACAACTTCGTCATCGACACGCTCCCCGGCGCGACCACCAGGATCGTCGCGGCCGGCCAATCCCAGTCGATCACCTTCACCGCGTCCAAGCCCGGTCGATATCCGGTGGTCTGTACCCTGCATAAGGGAATGACCGCCACACTTGTGATCCTCTGAACCCGACGGTGATCTTCTGAACCTCGACGCGGGCCCCTGGTGAACCTTCTCGACCTC
The DNA here is from genome assembly GCF_000177675.1 of Parafrankia sp. EUN1f. Lineage (GTDB taxonomy): Bacteria > Actinomycetota > Actinomycetes > Frankiales > Frankiaceae > Parafrankia. The sequence continues at coordinate 45,391 of NZ_ADGX01000030.1, forward strand.
GTTCTGATCGCGCTGACCGTGATGTTCGCGATCTCCGGATATCGCCAGGGATTCGCGGTCGGCGCGCTGTCGTTCATCGGCTTCCTCGGCGGCGGTTTTCTCGGTGCCAAGATCGCCAGCCCGTTCGCCGAGCTCATCGGCCGTGCGGACGACGGCGCGCTGGTCGGTCTCATCGTGGTGGTGGGGCTGGCCCTGACCGGGCAGATCATCGGGACGGCGCTCGGGACGGTCGTGCGCGGCCGGCTGACCTGGCGGGCCGGTCAGCGGGTCGACGCCGTCGCCGGTGCCGCCCTGTCCGGAGTGTCCGTCCTGCTCGTCGGCTGGCTGCTCGCGACCACGGTGGACCGCTCGCCGTTCCAGACCCTCGCCCGGGCCGCGCGCGGCTCGGAGATCCTCGGCGCCGTCGACGCCCAGATGCCCGACGACGTCCGCCACACCTTCTCCGACCTGCGCCAGCTCATGGACGACCAGGGCTTCCCCGAGGTCTTCGCCGGCCTGAACGGAGAACGCATCGTCGCCACCGACCCGCCGGACGCGGCCGTCGTGAACGCCACCGAGGTCCAGAACGCGGCGTCGAGCATCCTGAAGATCCGCGGCCAGGCGCCGTCCTGTGGGAAGCAGGTCGAAGGCACCGGATTCGTCTTCACGCCCCAGCACGTCATGACGAACGCGCACGTCGTGGCGGGTGTGAGCGAGGTCGTCGTCGAGGTCGGCGCCCAGTCGCTGCCGGCCGAGGTGGTGGAGTTCGACCCCGATCGGGACGTCGCCGTGCTGTACGTGCCGGACCTGCGTCGTGCGCCCCTACGGTTCCAGGCCTCGCCACCGGGTGAGGCCGGCGACCCGGTGGTCGTCGCCGGTTATCCCCAGGACGGGCCGTACACCACCGAGCCCGCGCGCATCCGCAACGAGCAGACCGCCAGCGCGCCGGACATCTACTCACGTGGCACGGTCCGACGCGAGATCTTCGCGATCCGCGGCCAGGTGCTGCCGGGCAACTCCGGCGGGCCGCTGCTCTCCGACACCGGCGCTGTCCTCGGAGTGGTCTTCGCCGCCGCGACGGACGACGACGACACCGGTTACGTGCTCACCGCGCAGGAGGTGAGCGTCCCGGCCCAGCGCGGCGCCCAGGCCACCGCCCCGGTCAGCACGCAGGGCTGCGACTGATCCCGCCGTTTCCGCCGTTCCCGCCGTCGGCGTTCCCGCCGTCGGTCTCCGCGAGCCAGGCGACCAGGTCACGGGTGACGGTGTCCGGGTCCTCCTCGTGCGGGAAGTGCCCGAGGCCGTCATACAGCCGCCATGTGTACGACGCGGCCACGTGCCGTTCCGACCCGGCCGCGGTCGACGGCAGGAAGCACCGGTCGAGGCTGCCGTGCAGCTGCAGGGTGGGCACCCGCACCGGCGTCCGCAGCAGCTCGACGAAGCGCGCTCCGTCCGGCCGCAGCTGGGACCGCACCACCCAGCGGTGATACTCCAGCGAGCTGTGGGCCACGCCGGGGATCCGCATCGCGCCGCGATAGCGTGCCTCAGCCTCCGGTGTCGGGTAGCCCGGGCCTCCCCAGCCACGTAGGAGCTCGGCGACGTAGGCCGCTCCCTCCGCGACCAGGCGGCGTTCCGGCACCCACGGCAGCTGGAAGGCGGCCAGGTACCGGCTGGCCAGCCCCTGGCCCCGCACATCGGCGACGATCCGGCGCCGGACCCGTAGCGGATGCGGCATGCTGATCACCGCCAGCCCCCGCACCACCCGCGGCCGGCGGACCGCCGTCACCCAGCCGAGCAGACCACCCCAGTCATGGCCGACGATCACCGCGTCGCGCTCACCGAGTGCCCGCACCAGCCCGGCGACGTCATCGGCCAGCGTGAACGCGTCATAGCCCCGCGGCGGTTTGTCGCTCGCTCCGTACCCACGAAGATCGGCGGCGACCACCCGGTAGCCGGCCGCGGGCAGATCCCGCAGCTGGCTGCGCCACGTCCACCAGAACTGCGGGAAACCGTGGAGAAGGAGGACCAGTGGACCCTCGCCCGCCTCGGCCACATGCAGCCGGGTTCCGTTGGTCGAGACGTCCCGGTGGCGCCACGGCCCGTCAACGAGCACGGCCGCGGGCTCAGAGATGGCATCCTCCATCATCTCCAAGGATGGCAGACCCGCTGCTTCTGCCGACGGGTGGTCGGTGCACCGGGCCCTCCCGGCTTCCGCCGCCGCGCTCAGCCTGTTCGGCTGTCGCCGCGCCCGGCTGTCGCCGCGCCCGGCTACTCCGCTGCCGCCGGTCCCGCCACGGCCGGTCCCGCCACCGCGCTGCCTGGCCCCGCCGGGGCGCTTCCCACCTCGGCCGTGCCCTGGCCCGTTCGGGCGGCCCCCGACCCGCCGGTTGGCCGGCGCAGCCAGGCGATGTCATCGCGCACCGTCTGGATGGTCCGTTCGGGGGGTGAAAGCTTCTTGAAGCGGGTAAGCGCGAAAACCACCAGCAGCCCGGCCAGGGCCAGATAAAGCACGGCCGTCAGCAGGTAAGCCCAGAACCGCTCCATCCCCGCCCAGGTGAACAGCTCACCGAGGAAGATCGTCCCGGCGATCAGCGCGCCGAACCCCAGGCCGGCCGCCACCACCAGGAACCCGGCACCCAGACCCGCGGACACCGCCTGCCTGGCGAGCTCGGCCTTCGCGAGCTCGATCTCCTGGCGGATCAGCAGCGACATGTCCCGGGTCGCCAGTGCGACCAGCTCCCCCAGCGTCGGCTCCCGCCCCGCTCGTGAGCTGTCGGTCCTTGTCGGCACGCCGGCTCCTCCCTCTCAAAGCCGGCCCGTGACCCCGCCGATCGGGTCCGGTGCCGGCGCGCTTGCGGGGGCACGCGGCGGCGCTGCGTGGCCGCCCCGTCCGGATCCCCTGTGAGCAGTGTGGCCCGCGGCGGCGGAACACGTGGGGCGACGGGCCCGATCGAACGGTGTGATCCGAGGGACGATTCGCTCTTCCAGCGGTCATGACGAAGTCGGGAGCCGTCCTCGGCACACCCGGGCGAGGTAGCGTCTGCCGGGTGACAGCACCTTCGTCGGCATCAGTCGTCGGCAGCGACCCGCTCGGCAGTGTTGCGGCGATCCCCGGTGTCGACGAGGCCGCCACGGCCGCGCGCGCGGGCGTGGACGCACTGCTGCGGCACCGCATCCTGCGCCGCCGCAGCGCCGAGGTGACCGCCGAGGCCTCGCTGCGCGCCGCCCGAGCGTCCGCCGCTCTGGAAGGGCACGACGTCCCGCTCGACGTGCTCAGAACCCACCTCGGCGACCATGAGCTCACCCTCGATGCCGATGCCGATGCCGGTGCCGCCGCCCCGGCCGGGCTCGCCGACGGGCACGTCAGCGGACCGGCCGACGTCACCGACAGCCGGTCGCTGGCCGTGACGCTGGGAGCCGTCCGGCTCTACGCGGAGCTGGGCACGCTGTCATCCGCGTGGGAGCGCGCACCGCGGCAGGCCTTGGCGCGCATGCACGTCCTCGCCGGTCGAGGCCTGCTCCCGGACGAGGCGCTGGGCCGGCCACGGGTCGACGTTCAGGGGCCGGGAGCCGCCGTCGGAACGGCGGGGCTGGCCGGGCCGTGGGGCGAGCCGACGGTGTCCGCCATGGAGATGTCGGTGCGGCTCGACGGGCTCACCGCCGTGCTGACCGCCCCGACCCGCGCTCCCGCGATCGTGGTCGCCGCGATCATCCATGGGGAGCTGCTCGCGATCCGGCCGTTCGGCGTGCTCGACGGCATCATCGCCCGCGCCGCCGCCCGGCTCGTCCTGATCAGCCGAGGCCTCGACCCGAAGGCCCTGGTCGCGACAGACGTGGGCCACCTCGAGCTGGCCCACGGCAGCGCGGCAGCGGCCCTGGGCGGAGCCGGAGCCCCGTCCACGCCGTCCGCTGCCGGTGCGGGCACCGGCACCGGTACCGCCGATCCCGAGGAGACCTACAGCGCCGCACTTGCCGCGTACGTCGCGGGCGGGGCGGACGGGGTGGGTGCCTGGGTGCGGCACTGCGCCCGCGCGGTCGGGCTGGCGGCCCGGGAATCACTCGCGGTGTGCGAGGCGCTCTCCCGCGCCTGAGAGCCTCAACTCTTCGAGCTACGGCTTCCAGGCAAGATCTGAGGACTGTGGTCGCCAGGACGACGAAGATCCTCAGATCTTCCGGGCCGAGGCTTCGAGTTTCCGCGACTGCCGTCGTCGTTGTCACCGAGCAAGAAGTGATGATTTTGGCCGTTGCAGCAACCGAAATCCTCACTTCTTGCGGATCATCAAGCGGCTTCGCGCCCCGCTTGCACCTCTTGGGGTGAATTGCGCTGGCAGACCACCAGGTCGCTCCAGGGAGCAGGATCCGCCACTTCTCGGGATCTTGCTACACGCTCCCGGGACGACCACAATCCTCAGTTCCTGTCCGGTAGCAGCACCGGATACGGCAGCAGCACCGGATACGGCAGCAGCCCGGAGCCGCGGCTCGAGACCGAGGGTCGTCGTCGGCCTCCGGTCACACCTCGGAACAGTCGCGGGCCAGCCCTTATAACACGGCGCCGCCCCCGATGAAGATCCGCATCCGCCGGCCCGGCCGGCGCATGGTGGCCGCACACAGCCACCCGCGCCGAAGGGACGGCCCGCCATGACCCCCGCGAAGCCGATCACGCCAGCCGACGACACTCCCCGTGGACGTCCGCTGGTCGTCACCGATTCGCACGAGCTTCTCGACGACCTGCTGCGGCTCGCGGCCGCGGCGGGCACGACCGTGACGGTCGCGCCGACGGCCAGGGCCGCCAGCCGGTACTGGGCGAACGCACCGCTGGTCGTGGTCGGCGCCGACCGCGCCGCGGCCTGTGTCGCCGCGAATCTGCCGCCGCGGTCGGACATCGTGCTCGTCGGAACCGACGTCGACGACCGTCGGACCTGGAGTCTGGCGCTTCTGATCAATGCCGAGCACGTGATCTTCCTTCCCGCGGCCGAGACCTGGCTCGTGAACGTCCTCTCCCGTGCGGCGGACGCCGCCAGCCGCCGGTCGCTGACCCTCGGTGTGCTCGGCGGGCACGGCGGGGCCGGCTCCACCACCCTGGCCGTGACGCTGGCCCGCGCCGGACTGCGGCGCCGGGTCCGCTCGGCGCTGCTGGAGATCGACCCGTTCGGCGGCCTCACGGTGGGCGCGGACACACCCTCGGGCTCCGGTCCCGGATCGGAGGCCAGCGAGGGCGACGGGCCCCCGGCAGGCGTCCCTCGGTTCCATCCGGCGGGCGCCGGCTCAGCGGTGCGCCACGCTGCCGGCGGCGATCTGTCCGCGGCGCAGGCACGCCCGCCCCAGGCCCGGGGCCCCACCCCTGGGCACGCCCAGGGGCCCGGCGCCGTCCCCTCACACCGGCAGGCACTGTCATCGGGGACGCCGCGCGTGCGGACCCACCGCACCCGCGGCCAGCCGACGACGAGAACGAGGATGACTTCCTCGAACACTTCCTCGCCGGGCCGCCCATGTGGGGCGGCGATCTACCGGTGCTCTCCTGGGACCGCGACGAGATCCCTGTACTGTCACCGCCGGCCATCAGCGCCATGTTCGCCACCGCTCGCGGTGGCGCTGACCTGATCGTCGCCGACCTGCCTCGCTCCGCCGATGCCGGGGCGGACGTCGGGCTTTTCCTCTGCGAGACGGTGCTGCTCGTCGTGACGGCCGAGCCCGCGGCAGCCGCGGCGGCGGCTCGGGTCGCCAGGTATGTGACGCGTACCTGCTCGGACGTGCGACTGGTCGTCCGCCTCCCACCGCCGGGCATGCTCCCACCGCCGGGCGCGCAGCCACCCGGCCCGGCTCGCGGCGGTTCGCCCGGCAGCGGCTCACCCGCCGAGCGGAACGGGCCGGACGAGTCCCTGCACCCGGCGGTGGCCCGCACCGTCGCCACCGTGGGACTTCCGCTGGCCGGCGTGATCCACCACGAACCGGCCGCGAACCCCGTGGTCATGGCCGGCCATGATCATCAGGGGACGTCCGGCTCCGAGGGAAACCGTCCGGCTACGGCCAGAACCTCGGGCGCGTCGCGCTCGGAATCCACAGTGAGGATCACAAAGCGACCGCCCGTCGAAGCCGAAGCGGCGGCGGAAGGCTTGACCGCCGGAGCGTCGCTCATCCGGTTCAGCGATCGCTTTCTCGCGGAAGTCGGCCTCACCGGCGGAGCGCACCTGTGAGAGCCGGCCGGTCCCGCGCCTCGTCGGCCTCAGCCGATGCCGTCACCGCGGTGCCGTTCGCCGCCCCGCTGCCCGGGCCGCCGCGTTCCGGGGCGACCCCACCCGGGGCGGTGCTGCCCGGGGCGGTGCTGCCGCCGCCGGCTCCGTTCGAGACGAGCCCCTTCGAGCCAGGCCCGTCCGACGCAGGCCCGTCCGAGGCCGACCTGGCCGAGGCGGCCAGGTTCGCTTCGAACGGGGCGAGCTCGACGCCATCCCAGGGGCATGCCCAGCGGCTGGGGCCGCTCGCGGTCCTGCTGCGCGACCCGGAGATCACCGACATCCTGGTCAACGGCCCGGACAAGGTCTGGATCGAACGAGCCGGCCGGCTTCGTCTCACCGGCGTGCGCTTCGCCGACGACGGAGCCGTCCGGGCACTCGCCGTCAGCGGCGGCCGCCGGCTCGACACCGCCATGCCGTTCGCCGACATCCGGCTGCCAGACGGAATCCGCCTGCACGCCATGCTCTCCCCGCCCGCCCTGGGCGGAACCTGCCTGTCACTGCGCAGGCCGCGCCCCGTGCCGTTCACCCTGGACGACCTCGCGGCAGCCGGCACCCTGGGGCCCGACACCGCGGCCGCCCTGCGTGCCGTCCTCGCCGCCCGGCTCACCGCGCTCATCAGCGGCGGAACCGGGACGGGGAAGAGCACCCTGCTCGCCGCCCTGCTGGACGCCGTTCCCGCGACAGAACGGATCGTGCTGGTCGAGGACACCGCGGAGCTCGTCCTCTCCCGCATCAACGTGGTCCGCCTGGAGGCTCGCGCGGCGAACGTCGAGGGCGCCGGTGAGATCACCCAGCGAGAACTGGTCCGCCAGGCACTGCGCATGCGGCCGGACCGCCTCGTCGTAGGCGAGGTCCGCGGAGCGGAGGTATCCCGACGGCGGGGTCACCAGCCCGATCCCGTTCCGGGTGGAACTACCCGCCTGACCTGCGCATCTGCCCCACCGAGACCCCTCGTCCGACCTGGGCGGGGGGTCTCGCCATGTCCAGGCGGGCAAGTCTGCATGACAGTGACGTGAGGGTGCGATACCCAGACGAGGCAAGTTTGCGCGACAGTGACGTGAGGGTGGTGACCGTTTAAACGGTCAGTCGACACCATGTTTGACATGACTTTGGAAGTAGGTATGCTGGCTTCATGCCCACGGCAGACGACGAGATCATCGCGAACCTGCGCCGGGCGTACGACGTGGCCGAGGAGGCTCGTATCGCCGTCCGCGAGCGACGATTGGAAGCACAACGCGCCCTCGATGAGATCCGCGAGGACGAGGAGCGGGCCACCAGGAAGCGGAACCAGGTGCGGGAGGTCCTCGCCAAGTTCGGGGTACGCCTCGGCGCCAACGTCGATGCAAAGACGTTGACGCAGTACGCGATCGCACCGCCAAAGGCCACGCTCGACCGGGTCCTCATTGTGTTGCGGGAGTCGTCGTCGCCGTTGAAGCCAGCGGAAGTACTCCAGGACCTAAGTCGAAGGTCCTGGGTGGAGCGCGAATGGAAGGCCCCAGCTCAGACCGTCTATGCGGCGTTGAAGCGAGCGGCCGAGCACGGATTCGCGGAGCGAGACAACGACGGCCGGTGGTCGCTCGTAAGTAAGCCCACTACAGACCCGCCCGCTCAGGTCGCTGAAGACGACCAGAGCGAGGCCAAGGCGTCGGACGATTGGGAGCGGAAGCTCACCGGAGCCGACGAATGGGACCAAGCGCAGACCGAGGGGGGTGGCTGACATGGCCGGATTGACTAGGTGCGGCGACCGGTCGAGTGGGGTGTAACGGCACCCGCCGGTCGCCACCGGGCCGTAAAGCCAAACTTCCTGGCAGGGGCGCATGGCTTGCGAGGCTCGCAGGGGTCCAGAGTACCCCAGGCGCATGATCGTGTCACCTAGTGTGATCATCTCTGCGTCGGCGCGGACGTCGACTGATCCGATTAGTCGGGTCGACGGACCGCGCCATCAAACCTTAGTTTGGTTGATCTATCGCAAGGTTTAGTCGATCTCGGTCGGCGTTCCGGGCGGCATGTCCGGACCACCCCGCCTGCCTGGTGACCTCGGCGGGGCACCTGCGTACCCCATGCGGGCAACCACCACTACCGCCGGTGACACGCGCTGCAGCTCTGTTACTCCAGTCTCGTGTGTACGTCAAACGTAAATTCTGTACCCACATGTCAAGTCTGGTGCACGCCACGTTTGACATCGGTACTCAGTGTCCGGCATGATCTGCGTATCGGCGCCGAGCATACGGAGGGAGGCGTAAGGGTGGCAGCCGTACGGAACATTCGATCTTACACGGGACGCGAGAGCGGGGAGCCTCGGAGGTTGAGGGGGATGGCACGTCCGGAGGACGGCACGGGGGCTGGCCTGCTGGCCTTCCTGGACATGGCCGCGCAGCAAGGGGATCTGTCTGCTGCCACATCCAGTGCCTTCAAGTCCGCCGTCAAATCCGTGCTGCTCGTTGCTGGTGATCCGAAGTCGGTTGACATCCGTACCTTGAACGTAAACTCGACCTTCAATCGGTTCGAGACGCAGTACGGAAGCGGCTACGCTCCAGACAGCCTTCCCACTTACCGATCCCGGTTTCGCCGCTCGGTCGCCATGTACCTCGCCTGGCTTGACAACGACCCCGGCTGGAAGCGGGCCGATCGATCCACGCCCAGCAGGAAACCAGCGAACGAAGGCCGTGTCTCCCAGGGCAACCGATCATCTGCTGAGAGTGAGGCCCGACCGGAAGCCGCGCAGTCGGCCCCAGGCCCGAGAATGATCACTTATCAGCTCCCCCTGCGTCCGGATGTGATCATCCCGTTGACCTTGCCGGTCAAACTGACACGGGCTGATGCCAACCGGATAGCCACATTTGTGTCTGGGCTCGCCTTCGATGACGTGCCCACGACTCCGTCACGCAACCGCGATGACGATGACGCCGGCTCGGGAGGTGAGTGACATGGCTGGGTTGACCAGGTACGGCGACCAGACGAGCGGGGTGTAACGGCACTCGCCGGTCGCCACCGGGCCATAAACCAAACTTCCTGCCAGGGACCGCGTGGTTTGTGAGGCTCGCAGGTGTCCAGAGTACCCCAGGCGCATGATCGTGTCACCTAGTGTGATCATCTCTGCGTCGGCGCGGACGTCGCCCGATCCGATTAGTCGGGCGGCGGACCGCGCCATCTCAATTTAGTCGATAGCTGCCGGGTTTAGTTGATCTCGGCGGCGGTCAGACCGCCGTGACCTCCCGCCGGAGCGACCGCAGGCCATACACGGCGATGTGATCGCGGGGGGCGGCCAGCAGGAACGCATCGACCCGCTCGACCACCGATCGCGCAGGCGTGCCCATCGCCATCGACGCCAACAGCGTCTCGTGGAGGATGTGCGCCCCCTCGTCAGGGTCGGTGGTCGCCAGCGTCCGGGCGTACGACGCGCCCAACGCCTGCGCGGTGTCGCCTCGGAGCTGAACCGGTACGGCGGCAACCGTCTCGTTCAACACCCGACGTGCCTGGTCGCCGTCGCCGATCCGGGCGTGGACGTCGACCGCCGCACGTGCCCACTCCAACCGCGAGATCACCCCCGGGGCAGGTGGTCCGGTCATCGGCGCGTCGGCAGCGTCGACCAGCTGCTCGGCTGCGCGGACCACCTGCTCTGCCTGGTCTGCCTCCGACCGTGCGGCGTGGGCGCGGGCTGCGGCCAGGTGCCCACGCGGGTCGTTCGGACAGATCGCCACCGCCTTACGGGCGGACTCCAGAGCAGCCGCAGTCTGGCCGGTCTGTAGCTCGACCGCCGAGCGGGTCGCGTAGGCGTACACGAGGACGTCGCGGTGACCGGCTCGTGCCGACCGAGCGAGTACGCCTGTGATCGCGTCGCGCGCCGGTCCGGTCTGTCCGGCGTCGGTCAGCGCACGGGCGCGCAGCGCGCCCACCCGGGCTTCGAGCGCGAGCAGCTCGGTTCGGGTCCGGCCGGTCATCCGCTGGTCGGACAGCGCGACCAGGCCGCGCAGGTGGGTGCCGGCAGTCGATGCGGTGACCGCGAGGTCCCGGGAGCCGTACTCGGCGAACATGTCATCGATCACCTGATGGCCGTGGTCGATGAACGAGCCGCGTCCGCCGATCATGAGTTCGCCTGCCGGGACCAGGCCGAGACCGGCCAGGACCCAGAGCTGTCGCCTGCTGATGTCCATCGCGCACCTGCTGTCCGGAGAGGTTGCCACCCTCCGTACCCATCGTGCGCCGCTGGCAGTGATCCCGTCGCCTGTTTCCGCATGCCGACTCCCCGTGTTCACCCGGTTTCGGGCCGCACGGTAGCGGCGAACGGCGGTCGCTCGTGAGCAAATTGACCAAGGAGACACGGGTGTTGTCCGGGCCGTGCGGCCCGGCGCCTACGCGGTTGCTGGGGAGCCCACTAACGGCCCCAGCATCGACCTCGCGCCGCCTAGGTACGATCATCTCGGAGTAGCCGGATGAAGGTCGGTGAGCATGGCCACTGGGGTCCTATGCGACGTGCCCTGTTGGGCCGGCGGTGGCACCGGGGCCGCGTGTGAGGAAGGCGGTGGGTGCCGCCTAACCCCCCCAGATACGACCAGGCCCGTCCCTAACTACGTGATCGAGACGCACTTCTCCCTCTCCCGCAGCTTCGGTGCCGCTTCACATGCAAGCGATCACGAGCACGGACCCGCCAGGCTAAGCGACGACGTGATCGAGACTCTCGCGGAGATGTACGACCGGGAGTCGAGCGCGCGGCAGTTCCTCGACCGAGCAGGGTTCCCGTCGAGCCGGCTACCGAGCTGGCAGGTCGCTGGCCCGCTTGAGTTCTGGCGTGAGGTCGCGCGGCTGGTCCGCCTTGGCATCATCGCGGACGGACCCCGAACCATCCTCCACCTCTCGCTGGCCGACTACCCCGGCAACCCGGTGCTGCTGCGCGCGTGGGGGCAGCACGGCGACGGTGACCTTCAAAAAAAACCCTTCAAGGACTAACGTCCAGGGACCAAAGTCCCGAACATGCGGGCCAGGGGTCCTTTGGGGCGCGTTCCAAATACGGGCCCAGGTGACCGCCGCGCCGCCGCCCGCTACGGCAGCCGGTGGCCGCTCGTGCCCTCGGGAGCCCCGTCCGCGACCTCGCGGCAGGCGGCCGGTACTAGGCGCCCGGTGCACGCCGTAGCAGCCTCGGCGCAGCGCCGGACGCACGGGACCCCGCGCATACTCGCTTGCACCGCCCCGAAACCTCATGGTCCAATGGATCTGTACGGCCTGGTGAGAGCCCGCTACCGGTCTGGTCATAGACCACACCTCCGGAGCGGGTCTGAGTAACCCGCCGTCCCCGGCAACACCCGTATCGAAGTGCCTCTGCGGGAGCGCCGGTCAGAAGTGAGGCAGGTCCGTTCTCTCTACGGAGCCTTGCCGTGGCTTTCAATCCGGAATGGTCCGCTCAGGACCGACCCGACGACTACGCTCGTCTACTGCGCCTTCTGTTCAACGAATCGGCCCGAAACACAGGTGTAGGCGCCATCAAGGGAAGCCCCTCCCTGAATGACGCCCAGCACCCGCGCCGTGTCTCCGTCCCGACGGAATCACACGGTATGGCGACGAGGCAAGATGCGCCCCGTCGGGCGGTGTCTCTGTGAGCCGCCGTCGCAAGCCGAACTCCGGGCGACCGGGCGCGATCCCGCCGTCCCGCGAGGTGCTCGACTACGAGCAGATGCAGGACCTGGGCGCGCTGCTCGCCGAGGATGGCACCGCCCCGGGTTGGCTGTCCGAGGCTTGCGCCCTGGCGGACTCGACCGGCGGTCCGGTCGCCGCTGGCGGCATGGTGTTCCTGGCCGAGCGGGTCGCAAAGCAGCTCACAGTAGCCGGTGTTTCCCTGCCTGCCCCGGTGGTCGGCATGAAGAGTGTCGCCAACGGCCACGTGATCGTGGTCTCGGGTCAGTACGACCCGGATGCCTGCACCGCCCCCATCGAGGTCGTCGGGATGATCTGGTGAACGCCGAGATCACAGCCGAACTCGAAGCATTCGCCTTCGGGCACCCCGCACTTCGGGGCGCGCTCGACTGGGTGGAGCGGACCGGAAACGGCGTTTTCCCACTGCATTCCTACGAGGACCACCGCTGCACGTGCAATGACCTCAACTGCGGCAGCCCCGGAAAGCACCCACGGACCGCCAGCGGATTCAAGGAGGCCACCGCTGACCGGGTGCAGATCCGGACGTGGGTGCGCCAATGGCCCGGCTGCAATTGGGGTGGCGTGACCGCTGGGCTTGTCGTGGTCGACCTAGACGGGCCGCGTGGGGCGGATGGGTGGGCTGCCCTCGTCGACGAACACGGCGAGGCCCCGACCCTGACCCACCGGACCGGCAGGGGCCGGCACCTGATCTACCGGCAGAACGGCACCAAGGTCAGCAACAGCGCGTCGAAGATCGCGGACAGCATCGACATTCGGGCGGACGGCGGATACGTCGTCCTGCCCGGCTCACTGCACCCTTCCGGGCGCCTGTACGAGACCGAGCAGGCAGGGGCGGTGGTCGAGGCGCCGCGGTGGCTCGTTGTGTCCGCGACGGCCCCCCGGAGTACCGCGACGAGCAGCACGGACGGCCCCCGCCCCGGTCGCCTCGGCGAAGCGATCCCGTACGGGGCGCACGACGACACCCTGTTCAAGTACGCGTGCCTGCTGCGCAGCCGGAACATCGACAAGGCAGAGGCGTATGCCCTGATCGAGAAGCGGCGGCTCGACTGCCAGAACGGCGGGCCGAGCGAGGTAGCCGGGTTCACCGCCGAAGCCGCACGGGCGAAGGTCGATGAGGTCTGGGACCGCTATCCCGCCGGACGTGGCGGAGACGGCGACAAGCCCAGCGGTGGCAGGGGTCCATCCCAGGCCACCCAGCTCGTGAACCTCGCCCTGGAGCGGTACGAGCTGGGACAGACCGACGAAGGCGAGCCGTTCGCCGTGTCAAAGGGAGGAGACGTCCGGATCGCGCGGATGCTGCGCGGCGCGGGTGGCCTGCGCGCCGAGCTGTCTGCGCTCTACTTCGAGCGGTCCGGCTCCGCCCCGTCCAACTCCGGCTTGGCCGACGCGTTGGTCGCCCTGGAAGGGTTCGCCCGGCGGGGCGAGAAGCGATCGGTCGCCTACCGGGTCACCCGGGACGAGGCCGACCCAGCGCGCCCCGTGGTGATCGACCTCGGCGAGGAGGAGACCGGCCGCGCGGTGGTCGTCCGCCCCGGTGGCTGGGAGGTCGTGTCGAACGCCCCGGTGCTGTTCCGCCGGTCGGCGCTGACCAAGCCACTGCCCACACCCGAACGCGGTGGCGCCCTGGACGCGCTGCGGGAGCTACTCAACGTTAGTGATCGAGACTGGGCGCTGCTCGTGGCGTTCCTGGTCGCCTCGCTCATCCCGGAGATCCCACACCCGGTGCTGCTGATCACCGGCGAGCACGGGACCGCCAAGACCGGTGCGATGGTCACCCTGGTCTCCCTGATCGACCCGTCGGCCGCCCCGACACGAGCCACCCCGCGCGACTACGAGCAGTGGGTGGTGGCCGCGTCCGGGTCGTGGGTGATCCCGCTGGACAACGTCTCGTACATCGCCGATTGGTTCTCGGACGCGGTCTGCAAGGCGTCGACCGGAGACGCCATGGTCCGCCGGACCCTCTACGCCGACCGGGACCTGACGGTCGACACGTTCCGGCGGGTCGTGATCATCAACGGCATCGACGTCGGGGCGCTCCGCGGCGACCTCGGCTCGCGGCTACTGCCGCTGGAGCTGCAGCGGATCACCATCCGCCGAACCGAGAAGCAGGTGAGGGAGGCGCTCGAACAGATCCGGCCGGCGGTGGTCGGAGCACTGCTCGATCTGCTGGCTCAGGTCCTGGTCGTCCTACCGGAGGTGGAGACCCCGCAGGTCCGCATGGCCGACTTCGGACAGGTGCTGCTCGCCCTGGACAGGGTCTGCCCGGACCTGGGCGCGTGGGAGGCGTTCGAGCGCGCGCAGGAGGTCATCAGCGCGCGGGTGATCGAGAGCGACGCGGTCAACTCGGCGCTCCTGGCGTTCATCGAAGAACAGGCACCCGAGCGGAACGGGGTGACGACCTGGGAGGGGTCGGCCACCGCCCTCTTGGAACGGCTCGGCAAGTACCAGGCCGACAAGCCCAGGAACTGGCCAAGCAACGGCCAGGTGCTGTCGGCTCGGCTGCGGCGCAACGCCCCAGACCTGCGAGACCAACACGGCCTTGACGTCGTGTTCCACGACCCCACCAAGAAAGGCGGGGTGCGCCTGGGACGGCGGGTCGAGCTGCGGTGGTCGCCCGACGGACCACCCGCGCAGCAGGAGATCCCGGGCGTGACTGACCCTGCCAGCGCTAACTGGGAGTGACCGTGGGCGGCTACGCAGCAGCGGCTACGGGCTACGCACTGCGTAGCCGCCTGCGTAGCCCACGAGCCCCGACGGGACGGGGGCGGCTACGCGGGCTACGCAGCTACGCGCCCCCGCGCCGCTGCTCTGGCCGCCCAGCTACGCGGGCTACGCAGTAACGGGGCAATTACCTTTCTTAGGTCGAAATATTAGAAGAAGCGTGAACGATAAACCAGCGGTGATTGTTCGACCGACCGCGAGTGACGACGGCGGCCCAAGAGCACACGGCCAGAGCTGGCCCGTACGAGCGCGTAGCCCGCGTAGCCGCGTAGCCGCATAACGGCGAGTGATCGCAATCGGTGGTCGCGATAAGTACCCGCCCCTTTATCAGGAGGACCGAATGGAAGTGGACACAAATGCGCCCCGCCCCACGGCGCTCGGCGCCCCGCTGGTGGGGCCGAACTACGCCGGTGTGCCGATCGGCTCACCTGAATACGCCTATGACTTCGAGGTTGCTGGCAAGCGGCTGCGTGCGTGGCGACTGAGCCAGCCTCGGGCGGCGGGCCTGACCATGTCCGAGCTGGCCCGTCGGGTCGGAGTCGGCAAGAGCCGGATTCAGCACATCGAGACCGCCTACGGCGCCCGTGGCCCGGTCTGCTGCACCCCCTGGATGCGCGCCAAGATCGCGGACGCACTTGGCGTGAAGCTGGGCGACATCTGGCCCGACGCCTACGAGCTGGCCGACGACTCCCAGCGGTGAGCGCCCCGACCCCCGAACGCCACCCGAAAGGAGGCGAACCCCATGCGCTGCACAGCGCTACGGAAGAACCGCGAGCCTTGTAAAGGCCCCGCCGTCCGAGGTTCGAACAAGTGCCGTATGCACCTGGGGACCAAACCGGCTGCGTCGATTGCCGCGCACACGGCTGTGGCCGAACTTGCGCGGCGGGGCGTGACGCCAGTCGACAACCCGCTCACGGCGCTGGCTGAACTCGCAGGCGAGATCGTCGCGGTGAAGGACATCTTCCGTGAGCGGGTGGCCGCCTTGGACTCGGAATCGTGGCGGTACAACGGGCAGGGTGCGGAGCAACTGCGGGCCGAGATCACGCTCTACGAACGGGCGCTGGATCGGTCGGTGTCCGTGCTCGCCAACATCGCCAAGCTTCGGATCGATGAGCGGTTGGCCAGGATCACCGAGGACCAGGCACAGGCCGTGGTCCGCCTGATGACGAACGTTGCCGCGCGCCTCGGCTTCGACCTTGAAGACCCCGTGATTCGTGACGCCGTTCTGGACGAGCTAGGAAAGGTGCAGACGTGATGTCCGATGCCGAGCTGTGGTCCCGCGTCGCGGCGGCATTCCAGCCCTCTCCGTACGGAGAGCGGCTGTGGGGTTCAGCTACCGAAGGCGCGTTCGTCCGAGGCGACGAGCAGGGGGGTTCCGTCCTAACCGTGCTGGCCCCTAGCGAGGACGTGGCTTATCACGTCCTGGGTGTTTCTCCGGATGCGCTGCGATGAGCACCGGGCGGTGACCTCAGCAGGGACACCGGTGACCCCAGCGGGACACCGGGGTGTCCCGGGTGACCCGGACAGCAGCGACCCAGCAATAGGAGTTCTGAGATGAAGTACGAGATCGACATGACCGACTTCCGCGAGGCGCTCGCCGAGCTGTCCGAGACCCTGAATCACCTGTGGGGCGGGCAGGCAGTCGAGCCGGGCTCCCGGGTCCGGCGTGCTACCGACTCCCGGTGGGCCGGCAACCGGCGACCCGACACGGCGCTCGACCGTGCGGAGCAGAAGGTGCGGGACGAGTTCGACGCGATGGTCCAGTTCGTGATCGTCCGGTCCGAGGTCGACTACACCGACGCATCCGTCACCGCGGCTACCCAGCTCGTGGTGGGCCACGTCCGCCGGATCTACGGCGAGGCGATCGCCACGTTCGTCACGACTGACCCGGTGACCTGGGCGGCCATGACCGACCCGGCTACCGCTGCGCCGCGCGCCAGTGCGCGCCCCGCCCCCGGGGGCCCGTCGCTGCCCCCCGGAGCGCCGTCCGTGACCGCGCGCCCCGCTCCCGCCCCGACACCCAGGCCCAAGCCCAGCCGCCTCGGCGAAGCGCCCCGATGTGGTTCGTCGATGAGCACGGACGTCGTACTCCGGTCAACGCCGAAGCTGGGCGGCCGGTCGACACCCCCGGACCGGTCGGACCGGTGTTCTCGAACTGCGTCAGTCGGCTGGACGCGCACGCCAAGGCATACCGGGCGCTGAACGGGTTCGTCGCCGAGCGGCAGAGCCGGGCGTTCGCGGGAGACCTGGCGGCTTGCGCCGAGATCATCGACGCCCGCAACGCGGTGTGGGCGCTCCTGGACGTCGCCGAGGGCCAGCCTCGTTCGGCCTGACGCAAGCGGCGCCGGTCGAGGACTCGACCCCCGACCGGCGCCCAGGCCGAGACCCCTTACCGCAGATAAGGAAGCCCCGATGTTCAAGCGAAGCATAAGGCAGACCGAGCAGGTACCCCACACGATCGACGGGGTCACGGTCATGATCGACAAGACCCGCGACGTCCCGCGACCCCCGGTCGACTGGGACACCCGGGTGACCGTGTTCGGCCTGGTCGTCGCGCTGACCCTGACCTGCGCATCGGTCCTGTGGTCGACCTGGGCGATCGGCCAGCTCCTACACGGCGGTATCGGGTTCGTCGCTGCCGGGATCTTCGACGCGGCGTGGCTGTTGTGCCTGCTGATGGAATGGCTCGCCCGGTGGGAACCCGCGAAGCGCGCGCGGCCGAAACGAGCCGGCTGGGCGCTGCTCGCCGCGACCATGGTCTTCATCGGCTGGCACGGGGTCGAGTCCGGGTCGCTCGGGATGGCGGTCGCAGGAGCGGCGGTCTCGATGTTCGCCAAGGTCCTGTGGCTGAACATGATGTCGTTCGTCAACCGCGACCTGAGTCCGGATGACCTCGCGTGGGTGCGCGGTCGGATCTCCCAGGCAAACGCGCTCCTCGCGGTCGCGCAGGTTGAACGGCGGGTGGCGCGGCTGACCGGTCAGGCTCAACTCACGGTCGGTCGACCGGTCGCGACCGACCAGGCTGACCGGTCGACCGACCAGCGACCGACCGCGACCACGACCGACCGACCGGCGACCGGTCACGACCAACCGGCGTTGGTCACTGCCGCGGAGACCCTTCCGTCCGCGCCTGGGGCCAGCGGCCCAGCTCCGGCCAGCGAGGTTCTCCCTGTGGCTTCGAGGGGCCACAGCGAGGCCACGGCGGACCGCTCCGCTCCGGTGACCGTGGCGACCGCCCCGCCGGTCGGATATGGGTTCGTGCCGGTCGCGACCGACCGACCGACGACCACGACCGGTCAGACCGACCGACCGGCGGTCGCGACCAGCCACGCGACCAACCATTGCCCCGGGTGCGGTCAGGACCAGGCGACCGACCGACCGTGCTCAGAACGGTGCCGGTCGCGGGTGCGCCGTCGAGCGAAGACGGGTGTGTCGTAGTCGTCGACCGGTAGGGACGGGCGCGCCCTTCACGGACCGTTGTTTGCCCAAGCGGACGCCCCGCGGTAAGGGAGCCCTTCTGGACTACCCGCCGAGATGGTCACGATGGGGTCTGTGCGAATACCGTTTTTTTGATAAAGCACCGCCCCAACACAGGCCCGCAGCGGCCAACGCGGCGGTCGCCAGGAACAGGAACTGAGTCGGTGAAGGCATCGAGTCGTAGCCCGCGCAGCCGCCAGCGACGGTCGCGACCACGGTCAAAAGGGCCTGTACAGGGACACCCGGACCGCCGTTCGGTCTCCGGGATGCGCCCATAGATCAACAGTACCTGGACTCTTCCGCGTCGGCCATAACCACCAGTGATGGAGACGGACCTCGACCCTGCGCCGCTCCGCAGCCACCCCGGAGCGGCCAGCGGTCGAAACCCGCTGTAGTCGCCCTAAGCTGCCCTCACCGTACGTGGTCGACATCCGACCCAAACAGGGGGGCACGTGGACGAGATCGAGCAGGACGACAGCGACCAGGACAGCTACCTAGCCAAATCGGCAGGTGCCGGGCGCATCGGCAAGGCCGCGGAATACCTGGTCGCAGCCGCGTGCATCCTCGCGACCCGTGGCGAGCTGAACGTGTCGACCTCGATCGTGGACGATGAGGGGGTCGACCTTGTGTTCCACAAGCGGCGGAACTCAGCGACCCTCGCGGTACAGGTCAAGTCCCGGTTGACCGACAGCAAGACCGTCCAGCGCGGGAGCTTCGTCGCGTTCGTGCGGGCTTCAACGCTGCGGCCACGTGACGACCTGGACATGCTGTTCGTCGCGGTCGATCCCGAGGTGGGCCGCTACACCGCCGCGTGGCTGGTCCCGAGTCCCGTGCTGGCGGAGGTCGTCCAGCCGAACGCCCGGGATCTGCTGCGGTTCGTCGCGTCGCTCAAGCCCGACACCCAGGATCGTTGGAGCGGCTACCGCCTGTCGCCGGAGCAGCTGCCCGTCAAGATCCTCGAACGCCTGGGCGAGCTGGAATCGACCCCTGTCTGAGGGACACAGGACGAAATAGGAGAACGGGTCGTCGGGGGGTGCCTCCAGCTCACCCGAAGGCCGAGGCGCCGACGGCCCATCCCGCAAGCTGATGACAGCCGAGATTGCGGGGGCTTGCGTAGCTGTGGTTGGCTGGCCGAGCGTCCCGCTCGGCCACACCACGCGGCATTCCCCGCTGTCTCGTCCGCCGTCGCGCGCGGCGCGGTCTGTCCTTGCCCCGGTCCCCCGTCTGTGAGCTGACCCCTCTTGCCCGTGGCGGGGCGCAGCGCGCAGCCCCGGACCCGTGTCACGGCAGGTGATTACCGCCGCGTCGGTAACCCGGTCGGGATACCTCGGTATCTCGGGTAACCCGTCGCCCGAGCCGCCTGAACTAGTTCCCCTTGATCGCGCCGCCGATTTTATCGGCGATGTATATGTCAACCGCCTTGCGGCCGACATACTTGGCACCCTTCTTGATCTTCTCGACCTTCTCAGGATTCTTCTCGGCCCAATCGGCGATTATCTTGCCACACTCTTCGTAAGCCTCGGCTTGGCGCACTGGATCAAGCATCTCAACCCCGATCACGGACAGAAGATTGCAATTAGCGTAGAGGTCCGTAATCACACGAGGAATCGTTATTTCGGGCTAGTCCATCCGGCGGTCAGCGGTCGCGCAGCGCCTCGACCCAGGTCAGTGCGACCGCAGCCACCTGGACCAGCTCGGCGCGCAGGTGGTCCAGGTCAGCGCCTTCCAGCATCGCGCGTGCGACCTCGCCCACCTCCTCAACCAGCACAGGCAGACGGGCTTGATCGCCCAGCGCGGGGGACAGGATCGACCGGGCGCCGTGTTTGGCGTGCGCGCGGGTCGCCTCGGCTTCGACTTCGGCCAGGATCTCGGGTCGGATCGTTCGGGGCGTATTCACGTTCTGATCATGCCTGCCAGACTGCCACCCTGTCACGCGCGCCAATGCAATTCCCGGCAACTCATTCCCCATTGTTATCGGTGAACATCTGCCGTGTGCTCGCATTGTTTCCCGCATATATTGCCTCTTAGGCAAATTGCATATTTTAATGGAAATACCGGCGGGGCACCTGGTCCCGCCAATTCCATTAAGGGGAGACAGTGGAAACCGTGGAAATCGTCGAGGGTGTGGAAATCACCCTCGCGTATCGGCGCGACGGTGCGCCGGTGACGGCCGAAGCCACCGCCCGGGTGGCGCTGGCCGACGCGACCCGGACCACCGGCCTGGGCATCGAGCGCAGCGCGGACGGCGCGGCGTGGGTCGCCGACCTGCCGATTGGGCTGTTCGAGGCGCTGACCAGCGCGGGTCACCTCGCCATCGACGGCCAGGCGTTCTCGCTGGACGCGGAATGGCCGGTCTGATGGCCGCCGTGGACATGCCCCCGGGCGCTGTGGCGGTCACGGCCGATGAGCTGGCCGCGATCCTCGCGCGAGGTGGCCACCCGGACGACGGAGCCGGAACCGCCGACCTCGGCGCGGCGCTGGTCGACCTGGTCCGGACGGGTCGCCTGCTCGCGGTCCGCCTGCCCGACTCGCGCCTTGCCTTCTCCCCCAACCCGACCGCCGACCCCGCCGAGGAGACCCGATGACCGCCCCGAAGACCCCGAAGGCCGTCCGCCACTGCCTGTGTGGGTGCGGCGCGACCGTGACCAAGGAGTTCCGGCCCGGTCACGACGCGAAGCTTAAGGGTGCGTTGATCAACCAGGTCCTCGCGGCCGAGGCACCGAAGGCGACCAAGGCTGACAAGGCGGCCGGCTCGAAGGCGCTGGCCACCCTCACCGCCCGTGGCTGGCTTGCCCATCTGGACAAGTCCCGGGCGTCCCGCTCGGCGAAGGCGGAGCGCGCGGCGGCACGTCGGGCCGCGCGGGCTGCCGCCAGGTCGGAGGCGGCCACGGCAGCGGTCGTGACGGACCACCCGGTGGAGCAGCCCGAGCCGCACCCGGGCGACCGCCTCGGTAAGGCGCTCGCCGAGCTGCCGACGGCCTGACCTCAGACAGACGACAGCCCCCCTCGGTCTAAGGGAGGAGCCGAGGGGGGCTGTCTGCGCCCCGGGGACCGACCAGACCCGGGGCTAGCACCCACCAAGATCAGGAGACCACAGGCTGAAATGACTGCACAATCCGAACGTCGCCGCGCGCTGCGGGCTGCTGTCTACGCACGGGTCAGCACCGAGGAGCAGGTTGACGGCACGTCGCTTGAAGATCAGGAACGGCGCGGCCGGCTGACCGCCGAGGGGCGCGGCTGGGAGGTCGCAGGCGTCTACACCGAGGAGGGTTATACCGGGACGACCGACAGCCGCCCCGAATGGGACCGGCTGATGGCCGACTGCCGCGCCGGTCAGATCGACGTGGTGATCGTCCTGAATTGGAAGCGGTTCGCCCGGAACGCCCGGATCGGGCTGACCCTCGCGGCGAAGCTCGAAGAGATGAACGTTGCGCTCGTGGTGATCGAGAACGAGGTGGACACCTCGACCGCGAACGGGCGGTTCGTCCGGCACATGTTCCTCGGTCTGGCCGAGCTGGACCGTGACAACGTGGTCGAACAGATGGCGCGCGGTCAGCACGCGAAGGCGCGCCGAGGTGGCTGGCCGGGCGGTGATGCGCCGTACGGCTACCGCCGTGAAGGCACCGGCCGTGACTGCGTGGTCGTGATCGACGACCACGAGCGGGGCATGATCGAACAGGCGATCGCGTGGATCGTTGACGAGGGTCTGACGACCGGCGAGTGCTGCGAGCGACTGAACGCACACGGCCTGCTGCCACGCAGAGCCGCCACGTGGGAACACCAGAACCTGCGTCGGGTGCTGTCCTCCCGGACCCTGCTCGGCGAGGTGTGGTGGGCCAAGCCGGGACGGCCACGGAGCAAGAAGGGCACCGGCGAGTACGGCGGGCACGTCGTGACCGGCAAGTACGGCGAGCCGGTGTTGATCCAACTCGACCCGCTGATCACCGAAGACAGGTTCGCGGCGTTGCAACGGGCGTTGGCCGAGAAGGCGACCGGTCCCCGTGAACCGGACCGCACCTACCCGCTGTCGCTTCGGATGCACTCGCCGTGCGGCTCGCACTACGGCGGGGTGTGGCGCCACGATCGTGACCTTCGGCAGTACCGGTGCCGGCGCCGGAAGTGGCGCGCGGACGGCGGACCACGCTGCGACTGCCGGTACCTGAACGCGGACGAGGTCGAGGTGCGGGTCTGGGAGGCCGTCTCGGACCTGCTGCGGCGACCCGAGAAGCTGATCGAGCTGGCGAGCGACTACCTCGGCTTGCGCGCGTCTGCGGTCGTGGTCGAGCGGGACCAGCTCGAGGCCGTCGGGCGCCGGATCGCCAGCCTCGAACGGGCGCTGGTCCGGGCCACGAAGGCAGCCCTGATGGCCGACAGCGACGACGAACGCCGTGCCCTGGACGAGGCGAAGGCGCAGATCGGCGACGACCTGGCAGCGGCCAGGAGCCACGAGCAGACGTTGCAGCAGTGGCGTGCGGACTCCCGCGCCGAGTCGAACCGGATGCGGGACCTATGGGCGCTGGCCGAGCGTGCCGCGACCCGGCTCGGCGCGATGGACCTAGCCGAGCAGGCGGAGGTGCTGCGACTCTTGGAGGTGAGGGTGAAAGTGATTAACAACACATCTTCGCCTCGGCTTGAGATCACCGGCACGGTGCCTCACGAGAAGCTACTCGGCGCGTTGGCCCCCAACGCTACGGCCGGTGACCCGGACGGCGAGATACCGAAGTCCTCGATCTCCTGATGGCGATGAACACGGGCCACGAGGGCGGCCTGGGAACTGTGCACGCCAACGCCGCCGAGAGCCTGCCCGCACGGATGGAGGCCCTGGGCGCTCTCGCGGGACTGCCGCGCGCCGCGCTGCACAGCCACCTCGCGGCGGCCGTGCAGGTGACCATCCATCTCCGGCGGAATGCGGCGGGCGCCCGTCGGGTCGCCGGCATCGGGGTACTGCGCCGGGGCGATGACGGCCTGGTCCAGGTCGTCCCGGCGCTTGTTGGCGACGACGCCCGGGAGCTGTCCCGGCGCGCGGGCGAACGACCCGCGCGAGGCGTCGTCCGGCCGGATCCCGAGGGGCTCGCCATACTGGCCGCGCTCGTGCGGGAACGTGGGGTGCGCCTCTGGCCGGCCGCGGCTCCCAGAACCGCAATGCCCAGAACCGCGATGCCCGGGGCGAAGCCGGCAGCACCACCCGGAGAACCAGCACCACCAGAACAACCAGTGGTTCGGATGCGACCGCCGCATCCCCGTCAACCAGGGCCGTCGGCGCCCCGGCCAGGTGCGCGATGACGGCCCGGCTGGCGCGGGGTGCGGCCTGGGCGGGCGGGAGCGTCGCGGCGACGGTGCTGGGTGGCCCGGCCGCCGGGATCGCGGTCGTCGTGCTCTGCTGCGGGCACGGGGCTCTGCGTCGCTGGGTCGTCCACCGCTACGAGGCCGAGCTGCGTGGGGCGGCTGAGGACGTGCTGGCCGCGGTGGCGACCGAGCTGGACGCCGGCGCGTCTCCCGACGACGCTCTGCGAACGGCGCTGGCCTCGGTCACCGGCCTGCCGGCCCACCCGCACAGCGGCGAAGCCCACAGTGGCGACGGCCGTCGGGGTGGCGGCCGTCAGAGCCGTCGAAGTGACAGCCGTCGGGGTGGCGGCCGCTCGGGGCGGGCGGCGGGCTCTCTCGACCTGCCACGTCTGCGCGAGTTGCTCGCCGACGCCGACGCCGACGACGCACCGAGGCTGCTGTCCCGATGCGATGCCGGCGCGCTGCGCCAGCTCGCCACCGCGTTCCGGGTGTGTCGGTTGACCGGGGTCCGCCTGGCACCGGTCGCGGTCATGCTCGCCGATGCGGCCCGATCGGATGCGGCACGCGCCGACGAGCTGGCCGCCGCCCTCGCCGGGCCGCGGTCGTCAGGTCGCCTCGTGGCCGGCCTGCCGCTGCTCGGCGTCGCAATGGGAATCCTTCTCGGCGCGGCCCCGGTGGACGTCCTGACGACATCCCCGGTCGGGACACTCTGTCTGGCCGCGGGGGTGTCGCTCGACCTGGCCGGGCTGCGCTGGCTGCGGCGGATCTCGGACGGGGTCCAGGCCCGGGTGCCACCCGTCTGCGCGGGGCCGATCCCACCCGGACGGCCAGGCGACGCGGCGGCCTCCGGGGAGTACCGCCGTCGGATGCTGGCCGATCTTCCCCTCGCGCTCGACCTCGTCTCGGCCTGCCTGAGAGCAGGGGCCACCACGCAGCACGCGCTGGAGGTCGTCGGGTCCGCGACCGGAGGCCCGGCTGGTGTCGAGCTGCGGGCCACCGGGCGCTCGATGCGCCACGGAGCACCAGCCGACGAGGCGTGCCGCCGGCTTCTGGGCGCGGTCGGTGTGCTCAGCGCGGAGTCCGCGCCCCGCGGGGGACGGCGCGCCGGCAGCCGGCGGTCCCGACGGCACGGTGGTACGGCACGGCTCTCGCGCGCGTTGGGGATCGGCACGCCGCCCGGGCGAGCAGGGTCAGCCCGGCAGCGTGAGGCACAGACGGTGCTCTCCACAGTGGCCGCCATCGGCAGGACCGAATCCTCCGGGGCGAGACTCGCCACGACGCTCACCCGGATCAGCACCCGTGCACGGCAGGAGACCCACGCCGCGGCCATCGGCGCCGCCCGGCGAGCCGGCGTCCTGGCCGTCGCCCCGCTCGGGCTGTGCTTCCTGCCGGCCTTCCTGCTGCTCGGCGTGGTGCCCATCATCATCGGTACCGCCCCGGAGCTCGGCCCAGGACTCCTGCCGCAGCCCTGACCAGCGGGCCGCGACCGCGGTCGACGCCGGCAGGTCGGGTGCCGGGTTGTGGATGAGATCTCGTCATCCACAGGGAGTGTGGGCCCGTCCCTCACCGGCCGACACCGCCCGATCATCGAGACAGCCGGCACGACGCGGTACCGACCCGACCCGATACGGCCTGCCGAGCCCCGCCCTGACCAGCTCTGACCAGACCGTGCCCCACCTGACCCGGAGGCAATGATGTGGCTTCTCATCCTGTTCATCCATCTGGCGTCCGCGCTGGTGAGATCGCTGCCCCGGCGCCGCCGCGCGGCAGCAGCCACCGCGGTGGACGCCGGGATGTCCACTGCCGAGTACGCCGTCGGCACCCTGGCAGCCGTCGCGTTCGCCAGCGTGCTCTACGCGGTGGTGTCCAGCTCAGCCACCCGCTCTCTGATCTCCTCGGTGGTCGAGCGCGCGCTGAAGATCGACTTCTGAGCGCGTCTTGAGAACTGCGACCAGGCCGAGACGCCCGCGCGACGGCAGGGATCGTGGCCAGGTCACCGCCGAGCTCGCGATGGGTCTGCCGAGTCTTCTGGCGGTGATGTTCATGATTCTCTGGATGCTCAGCGCGGTCTCCGCACAGACGCGATGTGCCGAAGCCGCCCGGCTCGGGGCTCGCGCCGCTGCTCGTGGTGAGTCGGCGGCGGTTGCCCGGGACTGGGCACTGCGGGCGGCGCCGCCGGGCGCCGAAATCGAGATCGGCGGTAGCGCGGGGGCCGTACGTGTCCGCGTCGTCGCGGTTGTCGGCGCGGGAGGTGCTGGTCGCCTCGTGCCCACGGTCACCGTCTCGGCCGTCGCGGTCGCCGCCGTCGAGGACTCAGCGGCGGGTGCCGGGCCATGAGAACAACCCGGCCGCATGGTTCGTCATATGCGGGCGAACGCGGCTCCGCCACGGTCTGGCTGCTCGGCGCCATGATGGTCGTCGTTGCCACCGGATCGACGGTGCTGAGCCTCGCGCAGGTCGACGCGAGTCGGCAGCGGGCTGCCACGGCGGCCGACCTCGCGGCGCTCGCCGGCGCCGCGGAGCATTCCGCCCAGCCCGCTCTCGCCTGCCAGCGCGCCGCGGAGTCGGCCAGGGCCAACTCCGCGCGGCTGGCGATCTGTCAGGTGGAGGGCGGTGGCGTGAGCGTCACGGTCGAGGCCGACCTACCGAGCCCGCTACGGCTGTTCGGCCCGGCTCGGGCGCGCGCACGCGCCGGGCCCTGGGAAGGCGCGCCCGGCGCGTACCAGGCTGTCGCGGCAGCGAAGACCGGTACCGGCGGGCCCATGGCCGTTCAGGTCGAGCGGGGATCCGTGGGCGCGGTGGGGCTACCAGGAGGCTGGGTCCTGCCGGCAGCGGAGCCCTGCGGCTGGTTCCCCGTCGGGCGTTGGGCTCCGTCCCTGCTCCGGTGCTGCAGGTCTGCGACCCTCGCGACCACCCGATCAGTTCGGGGCACAACCGCGGGCCTGCCGTGGCGTACCGGGGGCGTCGACGGCCCTTCGGTGGAAGCAGCCGGGCGTCCTACCGGCACAGCCGTATCGGCCGCGTCGGCCGATACGGCCGACGGCGCCGACCGGGCGGGCCGCGCACCCGCACCCGTGGTCCTCGCTTCACCGGGCCGTGCCGACGAGCCACGCCCGCCCGCGCCATGGCCACGCACGACCAGCGGTGTTGTGGGCGCGGTCGCGGTCCCGGCTGGCCGGCCGATCAGGGCCTGGCTCGACGGTGCCGGGGCCTGGCCCGACGGTGCGGATGCCTGGCCCGACGGTGCCGAGGCAGGCGTTGGCGCCGGCGCTGGTGCCGAACCACCGGCCGCCGCCACCGGTCCGCCAGGAGCCGAGCCGCGAGAAGCGAAACCGGTGGCCGTCGCAGCGGCGCGCGACGGCGACGGGTGCGGCCGAGGAACGGGGCGGGTCATGGCGGTGAGCTCCCTGGCCTGCTGGCGCTGCGCCCTCAGCCGCTGCCTGTCACGGGCGAAACCCTGCAGCCCGAGCTGGATACCGGCCACCGCCAGCACCCCGGTAGAGACCCCCAGGACGAACAGCCCCCAGACGTCAAAGGACAGCGCCTGCCCCATGATCATCAATTCCGTCTGGCCAGAGCTCTCCAGGATGATGTCCGCGGTGAGAACGCCCGCCAGAAGTACCAGGACTACGCCGACGGTGACCACCGAAACCTCCACATTCCTGCCGTTTACGGGAAGTAAGACCGCTCTGAGAATCCGACAGAGGGCGGTCTACCCCCGATACGGTCGGCTGCACCTCCGACCCACGAAGGTGTCTATTTCTGTGGCGGGTCCAATACCTGACCGCGGTCGCCGTCCATCGCGGCCAGCACGGAGTCCAGCAGCCGCACGGCCGCCGCCTTGGCGAGAGGTTCGTTGCCGTTTCCGCACTTCGGCGACTGCACGCAGGAAGGGCAGCCAGCCGGGCATTCACAGGCGGCGACCGCATCCCGGGTGGCGCTCAGCCATTCGGCCACCCGCAGGAACCCGCGTTCGGCGAACCCGGCGCCCCCGGCATGGCCGTCGTAGACGAAAACGCTGGTGCGGCCCGTGTCCGGGTGCAGGTCGGTGGACACACCACCGATATCCCACCGGTCACACGTCGCGAACAGCGGAAGCAGGCCGATCGCCGCGTGCTCGGCGGCATGCACCGCGCCCGGCACCTCCGCGGGTTCCACGTTGGCAGCGGCCAGCAGTTCGTCGGTGACGGTGTACCAGACGGCCCTGGTGCGGAGCTGGCGCGGCGGCAGGTCGAGCGGTTCCTGCCCGAGGATCTCACCGGTGGCCAGGCGCCGGCGCTGGAATCCGACCACCTGATTCGTGACCTCGACCGTGCCGAGGTGGATCTCAACGTCAGCGAACCGCGCCGACCGCGTCGACTCGACCACCCGGATATCGGTGTGCTCACGCGCCACCGTCGTCCAGTCCGGTTGAGCTGCCTCGACGAAAGCGACCGCGTCGTCGAGGTCGAGCTCGGTGACGAGGAAGGTGGCGCCCTGATGCAGGTACACGGCTCCCTCGGTGCACCGTCG